>NC_019908.1:1597222-1916667 GCF_000325665.1 Brachyspira pilosicoli P43/6/78
TATAATTATTATTTTCTAAAATTTGGTTTATATTAGGATAAACACCATAAATATCACTATTTCTAAATACTTTATTATAATATTTTATTCTAAAATTATAGCTATAATTTGTTATAGATATATTAGTAAATAAAAAATTATTAATAGAAGTTTCATCTAATTTATCTTCTATAATAAATAATTTTTTAGTTTTCTTTCTAAATCTAATCCATTTATTTCTAATGTTTTATCAACATTTATCTCAAAATCTGATAGATATCCTATTCTTTCTTTTTTTCCTAAAACATATAAAACTATAATTGAAATAGCTAGTATAATAACAAATACTATATATATTTTTAAAAAAATATTTTTATTTTTCATATTTTATCCTTGTAAAAAATACATAGTTTATTATAAATAAAATTTTTTTCAACAAAAATAGAGCATATTAGTAAAGTAAAATATGAGATTATATATAAATATTTGTTTGTTTGCATATTATTCTTCCATTTAAATAAAATATTATATCATAATAAAGAAAATCATCAATCATATTCTTATTAATAAAAAAATAAAAAATCAGTTCTAAAAAAGTTTTGCTAAGCTTTGTATAAGAAACTGTAGTGTACTACTTTAGTTGTAGAGATGTAATTTATAATTAAAACAATAAATAAGTATTAAAGCTTGATTGTTTTAACCCTTTTGTATCACTTAAATTATTTAATTAAATATAATTATTTTTCTTTATAATAAATTATTAATATTACTAATCAATTTATTTCTGCTATTAATAAAAAATAAAAATGAAAAAATGCTTGTTAAAATCTCTGCAACTGGAAATGATAACCATACCCCTGTCATATTAAAAATACTAGATAAAATAAATATTGAAGGCATTATGAATATAAAACCTCTTAATATAGATATTATAAATGCCTGCTTAGCTTTATCTCTAGAAGAAAAATATACGCAAGTGATAATATTATATCCCACAAATATAAATGCTGTAAAATATATGCGAAGTCCATTAACTGATATTCTTTGAAGCTCTTCTATATTGTCTCTATTAAAAATTGAAGTTATTTCATTAGCAAATAAATAAGTAATTATATAAACAAAAATAGAAATACTGGTTGATAAAATTACAGCATATTTATATATTTTATTTATATTATCTTGATTATTATAGTTAATACTTATAATAGGCTGCACTCCCTGCCCCATTCCTGTAAATATTGCTATAATCACTAATGCTATATTTGCAGTAATTCCATAAGCAGCTACTCCTACATCGCCTGCAATATTTAATATTATTATATTGAAAGATAAAATAACAAAACCTGATGAAACTTCAGTAATTAAAAAAGATACACCAAGAGATGATATTTCAAAGAATTTTCTAAAACTAATATTAGGCTTTACAATAAAAAATGTATTTTTCTTTTTTATAAATAATGCTGATAATATTAGTATGCTCACAACAGGAGAAAATACTGTTGCAAGCACAGCTCCAAATATTCCCATATTAAAAGGAAAAATAAATATATAATCAAAAACAATATTAAACAAACTTCCCATAAGCATAGCAATCATAGCAAGTCTCGGGTGATTATCATTTCTCACAAAACCTAAAAGCACATTATTAAGCATAAACATAGGCGAAAATAAAAGTATCATCTTTATATAAATATTAGTCATAGAATGTATATTACCTCTAGCTCCCAAAATATAAGCTATACTAGATGTAAAGAAAATACTCAAAGTTATAAACAAAACTGATATTATCAATATATAAATTAAAGAATTAGTAAATATAATATTTGCTTCATTATTTTTATTTTGTGCTTTTAATATAGCATACTTAGTAGCAGAGCCTATTCCAAGCATTAAACCAATTCCATTAACAAAATTAAAAATAGGTATAGCAATATTCAAAGCGGTAAGCCCATCAGAGCCTATTCCTCTAGCAACAAAAAAAGTATCAGCAAGTATATAGCAAGATAAACCAATCATACCAAGCACATTAAGTGATACATATTTAATAAATAGATGAAGTATATTATTCATAAAAAATACCCTATAATAAAAAAACGTTTGCGTTCATACTTTCTAAGGCCTACGGTATGAATACAAACGTTCTAAATAAATTTATCCGGCGACAAATTTAATTATTTTCTACATTATTATTTTTATATTAATTAAAGTCCTTTAAACTTAATCCTACACTATTTAAGTCATATTCTAACATTATTTTTACTAACTCTTTAAAAGTAGTTTTTGGCTTCCAACCCAATTTTTCTTTAGCTTTAGTAGGGTCTCCCAAAAGTAAATCTACTTCAGCAGGTCTATAATATCTAGGGTCTATTTCAACATATTTTTTCCAATCAAGACCAACAAGACCAAAAGCTTCATCAAGAAACTCTTTTACAGAATGTGTCTCTCCTGTAGCTATAACATAATCATCAGCTTTTTCTTGCTGCAACATAAGCCACATAGCCTCAACATAATCCTTAGCATATCCCCAGTCTCTCTTAGCATCCAAATTACCTAAATATAGTTTATCTTGTTCTTTCTTTAAAATCTTAGCAATTGCATGTGTTATCTTTTTAGTAACAAAAGTTTCACCTCTTCTTGGGCTTTCATGATTAAATAATATACCATTACAAGCATACATATCATAGCTTTCTCTATAATTAACCGTAATCCAATATGAATATAATTTAGCACAAGCATAAGGGCTTCTTGGATAAAAAGGTGTTTTCTCAGTTTGGGGAGTTTCAACAACTTTACCATATAATTCACTTGTTGAAGCTTGATAAAATTTTGTTTTTATATGTGTTTCTTTAATAGCATCAAGTATTCTTATAGTACCTAATCCTACAACATCAGCAGTATATTCTGGCATATCAAAACTTACTCTTACATGACTTTGTGCTGCCAAATTATATATTTCATCTGGCTGTATTTTCTCTAACAATCTTGATAAATTAGAACTATCAGATAAATCTCCATAATGTAAAAACATTCTAACATCATTAATATGAGGATCACTATACAAATGATCTATTCTCTCTGTATTAAAAGATGAGCTTCTTCTAATTATACCATGTACTTCATAGCCTTTCTCTAATAAAAGTTCAGCTAAATAAGAACCATCTTGTCCTGTAATTCCTGTAATAAGTGCTTTTTTCATATTTTTATATCCTATTTATTATTTATTATAATTTTTTAAAAAATCTTCATAAGCTATTTTTAAACCATCTTCAAGTTCTGTTTTATATTTCCAACCTAAAGCGTTTATCTTTGAAACATCTAATAATTTTCTCATAGTGCCATCTGGTTTAGAGCTATCTAATTTTATTTCACCTGTAAAACCTACAACTTTTTTTATTAACTCTGCTAATTCTTTTATAGTAACTTCCTTTCCAGAACCTATATTAATAAATTTGCCTATATCTTTAGCATCTTTATTTTCCATTAAATAAATACAAGCCTCTGCCAAATCATCTGAACACATAAACTCTCTTAAAGGAGTACCGCTACCCCAAATAACAGTTTCCTTCAAATTATTTATTTTTGCTTCATGAAAACGTCTTATAAGCATTGGTATAACATGAGCATTTTCTGCATGATAATTATCATTTATACCATAAAGATTACAAGGCATAACAGCTATATAATTAGTATTATACTGTCTGTTATAAGATTCACACAATTCTATACCTGTAATTTTTGCTAATGCATAAGGTCTATTTGTACTTTCTAAATATCCTGAAAGTAAATATTCTTCTTTTATCGGCTGAGGGCATTCTTTTGGATATATACAGCTTGAACCTAAAAACATTAATTTTTCAACGCCATAAGTATAAGAAGCTTCTATTATATTATTTTGTATTTGTAAATTATATAATAAAAAATCTACTGGATAAGTATTATTAGCATATATGCCGCCTACTTTAGCAGCTGATAAAAATACCCACTCTGGTTTTTCTTTTTCAAAAAACTTAAAAACATCTTCTCTGTTTCTTAAATCTAACTCTGAATGTGTTTTTCTTATTATATTAGAATAACCTTTTTTTGTAAGCACTCTATCTATTGCGCTGCCAACTAAACCTCTATGTCCTGCTATATATATTTTCTTCATAATAAAAATACCTCATTATTATTAAACATTATTTAATATTACAAATATCCAACAAATTAAAACCAAAATGCAAATTAACCTTTTAAGTAAATATTTCTCTATATAAAAAACATAATATAGAATTAATTTTACTTTACATATCTTCGTCTTTTAGATGATTATATGGTTTATCTTTTATTTGTCAACTCAAATTTATTTCTTTACATTATAATATCCAGTTACTACTTTTATTAACTGTGACATTATTTGTAAATTCCCCCAAAAATTTATTTTAGTTGGTATTTTACCACTTTTGGGATAAACTCTTGTTTGTGGTATCTCTATAACTTTATAACCCAATTTAGGTATTATATTTGCTAAATACCATTGTGATTCCCAACTAGTAAATATATCCCTAAAAATAGCTATTCTATCATCATCTATTATCTTCATAGAAAAACCTCTAAAGGCTGACATTGTTTCTGTATATTTAAATCCTGAAGATAATGATAATAGAGGATTAGAAATTAATTTAATTGCTAATACTCTTGAAAGTGGTGTGTTTTCATGATATCCACCTTTCATAAATCTTGAACCTTGAACAAAATCATAACCTTTTTCTAATAATTCTACAAACTCCATAGTCTGCTCTACACTATCTTTATTATTACCATCTACTGTAACTATTCCTTTATATTTCTCATCAGATACTTTTGAGAAACCTGCTTTATAAGCATTGGCTTGACCTTTCATTCTAATAGTAAGAACAGCCCTTACTCCTATATCTCTAAGAAAATCATCATTTATAGAACCATCTGTACTTCCAGCATCAAGCAAAAATATATCTATCTTTCCAGGTATATCAGAATCTTTCAAACGTTTAAGTTCTATTTGTATTCTTTCTCCCTCGTTCCAAGTAGGTATTAATAAACAATACTCATTTCTTTTACTAAAATATTCTTTATATTCATAATTTGGTATTTCTCTTTCCATTAGTTAAAGTCCTTTTGCTAATCTATCATTAATTAAAATAAAACCTCTATTCAGAAAATCTTCACCTTTTTCGAAATTATATGAACCATTATATGTCCAAGGTAATTCTTGAAATGTTTTCATGCTTAATTTATACACAAAATATTTTTTATTATTTATATAAAAATCATAATTTGTAAAAATTATTCTTTCATCTTCTTTTTTATATTTAATATCAGATATAAAATAAAAATCATAATCTGTTCTTACATTAATATAATTAATATCTTTAGTCATTAAAATTAATAAACCTCCAGATATATTTTTATCTATATCAGAAATATATTCATTTGCGCCTTTAGATATTAGTGAACCATTATCTGATACTGTAACATCTGTAAATTTAGAATATGTATTAAATAATAATAATTTAGTTTTTCTTATATCTTTTGCCCAATAAAATGAAGAGTTCCAAACATTCGTATTTATGCTTGATATACTCATGATATTTGTATATATTGTTCCCCTATCTGTATTATAAGTATGGCTCTTCCATATATCTTGATTATAATGTACATTATTATTGCTTATAGAAGTATTTGGTATATTATTTTTTATACATAAGAAAGATTCATATCCATTTTTTAACAATATAATTAATAAGAGTGATAATATAATATTATTATATCTTTTACAGGATAATATATTTGCAAAAAATAAACAAAATAAGAAAATTTAACAAGATAAACAGATATAAAAAAATCAGTACTAATTCCTTTTCTAATAGTATTCATAAATAATATTGATATTATAAGTATTAATATAGAGATTATTAAACTTGACTTTATTTTTGATATACTAATTTTTTTATTTTTATATATAAATATAGTTGATACAATTAAAATAAAAATAAATAATAATATAAAAACAATCAAATATTTAAGTACATTTTTACTAGCATCACCATATCCAACAATTTCCCAATTTATAATTGATAGAATACTACCGCCAGCATAAGATAAAATATAAGTATTAGCTAAACTATCAAATGGATCTGGTAATAATAAAGATAATAATAAAGGAGATAACATAGCTAATATATAAATTACAAAATATTTAATTAATAATTTGATTATACAATAAACATTAATTTTATTAAAATAAATAAGAGAAATAATTACTGTTAATATTATAAAAAATATAGGCAATAAAGATTGTAAATATATTAATTTATTAGGATCTATATCGTATAATAAGGAGCTTGATTTAATAGATTTAGTAATAAATAGTTTATATATTACAATATTAAAAATTATAAGCACTATAGTAAATAAAAATAATAATATAAATATATTTTATAATTTATATTATTATTTTTATTTTTATATAATTTATCTAAGTTAAGCAAAATATAAATTATAAAAATTAATACTGCCCATCCAGATAATTGTATCTTTGATAAAATAGCAAAACCAGAAAATATACCTGATATTATTATATATAATTTATGTTTATTACTAATACAAGTTTTTGTTTCAGATGATAATATTATAAAGAATAACGATATAGAAGCAAATAGTAATCCAAAAGTTTCATATCTAATAATATTTATAAAAGCATTAAATATATAAAATGAACTTATAGAAGATGGAAACATAAAAAATATCAGCATCAATATTGATATAATAAAATATAAAAACTTATTTTTAACAATATTATATTTATTAATTATTTTCATTCCATTAATAAACATTATTGACAAAAATAGAAGAAAAGATATATAAAATATTGTAATAGAATATTCTGCCATTTCTGCAAATATAAAATAAGGATTTAAACTAATTTTAAAATCTTCAAAAGTAATATTTGTAAGTATGTTAAAGAACTTACCAAATGGAATGAATATTATTTTAAATAGAACCAAAGGTATCATATTAGGATGTAGAAAATGCTCTGGCATCATATTTAATGAAACTAGTAGCATATCTTTTGTATACTGATTTGTAGAATCGGTCATATAATAATAATAATATGATAAACGTATATGATTATAGATAAAAAATATAAAAGGAAAAAATATAATAAAAACTATAATAGAAATATTAAAATTGTTCTCACAATCATTAATTAAAAAATTACGAATATTATTAACCAATAATAATATTTTATTTCTATAAAAATAAAATATAAAAATTACTAATATAGAGAACAATGTAATTAATATAGATAATATAATTTTATATTTTAATTTTAGCGTATAATTTATATTATCAATTTTTTCTGTATATATAATCTTACTAGAAATAAAATCACCAAAAGGACTACCTTTCTCACCCATTTTTATTTCTTTAATAAAATTATTATTATTTAATATATTTTCTATATTAGGATAAACATCATATATATCGCTATTTCTAAATACTTTGCTATAATATTTTATTCTAAAGTCATAACTATAATTTGTTATAGAATCATTAGTAAAAATATAATTGGTAATAGAATTATAGTCTAACTTATCATCTAATGTAAATAATTTTTTAGTTTCATTTATATCTAATCCATTAATATATAAAGTTTTATCTATATTTAAATTAAAATCTGATAAAAATCCTACTCTTTCTTTTATACCTAATAATCCTAATACAGCTATTGAAATAATTATTACAAATGAAAAAACAACAAATATCTTTATCAAAATCTCTTTAGTTTTCATATACTACCTCTTGAAAACATACAAAGTTTAGAAAAAAGATATTTAATTTTGTAGTATTTATTTTTGCAACAGAAATAGAACGTATTAGTAGAATAAAACTTGAGAGTATATAGAGAAATGTTTGTTTGTTTGTTTGTTTGTTTGTTTGTTTGTTTGTTTGTTTCATATAATTTTACCCAATTTTCACGATATTATACTATACTTAATGCTATTGTCAATAAAACAATAGTATAAATTATTAAAAACAAATACTATAAAAATGAAATACTGCAATATTGACATAAGTATAAATTATTGATATCATATAAAATCATTGAAAATATAAAAAATAATTTTAAAGAGGTAATTAAATGTTCACAGCAACTTTATATGCACAAACTACAGGAGGAGCTCAAGCAGGAGGAAGTCCTTTAGTATCAATAGGTATGATGGTAGCTATTTTTGCTATATTCTACTTTCTACTTATTAGACCACAAAAAAAACAACAACAAAAATTGGCTCAAAGCATAGCTAGTTTAAAAAAAGGCGATAAAATAATAGTAGCCGGCGGTATAGTAGCTGAATATGTATCTGACAAAGAAGGCGGAAGAGTTGCTATAGTGAAATTAGGAGAAAATACAAAAATAGAAATAATAAAATCTTCTATATCAGCTGTAGTTAGCGAAGAAGTTCTTAACAATAAAAAAGAAGAAAAGAAAGATAAAAAAGCTATAGAAGACAAAAATCAGATAAAAGAAGAGTTAGAAAAAGCACAATCTGAAGAAAAAAAAGAATAATAGAAAAAATAATAATAAAGAAATAGGAAAATAATATGAGTCATAATTTAAGGCTAGCATTCATAATTATAGGTCTTGCTATAATGGGTTGGTTTATCACTCCTACAGTAAGATGGTATTTTTTCACACCAGAAGATAAAAAAGAAGAAAGTAATATGTCATTAGATGAGATGATATCTAATGGATATACAAAAGAACAAATTGATGAGATTCAGTCTCTTAAACGTCTTAGAAGCGAATCTGTAAATTTAGGATTAGACTTACAGGGCGGTATAAGAATAGTACTTCAGGCAGATTTTGAAGATTATGCCAACAAATTAGACAGAACAGCATTATCTCTTACTGCTGAAGAGAAAAATGATGCTATGGAAAGACTTATATCTAGATTAAGAGGAAGAATTGACCAATTTGGAGTTAGTGAGGTTGGTATAAGAAAGCAAGGCGATGACAGAGTGGTTGTTGAACTTCCTGGTGCTAGAGACCCTGATAGAATTAAAAGTGTTGTACTTAGCCAAGGTGCTCTCACTTTCAATTTGGTAGACCAAGAGGCTTCTGCTACAATTACTAGCAATGACTTACTTCTTGGAGTTTTCACTAATACTGCTAAAGTACCAGAAAACGACAAGCAAGTTTATTTTTATAGCGAAAAAGATGACTTTGGAAGAAGAGTTAGAGGAGCTCCTGTATTTATAGAAAAAGAGGCTTCTTTAGATGGTTCTGCTTTAATTAATGCTAATGTAGGCGGCGGACAATTTGGAGAGGTTACTGTTGAGTTTGAACTTAATAATGAAGGAGCTGAACAGTTTGCATTAGTAACTGCTGCTAATGTTAATAGAATGCTTGCTATTGTATTAGACGATAAAGTAATAAGTGCTCCTAATATCAATCAGGAAATTAGAGGTGGAAGAGGAGTTATTTCTGGAAGCTTTACTTTGGAAGAAGCTCAAGATTTAGCTAGAATACTTAAAGAAGGTGCTTTACCTTTAAAAGTAAGTGTTGTAGAGGAAGAAGTTGTAGGTCAATCTATAGGTGCTGACTCTGTTAAGGCTGGTACTACTGCTTTATTTATGGCTGCAATATTAGTTGCTGTATTTATGATTGCTGTATATAGAGTATCTGGAGTTTTATCTACAATAGCTATGCTTATAAACGTTATACTTATTATAGCTATACTTTCTCCTTTAAGATTTACTCTTACTTTGCCTGGTATAGCTGGTCTTATACTTACTATAGGTATGGCAGTTGATGCTAACGTTATTATTTTTGAACGTATAAAAGATGAATTAAAAATAAAATCTAATATTTCTGATGCTATTATATCTGGTTATGACAGAGCTTTTGCTACAATATTTGACTCTAACATTACAACAATAATAGTAGCTTTAATACTATGGATATTTGGAAGCGGCCCTGTACAAGGTTTTGCTGTTACATTGTTCTTTGGTATTTTAATAAACCTATTTACTGCTGTATTTATTACTAGATATATATATGAGGAAATTATTCGTACAAAACTTGTGAAGAAAGCTGGTTTCTTCTTTATTTAATATAATAAGGATTTTATAGTATGAGCGAAAATATTAAAAAAAATAATGATGTTAAAAAAACTGAAAATAATGATGTAACAAAAAATAAAATTCCTTTTGTTAAATTTATGCCTGTTGCGGCTGTTATATCTAGTATATTATTTATAGCTTCTATTGGGCTTTTTATTAATAAATTGACTACTAATAGCTTTAATATGGGTATAGATTTTGCAGGCGGTGTTGAATTACAAGTGAAAATTGATAATCCAGAAGTAATAAATATCGCTGAAATAAGAAATTTATACAGAAACTTTGGTACAGAAACTGTTAATATACAAGAACTTGAAGGAGAAGATAATATCAATGCTTTTCTTTTAAGATTTAGAGGCTCTAATGAAGAATCTGATAGAGCTATGCAAGTGCTTTATGATAAATATACAAAAGAAAAAGTAACTCTTATAGGAAGTAATATTATAAGCGGTGTTGTATCTTCTGATAATTTAAAACTAGCTTTTATACTTGTAATAGTGTCTTGGATTATCATTATGATATACATTACTATAAGATTTAATTATAGATATGCTTTCCCTGCTATTATTACTCTTATACATAATGTTGTTATAGTATTTGGTATACTTCTATTTTTGAATAAAGAGTTTTCTGTATTAGTTCTCTCTTCAATGCTTACTTTAATAGGTTATACAATCAACGATATAATAGTTGTATTTGATAGAATCAGAGAAAATGCTGATGTTAAAAGACCATTTAAAGAAATTGTTAATATAAGTCTTAATAATGTTGTAGGTAGAACTGTAATTACTAGTGTTTCTACATTGCTTGCTGCTCTTGCTATAATGATATGGGGCGGATTTATACTTTATGATTTTGCTTTTACATTCTTTTGCGGTGTAGTGATAGGTACTTATGCTAGTAACTTTATTGCAAGCGGCCTTTTAATATTATTTATGAAAGGAAAAAAAGCATAATTAAAAGAATAAAATGAAAAAGAATAATATTTTTATTATACTTATAATATTTTCTCTTATATTTTTAGTATTAACAGTGGTATACAATGTATATACGATAGGGGCAAATAATAATATCAAAAAAGAAATAGATAGTACTAGTAATATTTTAGCAGAAAATATGAAAAATCAGTATATAAAAATATTATCCTTATATTTTAAAGAACAACTAATAGATGAAACTAATCAAAATAAAAGAAATGAATTAAATAATTTTATAAAAGAAAACACAGCATCAATATCCTCTTCAAACTTTAACAATCTAAAGTCATCTATTAATGATATAATACAATTAAGAAATAGAAACACAACTTATGTTTTATTGTTTTTAGCTGTATTTACATTTATATCCGGCTTAATAATTAATTTACTTACTAATAACAATAAAGAAAAAAATAATATTCAAACTACAAAAAAGATTGTAAAAGAGGAAATGAAAAAAAAGAGGAAAAACCTAATATTATTATTTCTAATGAGATAGATAATAAAAAAGAAATTGAAATAAATAATATGTATCAAAATCTTGTAAAAGAAATAAAGAATTCCAAAGAAGATAGTGCTATGGAAATACTTGAAAAAATATTTCAAATAGATGACAGAAACTATTTAGCTTTGAATGGTGCTGGAATACTTTATACAAAGATATATACTAAAAACGGAAATAACACTTATTTTGTAAAGGCTGATAAGTTTTATGAATCTGCAATTTCTATATATAATAAAAACAAAGATATTCTAAATAATAAAGCAATATTATATTCAACTAAATATGGTAAAGATAATAACAATAATGATTATAACACTGCTTTAAGTATTTTTAATAATGCAATATCCTCTTACAATAATGATTTTGATATTATTCATAATAGAGCAACTTTGAATTTATTAAATTATAAACTTACAGCAAATGCATCTTCTTTTGATGAAGCATTAAAAGATTATAATGAACTTATAGAAATAGACCATCATAATATATATGCCTTAAGCAACAGAAGCATACTTTATTTTGATAAATACAAATATACAAAAGATAAAAAATATTTTGAAAAATCAATAAAAGATTGTAATGAAGCATTTAATATTAATTCAGAAGAATCTCTAGACTCTAACAACAATCCTCACTATATATACAAGTATTAATATATTATATAATTCAATAAAAAAGCAATGAGATTAATAAAACCCCATTGCATTTTATTTATAAACTAATTATTAAACCAATTATTTTTTCTTACAAACTTTTTTCTTATATCCTATAGCATCAGCCAACTCTTCATCTATAACAACAACAACATCATTATGAAGCTTAAGGAAAGTAACAGGACAGCTAGTCATAACTTTATCATGATTTAAAAGTTCTTTCATTGCAGCAGCTTTACCCTTACCAATAGCAGCTATTACTATTTTTTTAGCTTTTAATATTCCGCCCATTCCCATACTAAAAGCCTCTCTTGGAACATCTTTCTCTGAAGCAAAAAATCTAGCATTAGCTTTAATAGTTTTTTCATCAAGCTTCACGCATAAAGCATTAGCATGTAAAGCTTCATCAGGTTCATTGAAAGCAATATGACCATTAGGACCAACTCCAAGTAACTGAATATCTCTTGGAAGTTTTTCTATTTTATCATTAAACTCTTTTAATATTTTTTCTTTATCACCTATTCCCTTAGGAACAAAAGTATTTTTTTTATCAATATTTACATGGTCAAATAAATTTTTGTTCATAAAATATCTGTAGCTTTGTTCATTTTTTCCATCTAAACCTTTATATTCATCTAAGTTAACAGACTTCACTTTTTTAAAATCAATCTCTTTTTTCTCATAAGCCTTAATTAAATGAGGGTACACTGCCTCTGCTGTGCCTCCTGTAGCAAGACCTAAAACAGCATCTTTTTTTACCTTTAATATATTAATAATCTCATTAGCCGTTTTTTTTCCTACTCCATTAGCGTCTTTAGCAATTATAAGTTTTAATCCCATAATTTTTAATACTCCTTTTATTAATTTATAATATTTTTCATAAACTAATACGTTTAAATTATAGCATATATGCAATTTATTTACAATTAATATAATTTTTATTAACAATAAATAAAAGCTATTGATGTAACTAATAATTAAATATAAAATATATCATCATAATAATAATAAATTTATATAAGAAAGGAAGTAAAATGAATAAAAAAATTAAAGGAGCTATTTTTGACTTTGACGGTACATTGGTAGACAGTGAAACTTTGTATACAAAAGCATTAATATATACTTCAAAAGAAATGAATGAACTTACAGATATAGATTTTTCTTCAATGGCTGGATATCAAACTAATGACATAAAAAGAATGCTAAGAGAAAAAAATTATATTATACCTACAAACTTCTTTGAAAATGCAGAAAAATATTTCCGCAGAATAATAGAAACTGATTTAGAAACATTTGACGGTGTTATTGAAATATTAGAAAAATTAAAAAACATAGATATAGTTATAGCTTCAAACAGCAATATAGATTATGTTACAAGAATGTCTAAAAAAACATCTATATCAAAATATATAGTAGGATATTCTTGTCATAATGAAACATTGAAAGCTAAACCAGAACCAGATTTATTTTTGAATGCATTTGAAATTTTAAAATCAAGAAATAATGATATAACAAAAGATGATGTTGTTATTTTTGAAGATAGTTTAGCTGGAATTGATGGAGCTAAAAAAACAGGTATAAAAATAATAGCAATTACAAATACTTATAAAAGAGAAGAATTATTAAAACATGGTGCTGATATTGTTGTAGATAAAATAAGCGAAGCCATTAATTATTTAAATATTTAAATAATAAAAAAACAAGAAAAAAGGGAAACTAAAAATAGTCTCCCTTTTTTTATATTAATAAATTATTATTTGATTACATATCGCCTATAAACTTATACATTGGGAATTTTTTGCATAAAGCAGCTACTTTCTTAGCAACAGAAGCAACCACCTTTTCATCATTAGCATTACTTAATACTTCATCAATATATTGAGTAAGCTCCATAACATCTTTTTCTTTAAATCCTCTAGTAGTAATAGCAGGGGTACCAAGTCTAATACCGCTAGTAACCATTGGAGATTCTGTATCATAAGGTATGCCGTTTTTATTAATAGTGATATGAGCTTTATCTAAAACAGTTTCTGCAAGCTGACCTGTAATGCCTTTAGATTTTTTTACATCAACTAATATTAAATGAGTATCAGTACCGCCGGAAATAAGTTCATAACCTTTAGAAAGGAACATATTAGCCATAGCATCAGCATTTTTCAAAACCTGCTCTTGATATTTAACAAATTTAGGGTCAAGTGCTTCTTTGAAACATACAGCCTTAGCAGCTATAACATGCATCAAAGGTCCGCCTTGTATGCCAGGGAATATAGTTTTATCTATTTTTTTAGCTAATTCTTCTTCAGTAGAAATAATATATCCGCCGCGAGGTCCTCTTAAAGTTTTATGAGTAGTACCAGTAACAAAATGAGCATATGGTACAGGGCTAGGGTGAAGTCCAGTAGCAACTAAACCAGATATATGAGCCATGTCTACCATTAAATAAGCACCAACTTCATCTGCAATCTCTCTAAACTTTTTAAAATCTATTTGTCTAGGATAAGCACTTCCGCCTGTTACTATCAATTTAGGTTTTACTTTTTTAGCTATATCTCTTACTTCATCATAATCTATTTGCATAGTATCTTTTCTAACATTATAATGCTCGAACTTATAAATCTTTCCAGAGAAATTAACATTTTTACCATGAGTTAAATGTCCGCCGGAATCGAGTGATAATCCTAAACAAGTATCGCCTGGTTCTAATATAGCCATATAAACACCCATATTAGCTTGTGAACCAGAATGAGGCTGAACATTTATAAAAGGAGCTTTAAATAATTTTTTTGCTCTTTCTCTTGCTAAGTTCTCAACAACATCAACTTCACTGCATCCGCCATAATATCTTTTAGAAGGATAACCCTCAGCATATTTATTTGTAAATATAGAACCCTGTGCTTCCATAACAGCACGAGAAACTATATTTTCACTAGCAATAAGTTCAAGTCCGTTTATCTCTCTCTTATACTCATTTTTCATTGCAGCAAATATCTCTCTGTCAGCACTCTTAAGAGGAACTTCTGATACATAATATTTAGGAAGAGCAGCAACTTTTTTCTCGATTTTTTTCTCAACTTTTTTAGCAGCTTTCTTTACAGCAGAAGAAGCTTTCTTAGCAACAGTTTTTTTCTCTGCAGCTAATTTCTTGACAGTTTTCGATACTTTCTTTAATGAACCTTTAGTATTTTTTTTAGATACAGCCATAATACCTCCAATGAAACTTTTATTATTAAAAAACTTTGATAATAAAAAATGATTAAATGATAATTTATATTAATGATATACCAACATCACTTTTTTTTCAATTAAAATGTTCAGTAATTTTAAATTATTTATTTTTCTTTTTATTATTTTTTGCGTTTTATTTATTATAATTTCGATATTAATTATAAATGTATAATTATTGCATATAGAGGGTTTTATGAAAATAACTTTGGACATGTCTATTTCTAATTTGCTTGATTCTTTCGACAGAGAATTTGGAATTACTTTGGGAATATATAAAGGAGCTAAAAAATCTAATAATATAAAATTGTTTGAAATAGCTGACCCTAGAAAAAATCAAAAAGCTTCTATTGTTATAGACAAAGATACTAGCGTAGAAACTTTAGAGGCTATGTTTAGAGATAAATTTGGTATAAGAGTGCAAGTTAAAGATAGAGATGGAAATACTGTAAGTCAATCAAGTACTTTAGGAGGAATAAGGAAATTATCTAAAGATTATATTGATGAAGATGAAAGACATAAAAAAATATCATTAGTAGATGATGATGATGAAGATGCAAATGAAGAAGATAATAAAGAAACTAAAAAAGAGTTAAATAAAAATACAAAGAAGAACACTGAAAAGAAAAAAAATAAAACTTATCTTTTAAACTTCCATTCAAATAAAACTAATAAACATATAACTAGTCCTGAAGAAAAAATAAAAGATATAGATAAATATTATTTAAACTTTCAAAGAACAGAAAGATATAAGGCTATGGTTAATCTTTTATCTTGTATGGAAGAGTCAAAACTATTATATCCAGATTCTGAGGATTTAATAAATCATATAAATGATATAAAAATAAAATCTGTTAATATTTCTAATGTAAGCATTAAAAAAAGAAAATTTGCTATATTTGTATTGATAATAATAACAGCAATATTTTCTCTCATTAGCATAGGAATATGGGGATTTGATTTCTATAACAAAATAAAAAGAGAGAAGATGATAGAAAGTATTATAAAAGATATTGATAATTTGCGTCTTCAAAAGGGAACTTTGATGGAAAGTGGAAATATTGCAGAAGCTAGTGCAATAGATGAAAATATTAACTCAAAATCTGAACAGATAAATATTATAAAAAACAATAAAAAAGTATCTCTTGCTTATTATTCTATATCGCTTGCTGTTTTACTTGCTATAATATTATCAATTTGTATGGTTAGACTCAATAAATTTGATGTTACATCATCGAGGTTTAGAAAAGATAATTAGTTTTTAATAATATAAAACTATAAAAAAAGTAAGAAGCCTTGAAAATAATCAAAGCCTCTTACTTTTTTAAATATCTTAATTAGAATCTTATACCAACTTGTCCGCCTACATCTAATCCGCCAAAAGTAACTTGAGGATTAACAGTCTTTGTTTTCATTGTAGGGAAGTCATAGGATACATAAACACCCAAAGTAAAGTTATATAAAAGAAGAAAATCTAAACTTGCTTTAATATATGGTATGCATAAATTATCATATTGTTCTTGTAATTGTTTTAAAGTGTATGTATGACTTTGCTCTCCGCCGCTATTTTCTTTTGAATAACTAGCTCCGCCAAGAGGGAATTTTACACCAGCACCAACACCTATAGACATAAATAATACATCTATTTTTGGCATTAAACCTATACTTAAACTGTCAAAACTTAAATACTCAGTATTTATATCAGACTTATAAGCAAAAACATCTCTCTGATAACCTAAGTCTAATGAGAAACCTAAAGAAAGTATAGCTAAATCAAAATAATAATTAGGTCTTAAATAAACTCCGCCCTCAAAACCAGCATTTGGCTTAAGAGTTTCACTTTTCTTACCATCTTCAAAGAAATATCCAATACCAGCACCAAGAGGTACAGTAATATCAACGCCAGCACCGCTTTTAGCCATAAGTGTTGTACTTATAGTCATGATAAATAATGTAATCATTAATATAATTTTTTTCATTTTTTAATTCTCCATAATTAAATAATTAAAATCATATGTAACTACAAATTGTATATAAAATAATTAAAAAGTCAATTATTAATGATATTATATTTACATAGTTTGATATAAATATTTTAATATAAAATTTAAAGCCCCATCATAATAATGACAGGGCTTTTTAAATAATTAAAATAATAAATTAAAATATTTTATTTAAGAAACTAAATTTTTAACTGCATCTCTTCCAGCATTCAAAGCCTTTTCATTTCCAGGTAAAAACTCTTTTTTTCTCTCTCCAAATACCTTTAAGAAAGCCTGTTGAATGCTGTCAAAAGAAACAATATTTTGAAGCGTAAGTAAAGCACCAAGCATAACCATATTAGCAGCCTTAGGGTTACCAATATCGCCTGCTATTTTGTTAGCCTCAACATAAGCGACACGAATATCATTTCTTGAAGCTTTTTTTTCTATTAAAGAAGAATTTATAAGAAGCACACCATTAGGAAGAACATCTTTTTCAAATTTAGTTAATGAAGGAAGGTTCATTATAACAGCAGCAGTAGCATCATGCGAAACAATAGGAGAACCAACTAGTTCATCGCTCACAACCACAGAACAGTTAGCAGTACCTCCACGCATCTCAGGTCCATAAGAAGGACACCAAGTAACATGCTTATTTTCTATCATTCCAGCATAAGCAATCATCTGCCCCATAGACATAACACCCTGTCCGCCAAAACCAGCAAAAATTAATCTTTCTGTACTCATATTTCCTCCTTAATTAACCGTCGTTCCTGAAATTGCCAAGCGGATAATGAGGAATTAAATATTCTCTTATCCATTTATGCGATTCAGTTGGAGATATACCCCAGTTAGTAGTACAGCTTGTAAGCATTTCTACTATAGAGAAACCCTTTCCAGCAATCTGGTTTTCAAAAGCTTTTTTTGTAGCCATTTTAGCCTTTCTAATATTTGCAGGAGTATCCAAAGCAACCCTCTCAACAAAAGTAGCCCCTTCAATAGTAGCAAGCATTTCGCAAACTCTTATAGGTTTACCAGCTCTGTGGAAATCTCTTCCAGCCTGAGTAGTAGTAGTCTTTTGACCTTCAAGAGTTGTAGGAGCCATCTGTCCTCCGGTCATACCATAAATAGCATTGTTTAAGAAAATAACAGTAATATTTTCACCGCGTGCTGCAGCATGCACTATCTCAGCAGTACCAATAGCAGCTAAATCTCCATCACCTTGAAGCGTAAACACCACGCTGTCAGGAATAGCTCTCTTTACTCCAGTAGCAACTGCAGGAGCCCTACCATGTGCCGCCTGCTGCATATCGCAAGAAAAATATTTATAAGCAAGTACAGAACAGCCTACAGAAGCTATACCTACTGACCTATCTAATACACCCAGCTCTTCTAAACATTCAGCAATTATTCTTTGTGATACACCATGCATACAACCAGGGCAATAATGTGTCCTACTGTCAGTAAGCCCCTTAGATTTTTCAAATACTATCATAAAATACCTCCTGCAAACTCTCTAACATGCTCTATTATCTCATAAGCTGCAGGAACTAATCCGCCAGCTTTACCAAAAAACTTAACAGGCACCCTGCATTCAATAGCAAGCTTAATATCATCAATCATCTGCCCCATACTCATCTCTATAGAAATATACATTTTACAATTAGGATTATTAAATGCTTTTACAGGGAAAGGCCATAAAGTTTGCGGACGAATCATACCTACCTTTTTGCCCTCAGCTCTAAATGTATCAACAACTCCCCTTACAACCCTAGACATAGTGCCGTAAGAAACAAGTATAATATCAGCATCATCTGTTTTATAATTTTCAGCTCTTGCCTCTTTCTCTTTTATTTCATTATATTTCTCTTGAAGATGTATATTGTGTTCATAAAGCAGTTCAGGCTCTAAATAAAGTGAATTAACAATATTTTTCTCTCTTTTGCCTCTATGACCGCAAGCAGCCCAAGTTTTCTCTTTTAATTCATATTTGGGTTTATATATAATTTCTACAGGCTCCATCATCTGACCAATAAAACCATCAGCAGCTACATAAACAGGTGTTCTATAATGGTCAGCAATGTCAAAAGCTTCCATTATCATGTCTGCAGCTTCTTGTAGATTTGCAGGTGCTAAAACAGGACAATTATAATCTCCGTCTCCGCCTCCTCTAGTCATCATATTATAATCACTCTGAGCAGGCTGTATGCTTCCAAGTCCAGGACCACCACGCATAACATTAAGTATAACAGCAGGAATCTCAGCACCAGCTAAATATGATATACCCTCTTGTTTTAATGCAACACCAGGTGATGATGATGATGTCATAGCACGAACTCCAGCTCCGCCTGCACCATAAACCATATTAATAGCAGCTACCTCACTTTCTGCCTGTACAAACTTTCCTCCAGATTCATACATAGCCTTAGACATAAACTCTGGTATCTCATTTTGAGGTGTAATAGGATATCCAAAAAAACATTTGCATCCAGCAGCAATAGCCGCAGTAGCCATAGCCTCATTACCTTTCATCAAACTTCTAGCCATTATTTACCCTCCTTCTTCTCATCAAGTCTCTCTACTTTTATACATATATCTGGGCACATCATGGCACAGTTAGCACAGCCTATACATTTCTCCATGTCTGTAACCGCTGCAGGATAATACCCCCAAGAATTCATATTTTCCTTATCTAAATACAATATCTTGGTAGGACATACAGATACACAATTAGAACAACCCTTACATTGTTCACTATCAATAATAACACGACCTTTAGCCATATTACCTCCATTTATTTTTTAATAAAATTTATAATAATTACATATATTCTTAACAAAAATTTATTTACCTATAATTAGTATATTAAAAAAATAATGTTTGTCAAAATATTGTATATTATTTTAAATTATTAATAAAAATTTATGAATGATAATATATAACTATTATTTATAGTAATAAATGTCTAATTCGTTTAATCTATTAAAGAATTGAAGTATTTACTCCCTCTAAATATATCTTCTGATACTATCCTTTGAGCATGGTCATACTTATATGATAAACTTTCTCTGTCAACTTCTATACGTCTTATATTACCATAACTATTAGTGTAAAAACTATTATAAAATCTTATAACATTATCAGTATTTTCTTTATATAGAAGCTCTATCAAACTATTTGTATAATCAAGCTTAGTATTAGCTGCTATAAACATAGGTATATTCTCTGGAGGAAAACCATCTTCTAGTTTATAAGCACCATCTTTACCATTCCATATAAGAAGAGGATTTACAGTATATGAACTTAAAAAAGATAATTTTATGCTTTCATCTATAGAAGAGTTGTATATAATATTTTTTAAATAAGGATATAAATGGTCATGTTTAAATATGATTATAGCATCTGGATATTTCTCTAATATAATATCTCTAGTTTCTATTATATCAATAGCAGTCATTGCTGAGTTTTCAAGAGTCTCTACCAAAACAGCTCTATTTTTTTTATCTATCTTTCTCATAAATCTTTGATTGTTCGAAACAAAATTTAAATCATTCTTTATATGAGTATTAGCATGACCTAAAAATGTAAATCCTGTAACAAAAACACCATCATCTGAAATATTGTCTTTAATATAGTTTTTTATATTTGTAATTCCTAAACTAAATACTGTTTTTTCAACTCCAATATCAGGAAACAATTTATCTAAATAATAAGTAACTCCAGATTCTTCCAAAGCTATAACATTATATCCTTTATCTCTAAATAAAAATGGAAGAGTTTTAGTGATGATAGTAGAATCAGGCTTTTTTGGAAATATTGGCGAGCTAGCAGTTAATCCAGATAGCCTTGCAAACAAACTACCGTTTCCATCATTAGGTCCAACTTTAGATGAAGCTTTAGCCCACTTTCTATACTCCTCTGGAAAAGGGTCTTTATCAAACAAACTTGCAAAATGACTGTAATCATAAAAAGATTCTAAATATATTAAAAATACGCTTCTATTTGTAACCGTATTATCACTATATGGCATTATGAGTTTTGATACATCTATATCTCTTTGACTTAATAAATTAATTGCATTTTTTACATCATTAAGATTGCATTCTATATTATTGTATTTTTTATCAAAAGATATTCTATGGCTTATTGTGTTTATTATACCCTTGCTGTTTGCTATATCAAAATAATTTGCATAAATTGAATTAATCTTTACAGGTCTAAAAAATGATAAATATGTTGTTAATATCACAATCACTATTAAAGAAATAGATTTTACTCTTTTTATCTTATACATCTTATATAATCTATATACAAAATATAAAGCAAAAGCTATAAGCAGAGAAAAATAAAGTACAGTAGCAGCTATAGTTATAATTTGTAAATATAAAGGCACAACCTCTATTAATGATGGATATAAATCAGGCATATCTGTAAAAAATAAAGGTTTTGTAACTACAGAGATACCCAGAGGCTCTATACTAAAAAAAGAAAATATAGCAACAATTACAAAAGAATATGATATTATAAGTCTTTTTTTGTTGGTATATAATCACATATATTATAAGCTATTACAGAAAACCAATAAATATATATTATATCAATTAGATGAAACTCAAAGCTCCCTAAAGACATAAATGGAAATAAAAAATCTATTAATAAAAAATACAATATTAATATTATAAAAAAAGAAATAAAATAAAAATTATTTTTCATATGTACCAAACACTATTATCTAAACACTATTATATAAAATTTATATTTTGAGAATTATATAATTAAAATATTTTTTATTCAATACGTATAAATCAATTATGAAATATTTTGCTTAAAAACTCTTTAATTCTTTCATTATTTTGATTATTAAAGAAGTTTTCAGAATTATCCATAGCAATGATTTTGCCTTTGTCCATAAACGCTATATTTGTAGAAAGCTCTCTTACAAAGCTAATCTCGTGGCTTACTATAATCATAGTCATCTTTTCTTCGGCAAGCCCTTTAAGTACAGTAAGAACCTCACCTATAAGTTCAGGGTCCAAAGCAGAAGTAGGCTCATCGCATAATAAAACCTCAGGCTTCATTGCTAAAGCTCTAGCTATGGCAACACGCTGTTTTTGTCCGCCTGAAAGTTCACTAGGGTAGCTGTCTCTTTTATCTTTAAGACCAACCATATCGAGTAATTTTAATCCCTCTTCTATTGCTTCATCTTTGTTTTGCTTCTTTACAATAATTGGTGCTTCTATGATATTTTCTAAAGCTGTTTTGTGGTGAAATAAATTAAAGTGCTGAAATATCATTCCTATCTTTTCTTTTCTCTTTACAAAATCTTCTTTAGATATAGCAAGATTATTTGAAAATAAAGGTTCATTGTCTATATAAACCTCTCCAGAATCAGGCTTGTCTATTTGTATAATATTTCTAAGAAGCGAACTCTTGCCTGCACCAGATGGTCCTATAATAGAAACTATATCTCCTTTATGTACTGTAAAACTTACACCATTAACTGCAGCAGAGTCTTTATATTTCTTTTTTAAATCAACAACTTTTAAATTAGCTTCTAATGACATACTTCTTCTCCAAATTTCTAAAAAGAACAACTATAACAAATGTAAATAATAAATATATTATTCCTGCTATTACGAAAGGTATAAGCTTAAAATCTCTAGTTAAAACCTGTCTTGCATAAAGCATTAAATCGCCTATTCCAAGAACTATTACTAATGATGTGTCTTTTATTAAGTTAATAGCTTCATTTGAAAGAGGAGGCAATACTTTTCTTATAGCCTGCGGAAGTATTATTCTAGTCATTATTTGTCTGTAATTCAAATTAAGTACATAAGCTGCCTCATACTGACCTTTATCTATACTCTCTATACCTGCTCTAAATATCTCCATAAGATAAGCTGCATAATTAAGAACAAAAGTAATAGCTGCAGAAGTAAATGCCGGGAAAGCTATTTTATTATTGGTAATAAGAGGAATACCATAATAGAAAAATATTAATTGAAGTATTAAAGGAGTACCTCTAAAAAGCCAAGCGTAAATGTCAAAAATATATCTAACAAATTTTGGAGCACTGAATTGTAATGCTGCAAAAATGATAGATAATGGCATAGAAAATATTGCCGTAACTAAATAAAGGCTTATTGTAACATATGTGCCTTTCAATAAATAAATTGTTGTAGATATTATGTATTCCATATAATAAAACTTTATAATAAAAATATTTATAGTATTACTATTCATAATAGTATAATATTATTCATAAAAATATCAATACATTTATTAAAATACTATTAATAAAAATGTTACTTTTTTTATAAAAAATTCAATATTAAAAAAACGGGAGTATAAAAATATACCCCCATTTATAAAAATTAACAATAGTTTTATATATTATACTCTATTACTTCTCTTTTCTTTGTTCCGCCAAAATTAAATATATCTAAATGTATTCCAAATTGAACTCCAACATCAACAGAGCCTAATTTACCAGGATATTTATAACCAACACCCAAACCTTGTAGACCATCTTTCATTTGTAAATAAGGTATATCAAAATTAACATATAATGATAAGCTAATAAATATTATATTAATACCTGTATACAATCTTATATAAGGTATAAAAACATTATTATATCTGCTTGCAAAAGCTCCGCCGCTTAATGCCATTTTATTATTTCCTTCTATATATTTTCCTAAAAATGGAAATTTTACTCCTCCGCCAACGCCTAATTGAAATAATAAAGGTCTCCACTCTAAATTAAGCCCTGTCATAACAGTATCAAATTCATGAGTAACATCAGTAGAACTTGCAAACTTAAAAGTATCTCTATACCAACCAACATCTACACCTAATGATACAGTATGAGTTCCATCTCCTATATTAAAATTAACTCTAGGGTTGAATATTACTCCAACTTCAAAAGCAGATTTTGGACTAAAAAAGGAAGTAGCTTCTGCATTATCTGAATAAAAACTAGGAAGACTTCCTCCAAGCGGTATATACATACCTATCCCCAATGAATGCGAGTAGACTAATGACGATGAAATAAGCATTAATCCTAAAACTATAATTTTTTTCATTTTTAATCTCCTGTTTAATAAAATATATTATTAAATACATTATTCTTTATAGAATATATTAATTTTATTTAAAAAATCAATATGAAAAGAAATTTTACAATACTTATTATAGTAATAAAAAAAGGCTCACTATTATAATAATAGCAAGCCTTAATAATTATTATACTTTTTTATTATTGATTAGGAGCCCCAACAGTACCTAAATACTGCATTATCTGTACCCTTCTGCTTTCAACATCTTTATCCAAATTAGCTATCACCTGATTATCCTTAGCAAGAGGAGACATTCTCACCTTAAAATCATTATAAACATTAAGTGCCTCAACAATCATATTCTGCTCTATATATATATGACCTATAGCATACAAAGCAAAAGCACCGTCTTGAGTTAAATCATTTGTATATTTTGAGTATATATTTATAGCCTCATTATATCTCTTTTGATTAAGATAAATGCTAGCCAAATCAAAATCTACACCCCTTCTATCATCTCTAGTAATATTAGGAAGATTCAAAGTATCATTTAATATATTAATACCAGTATTAACATCACCAATATTAGCATAAAGTATAGCAAGCTCTTTATTAACATTTATCAATTGAGTATTATTAACAGCTCTCTTTTTAGCTTCAGTTTTAGCCCAAATAGTTTCATCTAAATCCTGTCTGTTTTGATAAATATAATTAGCATAAGCAGTATAACTATCAAAAGTGTTTTCAGCTATAGCCTGCTGTTTTAGAGCATCTGCCTGCTGTCTTGTAGTTCTAAGCTGTAAATCTAATCTATTATTAAACTGCATTATCTGCTGATAAGTAGTGTTTTGTGCCCTTGCAGCATCTCCCATATCTTTACCTCTATGGAAAGTTTTCTCTGCTCTTGCCATTACATCTTTAGCTTTATTTAAATATTCAGCCTCTTTCTCATAAGGAGTATTTTTAGAACGAGCTAAATATTCATAAGAAGCAGCCAAATTGAAATAAGCAGGATAAATAAGCTTTTCAAGTTTTATAAGCTCTTCATACATCACTGTAGCTCTCTCATAATCCTCATCTAATATAGCCTGATTACCTATAGCAAAGTAAACATTAGACATATCAAAGCCTATAGTAAGCATTCTTTCTTCTTCTTCTCTTTTAAGCTTTTTATACTCTTCTATTTTTGCATTAGCCTCTTCTCTTGTAATGCCGTTTTTAGCAATGTCTCCATTACCCATAAAACCAAGCAATTTTTGATATGTTTTTATTCTTCTGTTATACATATCTATTTTAGCAAGTGAATAAGAACTTACAAAAATCTCTCTAGTTAAAAAGTCATAATGAGAAATCTCTTCAGCAGTTCCTTTCATAGTGTAGCTATTCCAATAATCTTCTTCTGTTTTTAACTCTGGGAAAGGAAGTTCATACATTTTTACGAAAGTTATCTCTTCATTGCCATTATAGTTATTTTTTCTCTCTACCGATATTAAACCTTCATCAAGCAAAGCATTCAAATCTGAAGCAACTTTTTCATTCTCATAATTTCTTTTCAAATGCTCTCTTGCTATTGCTTTATAATCATTAACAGTAAGCACCTTGAAGAACTCTAACTCATCAACTAAAGCATATTTTATAGGCTGAACTTTAAATACAAGTCCGTAAGCTTTAAAGTAATAATCTCCAAGCCTTTCAAGACCATCTCTTCTCCAAGCCATATAATAAGGTCTGCCGCTGTCTATAAAATCTTTGTCCACAGCATCGCTTATGCTTCCAAGCCATCTGCCGTCTGTTTTCATAAGGTTACCATATATTCTCTCAAATACATTACCCTTCTGGTCATATATTTTTAAATCCGGTCTTCTTCTTTCAACCATAGTATAGTAAACAAGACCGAATACTTGGTTATCTCCTCCCTCTGTTGCAAATATTGCATTGTCTGGAAGAGAGTTCATCATATTATATGAATAGTCGTGGTTACTAAAATCTTTAGAGTTATTGTTACGGCTAAAGTTCATTACAAATATAGGAACCATTATTGCAAATATTGCTATAAGTGATATTGCATGATAAGGCTTTAATTTTGTATCTGTAGTCTCTTCAGAAGGTTTTTTTAATACATTTTTTATATTAGTATTAAAATATTCCATATACCATTGTATACCAAATCCAACTATTACAATCATATATAAAGTAGCAGGCAAGAAGAATACTTCAACAAATGATAAAGTTCTTACACTTGGAGGAGGATTAGTATATGCCATTAAAGATACACCAAAACTTAATAGTCCAAATACTGAAAATATTCCTATAAACTTATTTTTCTTAAATATCTGAAATAATCCAGGTATTAAGAATAATAATCCTAAAACAGTTAATTGAGTTTTAAATATATTAATTAAAGCAGATACTTGTTCTGGGTGAAGTATGAAAGCTGCTGCAATATCGTTACCAGAAGCACCATATTGTTTTCTGTGTATCATACTAAATAAATAGCTTAAATTCTCCCAACCAGATGGCTCATTTAGCTGTCCCCAGTTTAGAGGAGGTAAAGCCCTTGCTCTTATAGGCATGTAGGCATATATCATAACGCCAACAGCAAGCATTAAAAGCATTTTATAATAAGAAAATGATATTCCAGTGATAAAATCATTATCATTATTAAACTTATCTATCTTACACAAGAAATATCTATAAACCAACACCCAAACTACAACTAAAAATAAAGGCCAAAATACTAAGAACATTCCTTTATAAAGAGTTGGGTAGAAAGGAGCTTTTAAGTTTTGTATCATATCTGGTCTTAAATAAGAACCATTAGCAAGTGCTGTAAATATGTCGCTTAAAATGTTCATATCTGTGAAAGGCTTAAAGAGTATAGAGAATATAGAATCATTGGAAGCTACACCAGGAGGGAAATATAAATAAGCCTCATAATTCATAATAAATCTATAGTATCCAAATCCACCTATAAAGAGCAACACTAAAAATACAAATATAGATATAAAAGGAGTTTCAATGTTTTCTATATATCTGTCTTTATGAACCAAGAATAATACAATAGCTATAAACAAAAGAGGAGCAAAAGCAAAAGGCAAAGTAACGTGGTGATTAGCAAGTGCTACCCCATAAAGAAAACCGAAAGCCATTAAATATTTATTTCCATAGTAAGGAACATCATCATCAGCATGCTGCCAAACTGCTTCAAACCAATAAACAAGTATTAAAAGCATAGAAGCTATTTGAAGAATGTTTAAGCTGTAAACTTCAGCCATAGTAGCTTGTGCCCACATATTGTCAGATATAGCAAAAGCAACACTTGCAAGTAATGCTGGTATATGTACTACAGGAGAAAAACCTCTCTCAATTCTGTTTTGTCCTAATACTTTAACCATGATAAGATAGAAGAAAATCATAGCAATAGCACCGCATGTGCCGGAAAATAGGTTTGTTCTCCAAGCGATGTTTCCAAATGGTATATAAGTAAATAGTTTAGACATTAAAGTATAAAAAGGATATCCCGGAGCATGCCCTACCCCTAAGAAGTAAGCTGCTGTTGTAAGCTCTCCATTATCTCCTGCAGAAAGTGAAGGAGTTAATGTAAACAAATAAAGCAAAAATGTAAACAAAAATGCTACACTAGAAAATATTATATCTATCTTTGAAAGGTGATAGGGTTTTATTTCGTACTTTTTAAATATTGGTTCGCTGTTAGAAGACTTTGAGAATAATTTAGAAAGTATGTTTTCGCTTTTTTCTTTATTAGCTTTTTCTTTCTTATTATTCTTTGCATTATTTTTTTGAGCATTTTGCAGATTATTAATATATTCTTCTATTAACTCTCTGTCTTTTTCTAGTTTTTTTGTAAGCTCATCAATGCTTTTATTTTTGTAATTAGCTTTAATATACTCTTTTTCAAGATGCGAAAGTTTAGCCATTGAATTATTTCCTCTTATCTAATTTTAAATAGTTTCAGATATATTTTATTTTGGATTATATGCGGCAATAAATTTTTTTTGTACTTTTTCCAGCCGCAAAAAGTACCAAAAAGTGCAAATAGTTGTTAAATTTTAAATACTCAAATATTACAACTATAATCAGTTATTATATAATAAAATCGCTTATTATTCAATAATGTAAAACTTATTTTATATTGAAATAAAACATCTTTTAAATTATAGTAAAATGATATTTAGCAGTTATATTCAGGAAATAAAATGAACTTCTTAAAAACAAATAGATTAACTATTATATTAATATTTATTATAATTTCTTACATATTTTATAATGACTTTATAGATAATAATAATAATAATAATAATAATACAATTAACAATATTTACAACGCAAACTATATAGTAACTGATAATGATATTATTTTAGAAAATACTTATGATTTTAATAGTAGTATAGAAATTAAAGAAATTCGCCGCAACTACCTTAGATGGAGAGATAGAGAGCATCCTAACGTAGATTTTGAAGAGGATTCAAAAGATTTATATGTGAGATTAATAATAATATTTATGATAGGGGCTGCCATACTAGGTGTTTTGATAGAGATATTATTTTTTAAAAAAGACTCTTATAAATACTATATTATTGTACTTGCAATAATTCTTGTAATAAGCTCGGTTATTATTTATAAAATACATAAAAACTTGGCTATTTTTAATATTGCCGGAAGTATAGATAGCATACTAGAATTATTAGCATTCTTTTTCGGCGGTGTAATATCTTTTATAGTATTGCTTATTAGTAAACACCTTAGGGATAAAGATAATAAAAAAAATAATGAATAATTATAAAAATTTAATTCTTGTACAACTAATGTATAATAATATTTGTTTTTCTTATATTCATTTTCTAATTTTTTTAAAAACATAACCAGCTATAATTATTAATAAAATTAAAATTAATCCTATAATTAAAGCATCTTTTAATGTAATATCTCCAAATAAAACCATAGTAAAAATATTTGAAGGTCCTAAAATAGTTTCAATAATATCTTTTTGAATTGATAAAGTTGATTTCAAATTATTAGTATAATTATTTGTTTTATTACTTATAAAGGCATCATTTATGATTGGCGGAGCATTAAAAAACGCTGCATATAAAAGCATAAGAAAAAATACAAAAGCAACAAGCAATGTCTTTTTTATGTTATCTTCATTTAAATTAAATAATGCCGTTATAATACCAATGGCTATAAATATATATTCATAAGTATTTTCAATATTTTTTATTATAAAAAATCCTGATACTCCAAAAAAGACTATTATTAATATTATAGCTATTGCCAAACCTATTACACTATCACCATCTACTACTGTTTCACCAATTCCTTTAATTAAAAGCAATATTAAAAATACTATTATAAAAGAGCATAAAAATAATGCTGCCATTCTAAATAAATCATTTTCTGGTATATTGATTTTATATATTAAATTAAAAATAATATCTTTCATAAATATTTATATATCTCCATAATAATTTTATACGTCTATCCATGCAAATCTTATGTAACGACGGCGATAAGTTATAAAATCTCTTATTAAATTAAGTAAATCATGTTTTTTAGAATATTTATACATTGTTTCTGATTTATTATTTACTACATCATACTTATTTAATATATCAGGAACATTCATAATAAACAATATCATTCCCATAGTTAATACAATAACAAATAAAATAGCAATAATACCTCTTACATCAATTTTTTCTTCTTTATCTTTTTTTCTTTTTCTCATAGCTATTTTATCCTTTTTTACTCTATATATATTTATGAATATTTTTCTAAGAAAGTATCTAGTATTTTTCTAAAAATTATTGCACTAAATGCTAAATATTCTATTTTACTTTTAGCATTAATAACACATAAAACTGTTATAGTAATAACATTTGCAAATAAAAAAAGTATGAATAGAAAACCTTTTTTATCCTCTTTCATTGTTCTGTAGAATTTCTTAATTTCATTCTTTGTATTTGGTATAATACCTGTAAATATAGCCAATATAGCATATAGCAAAGAAACTCTCATAAATATAGTATTAAAAAAAGCTTTTGCCGTATAATATCTTATAAAGAAACTATTTTTTATATATGTTGTAAAGTTCACTTTCTTTTTTTCTTTTGATATATTTTTTAAATAAGTTCTTTCTAAATCATTTTTTATATTTATTTCTACTTCTTTTGCAAATCCTATATTTGTATCTCTGTAAGAAAATAATATTATAAGAGCAGGAGGTATTATAATAGGTGAAAACAAAAATATTGCAAAAATTATTATAGATTTTGCAGATTCTTTTTTACTCATTTTTAAGCCTTTATAGATATTATGATTAGAAAATATAAAGACAATACTTTTTTATTTATGAATATATAAATATTTATATTAGTATAATTTTACTTTTCCATAATCCTCGTCATTATATTATTATATATACCTTTTTTGTCAATACGGTATATATGTTTATTGAATTAGATATATTGTATAAATTTGACTTAGTTTATTGTAAGCCTAAAATAAAACTATTAAACCAAAAATTGAAGTAAATATAAAAATGCAATATAATAATTTGATATATATAATTATTAAAATAAAAAAAATTAAGTATATACCTAAACAACTATATTTTGTCAAAAATAATTTTTTTAAATTTTAACTATCTGCAGGGCTTTGCCCCGCACCCCACTTCTTTTGGTGCCCCAAAGAAGCAAAAGGGCTATATTTTAGCTTAAATTAATAGTTTATATTACATGCAAAACAATTTTAGTATGATTTAGTACTAATTTTATATCTTGCACTTTTTGCAACTTTTTGCGGCGGGAAAAAGTTGATAAAAAATAGATGAAATTAAAATTTTTTAGAATACTAATAAATTTATGATATTTTCCTAATGATAATACAGGCTATAAAACCGAAAATCACTCCGCTGAAAGCTAAATATTCTCTATTACTTTCCATATATATTACTATTGCTATTAAAACGAATGCTATTAATACCAGAGTAATAAACACTACTAATATTGTTGTTATAGTCTCTCTAATATCTTCTTTTAGTTTTATCTCTTCATGATAATATTTTTGGGCTATAATTGCGGTAGCTGCAAGCGATAATACATAAGTCAGTATATATACAATTAATACTCTCACACCAACAATATTCAAATCCACTTTTGAGCTGCTATATTTAGATGATAAAGTTCCTTTTAATAATATTGTTATTATTTCTTGAAGTACTTCTTCTTTTTCAAAATTTGATGCATTAGTTTGTTTATTATCTATTATTTCTTTATCATTATATATTATTTCTTTTTTTTCTTTTATATTTTTATCAGCCTTAGCAAAAAATGATATTGCAGTAGGAGGTATAGTACAAGATAAGAAGATATATATTATTAAAGCTATTACATTAACTTTGCTGTCATTTTTTTTATTTTTAATTTTCATTTAACTACTCTTTAATTAAAATTATTTTTTAGCATATATAGTTTTTCAATTTTAATGTATATAGTTTTTTTGTAAATACAGTATAGATGTTTATTGAATTATAAATTGATTTAGTTTATTGTAAGCGTAAAATAAAACTATTAAACCAAAAATTGATAAACTTAAAAAATTAAGTATATATTTTTAGAATACTAATAAATTTATGTTATTTTCCTAATGATAATACAGGCTATAAAACCAAAAATCACTCCGCTGAAAGCTAAATATTCTCTATTACTTTTCATATATATTACTGCTACTATTAAAATGAATGCAATTAATGCCAGAGTAATCAACTCTACTAATATTATTCCTATAGTCTCTCTAATATCTTCTTCTATTTTTATCTCTTCATGATAATATTTTTGGGCTATAATTGCGGTAATTGCAAGCGATAATATATAAGTCAGTCCATATACAATTAATACTCTTATACCAAGAATTCTAAAATCCACTTTTGAGCTGCTATATTTAGATGATGAACTTCCTTTTAATAATAATGTTATTATTTTTTGAAGCATTTCTTCTTTGTCAAAATTTGCTGCATTAGTTTGTTTATTATCTATTATTTCTTTATCATTATATATTATTTCTTTTTTTTCTTTTATATTTTTATCAGCCATAGCAAAAAATGATATTGCAGTAGACGGTATAATTAAAGATAAGAAGAGATATATTATTAAACCTATTATATTGATATTGTCTTTGCTATCATTTTTTTTCTTTTTAATTTTCATTTAACTACTCTTTAATTAAAATTATTTTATCATATATAGTTTTCAATTCTAATATATAGGCACTTTTTGTCAATGTAAATATATGTTTATAGAATTCTTAACGCACGGTGAATGACTCTATATATATAATCAAAATAATATTTATAATTAGTTCTTTTTTATAATTTAGTTTAACGTGCGCCAGTATAAATTTTGATAAAAAAATCATGTAGTACTTTAAAAAACTCTAAAATATATTTATTTTGTGAACTACAATATATGTTTTATATGTATTATTATACACACAAATATTATTGTTACCACATTAGTAACAATAAATTCTTTAAATTTTATATTGATTTATATAGCATATAAATTTATTTTTATAAAAAACAAAAAAGGAGATATTATATGAAAGCTATTCAAATTAAAAAATATTCAAAAGATATAAATATAGAAGTTTCAAATATTCCAATTCCTAATATTTCTGATAATGAAATATTAATTAAAGTAAAAGCTGCTGCAGTAAATCCTCTTGAAATATTAACATTAACAGGTTCTGTAAGACTTATACATGATTATAAAATGCCATTAACATTAGGCAATGAATGTTCTGGAACAGTTGAAAATATAGGCAAGAATGTAACCGATTTCAAAATTAGAGATAAAGTTTACACTCGTCTTCCTATATCCAAAATAGGAGCTTTTGCTGAGTATGTTGCAGTAGATAGTAAATTCGTATCAGTTATGCCTAAAGATTATGATTTTATTACATCAGCAGCAATACCCCTTACAGCTCTCACAGCCTATCAAGCATTTACTGAAGAATTGGAAGCTAAACAAGGAGAAACTGTTTTAATAACAGGAGGCTCTGGAAGTTTTGGAGAACTTGCTGTTCCAATTGCAAAATATTTGGGGTTAAATGTTATAGTTTCTGGTAATGAAAGATTAAAAGAACATTTTATTGATTTAGGAACAGATAAATATATTAGTTATAATAAAGAAAATTACTCTGAATTAGTTTCAAATGTTGATTATGTAATAGATACGCTTGGAGCAAATGAATTTGACAAAGAATTATCTGTATTAAAAAAAGGCGGACGACTTTTAAGTTTGAGAACTAGCCCAAATAAAAAGTTTGCTGAAGACAATAATTTTCCTTTTATCAAAAAATTATTATTTTCTCTTGCTGGTTCTAAATATGATAAAAAAGCAATGAAAGATGAAAAAGAATATCGTTTTATGTTTGTACGTGCTGACGGAGAACAGCTTCGTAAAATTACAAAAATTGTAGAAGATAAAAATATAAAGCCTAAAATATTTTCTACTATATTCAATATGGATAATGCATCAGATGCTTTGAAATGTGTTTTACAAAAACATACAGATGGAAAAATAATAATATCTATGTAATTAGCTTTATATTACTTTTACGCACGGTGTGTAGACACTTACACATAATTGAAGTTATAATTTATAAATAAACAAATATTCATAATTCAACTATCCGTGCGATGAATATATTTTTAAATTTAAATAAATTTAGGGTGGGTATTAAAATAACAGTATAAAATTAGTAAGAAAAATAATATAAAAACAACTTATAAAAGCAAAAAAACTAGAGGGTGGGCAGATGTAATTTAAAATCTTTTTTACATACCCCGCCCTTTATTTTTTATAATTTATCTTGTAATTTACATTTTATTTAAACTTTCTATTTAATTAAAAATTATAGCTCCCGCCCAAGCTTTAATTAAGAATTAATTTTATCATAAATAATATTAAGCTTAGACTGCAATGTAACAACAGAATATATATATCCAAAAGGAATGAAAAAAAACAATACCAAAACAAAAGCATTCTCTCCATAACTATCAATATCAGCTTTTTTATACATATCATTAAAAACAATATTTCCATATTTATAAAACCAATATATGTCAAATAATCCGCAAGTTATTATTGATAATATGCAAGCTAATGTTGGAGAGATGTATTCATTTTCCATATAGCTATTAATATCTTTTGTTGTAACAGTAATCCAATAAATCACATATACCCTGCATGTAATTAATGATAATAAAGCAACATTTAATAATGATTTCTTTTCTATTTTCATAAATATCTCTAAAATATTTTTTTTGTTTTAAGTTTAAATAAAAAAGCATATAAGTCAACAATTAATTTTATATTAATTTTTATACTTGTACTTTTTGCTGCGGGAAAAATTGAATAAAATAATAAACTTAAGAACTATATACTGCAATAATCAATTTTGTGCTTGCAATGTTTAATATATATTGTATCATCATAAAAAAATATTGTATTATAATAATGTCAAAAAAAATAACTTAGAAAAACAACAACTACTATTACCTATAAGGCATCATTCTCCAGCTTGCTCATATCATTTAAAAAAAGTAATAAATAGTTTTAACCCAGATTGTATATTAATAGAAGGACCAATAGACTCTAACAACTTAATGGAGTTTATGACAGACGAAGAAACCAAAGCACCATTTTGTATATATTCCAGCTATGATAGTGATATTAAATATAGAAGCTACTATCCATTTTTAGATTATTCTCCAGAGTTTGTAGCAATAAAAGAAGCATCAAAAAGAAATATCAACTGCGAGTTTATAGATATGCCTTTTGCTTCTATGATAGAAAATACAGATGATGAATATCAAAAAATAAGTTCCGTATACGATAAAGATGATTTAAAATTTGATATAAATGATTACACAAAAAACTTACACAAAAATCAGGATTAAGAACATTTCAAGAGCTTTGGGAAAGAGAGTTCGAAATAAACGGTATAGTAAAAACCCCAGAAGATTTTTTTAAAAGCGTATATACATTAGGCTATTATATGCGTTTAATAGAACAAGAAGATACAGAAACAAGAAACAGAGAATATTTTATGGCTAGTAATATAAAAAAAGCCATAAAAAAATATGATAGAATTTTAGTTATTATAGGAAGCTTTCATATGGAAGGCATAATAGCTAAATTAAAAGAAAATATTAATATAGAAGAAAAGCTAAAAAAATACAATAAAAAAAATGCAAACAGCTATTTAATACCGTATTCATTTGAAGATGCAGACAGAAGAAACGGCTATCAGTCTGGTATAGAGTTTCCTGCATTCTATAATTTTGTTTATAATAAATTAGAAGAAAATAATTTAAATAGTTATTTAGACACTATTATGTATTTTATAATAAAAGCTTCAAATGTGGATTTTAATAACAATAATTCAAGCATATCAGATTGTATAAACGCCTACTACATGGCAGTTAATCTTTCAAAACTAAGAGGCAAAAGCACAGCAGGAGTTTATGAGCTTATAGATTCATTAAAAACTTCATTTATAAAAGGAGATATTAATTTAGAAAATAAATCAAATATAGATTTTATTATTAAATTATTATCTGGTATAAAAAATGGAAAAGTATCATCAAAAAGTTCAGTGCCTCCTGTAATAATTGACTTTAGAAATTTATGTAAAAAGTTCAAAATTAAATTAGACAACAGCAGCGAAGTAGAAACTATACTTGATATTGTTAAAGATGACACACATTTTCAAAAGAGCAGATTCTTTCATAAAATAAGATTTTTAGATATTGATTTTTGTAAGCTAATAAAAGGTCCGGATTATATTAATAGGATTAATAAAAACTTAGCAAGAGAGATTTGGAAATATAAATATAAAACAAATTCAGAATCTTTGTTAATAGATAAATCAGTTTATGGAGTAACTATAGATGAAGTTTGTATTAATATAATAAAAGAAAAATTAGATAGTAATATAAACTCAAGCGAGATTTCAAAATTAATAATAGAAACTAATATGATGGGAATAGAAGGTTTTTTAGTAAACAACTATTCAAAAATAGAAGATGTTATTTTAAAAGACAGTAATTTTATAAGTTTATGCGAATGTTTATATAATTTATATTATTTATTAAATATAGTTGAATATAACACCATGATAAAAAAAGAATCTTTTGCTAATGACTTAATAAAAAAACTTTTAAACACAACATTTATTTGTGCCATAAACAATATGGATTATGTAAAAGATTTAGAAGAAGAGGAAGCTATTAAATATTCAAAGCATATAAAAAACATTTACACTAACATATTAAATGATGCTGATTTAATAGAAGCTTTCACTATAAAAATAAACTCTATATTGTCAAACACATTTGGAAGCTCACATATATATGCAGTTTGTTTGGCAATAAAATATAAATTAAAAGGAATGACAACAGAAGAGTTTTCTAACATTATATGCAATTTTTTAGAATCATCTGATGCTAATACTATAAGTTATTTTTTGTCTGGAATATTTATTATATCAAGAGATATTTTATTTATTAATGATGATATAATAAAGAAAATAGACACTATTGTAGAAAAGCAAGATGAAGAGAGTTTTTTAAGTATACTACCCAATTTAAGATATGCCTTTACAAATCTCTCACCAGATGAAATAGACAGGCTTTCTTTATTTTTATCAAAGCTGCATAATAAAAGTAAAGCAGAAGAAATAAATAAAGAGTTTGAAGCAGATATATTATTAGACCAAAAGATATTTGAGAAGATGAGAGAATATGAGATATTTAATTAAGAAAATTAATTATTTGTAGTTAAAAATTATATTTTATAAATTTAAAATATTGCATGGCTTTGCCCCCTGCGAAGCGTGCCCGTAGGGTAGCACCCCACTTCTTTTACCGACGCTCTGCGTGCCTGCGGCAAGGTACCTTTCGGTATTGGTATAAAAGAACCTTATATCCTACGGATACGCTTCGCGAAGAACTGCATTTTTATTATAAATTTTATAATTTAATTGTACATTAAAAGCCACTCCCCCGCACGACTAAGAAGTTATAATTAAAGCATAGCATTACCGTGCGGCAAGGTGGTACAGCTCGTACGTGGGAAAAAGAACAATAAAAAATTACAAAACTTAAAAATTTTCAGTGTATATTTAGTTTCTCTTCAACGTATTCTTTTTTTATCTTGATAGACTTTTTATCAGAAGGCAAATCATACATTGAATCAAGCATTACCTTTTCAAATAAAGCTCTCAAACCTCTTGCTCCTGTATGCTCTTCCATTGCCTTTTTTACTATCACTTTTAAAGCCTCATCATCAAAACTTAAATCAACATTATCATACTCAAATAATTTTTTATATTGTTTAATGAGTGAGTTTTTAGGCTCTTTTAATATTCTAATCAAATCCTCTTCTTTAAGCTCTTGTAAAGTGGCAACAACAGGAAGCCTTCCTATAAGCTCTGGTATAAGACCGAATTTTACTAAGTCTTCAGTTGCAATATGCTTCATTATCTCATCATATTCCAAGTTTTCCATAGAATTAACTTCAGCAGCAAAACCAAGACCTTTTTTTGAAGTACGCTCCGCAATAGACTTTTCTATATCTATAAAAGCCCCACCACATATAAAAAGTATATTAGAAGTATTTATATCTATGTTATTTTGATGAGGGTGCTTTCTTCCACCATAAGGAGGCACGCTAGATATTGTTCCTTCTATTATCTTTAATAAAGCCTGCTGAACACCTTCTCCAGAAACATCTCTTGTAATAGAACGAGATTCACTCTTGCGTGATATTTTGTCTATTTCATCAATATATATTATTCCTTTTTCTGCTAACTTCACATCTCCGTCAGCATTTTGTATAAGGCGAAGAAGTATATTCTCAACATCATCACCCACATACCCAGCCTCTGTAACAGTAGTAGCATCGGCAATAGCAAAAGGCACATTCAAAGCCTTAGCTAAAGTGCGAGCAAGTAAAGTTTTTCCGCTTCCTGTAGGTCCTATTAAAAGTACATTAGACTTCTCTATTTCAACATCATTATTAGTATTATCTTGCATTATTCTCTTATAATGATTATACACAGCAACTGATAATATCTTTTTAGCATAATCCTGCCCTATCACATATTGGTCAAGTAATGCTTTAATCTCTTTTGGAGGAAGTATTTTTATATCATATTTTTTATTATTAGGTTTTATACTATTATGAGCATTGAAATAATCATTTGCTATAGCAGAACAATCAGAGCATAAATACCCCTCATTTCCTTCTATATATCTGCTAAGTTCTTTTAATTCTCTTCCGCATAAAGCACATGCTTCTTTATTATTTTTTTTAGACATATACGTTCCATTCTTATGTTATATATATTTTTTAATTAAGTTAATACATTCTATACTAAAATAAAAGTATTTCAATAGAAATTATAAATATTATAATATGAAATTACGAATATAATATTATTAAAATTTATTTTTTTTATTAATTTACATTTATAATAAATTTTGATATAATGAAAATGAAATTTTAATATTTATACAACAAAATTAGTTAGGAAAGATAAATGAATAATGCAAAAATATTTATAATTTTCATAATTGTATTTTCTTTTTCAAATCTGTTCTCTCAAAATCTATACACAACTAAAGACATAATATTTAATCTAGACAACTCAGCAGTAAAAAGATCAACAGCTTCTCAAATGTCTTCATATTCAGATAAGTTAATGGCAAAGGATATATTTGATTTAGACAGAACATTATTTTCAGGAATGTATGCACCTAGTTTTAAAAACGGTATGCAAAATGCAGCACAATTATACTTTGGAATACCAATAAAAGATAATGAAATGTATTTTGGTATTGGAGGAGCTTTCTCTATAGACTCTCAAAGCATGAACTATAATAGGGAATATATACCTGTAATAAATAGAGTAATACTTGGAGAAGAAAAAAACTTAGATACTTCTTTTGCTATTAGACCAGTATTTAAAATTAATGATATGATATCTATACATTACTTATTAGCAAAATCCGGAGGATATTATTTTAATCAAGGATATACTTATTATCATCAAACTAATGTAAACAATTATGCTAATCTTACAAATAATATTACAAACTCTCAATGGTATAATGAAATAGCTGTTGCAATTAATTTTGATAATGATATGAGATTAAATTTACCAATAGCAGTAGCAGTAAATAACTATTCACAAAGATATACAACAAACAATAGCACTAAAGATACATTAAGCCATCAATATATAAACACCGCAACAAATTCTTTTGATACTTCTGTGAGATTATTATTTTATCCAGAGTTTATGATGCCTTTAGTAGCAGGACCTTTACAAAAACTAACTTTCAATTTAGGATTGGAGTTTGACCTTTACAAAGATAATCAAAATAGATTTATTTTAAACTCAACTAATATATCACCAAATGAAATAGATAAAGTAATAAATGGAAGCTTAGCTAAAAGCAATCAAACTTATAATCTTAATATGAGTTTTGATATTAGTGTTGCTCCTACTTTAGAATGGAATATTATAGACAGAGTAATAAAATTAACAACAGAGCCTAGATTAGGTTTAAGACTAGATATAACTAATTTAGGTACAACTTATGTAATGTCTAATACTTATAATGATGTTAATAATACAATAGATGAAGGTAATTTAATAGCAACAGGCGATATACTTCATAATGCAATAAGTATTATTCCATATTTAGAAATACCAGTTGGTACTACAATAAAACCTTTAGAATGGTTTGAAATTAGAGCTGGAATAAAATATGGAATAGATATGAATATATATTCTTTATACAGAGAAACAGCCCAAAAAGAAGTAATAAAAACACTTGAAACAGATTTTGTATCAAAATTAGGAATGTATGCTGGTCTTGGTTTTTCTTGGAAAGACAGACTATTCCTTGATTTATTTTTAGATTTAGCTGTAACAAGTAAACAAGAATCTATATGGGTTAATGGTGTAGGACTTCAATTATCTTATGCATTTACTAAATTTGACTATTTACAAAAAGAAGAACCTCCTATATATTCTTATACAAATGGCGACACAAATAATGATATTGACTTAAACAACAATAATATTACAAATGACATATTATAGGAGAATTAATGAAATATACAGTTAGCTTAACCGGTGCTACAGGAAATATGGGGCTTGAAACATTAAGACAATTAATGGAGATAGAAGATATTGAACTTGTAAAGGTACTTGTAAGAAAAGAAAGCAAAAAAGCAGGCGAAAAATTTAAAAAAGAGTATGGTAAAAGAGTAGAAATAGTTACAGGCTATTTATATGATAAAGAAGACTGCAAAAACTTAATAAAAGACAGCCATTATGTGCTTAATCTTGCCGCAGTTATTCCGCCAAATTCTGATAAATACCCAAAACTAGCACATTTAACTAACTTTGTAGGAGTTAAAAACATTGTTGATATATTAGAAGAAATGCCTAAAGACAAACGTCCTAAACTTGTTCATATATCAACAGTTGCTCTTTATGGAAACAGAAACGAAAAACACCCTTGGGGAAGAGTTGGAGACCCATTACTTATAAGTCCTTATGATGCTTATTCTTTCTCTAAACTAAAAGGTGAAAGATATGTTCTTGATTCATCATTAGAAAACAGAGCTATAATAAGACAAACTGCAATGCTTCATAACAGAATGCTTACTGACAATATGAGCGATGGATTAATGTTTCATACTTGTTATAATGCACCGCTTGAATGGGCTACTGCAAGAGACAGCGGACTTTTAATGAAAAGAATTGTTGAAGAAGATATAAAAGGCAATTTAGATGACTATTTTTGGAAAGGCTGTTTCAATTTGGGAAGCAAGGCAGAAAACAGACTTATTGGTTATGATACATTTAATGACGGATTTAAACTTATTGGAGGCTCTACAAAAAAATACATGAAGCCTAATTGGAATGCTACAAGAAATTTCCATGGTCTTTGGTATTATGACGGATACAAATTAGAAAGAATTATTCTCATATCAAAAAGAGTCTGTTACTGATTATTGGAATGAAATAGGTCGTACTCATTGGTATTATGCATTTGGTAAAATAGTACCGCCTTCTTTAATATCATTTTTTGCCATACAGAGACTTTTGCCTCACCCTAATTCACCAACATATTGGCGTAAAAATAATGAAGACGGAAAAATAATTGCTTATTTTGGAAGTTTAGAAAACTTTGATAATTTACCTAAAAAATGGGAAGATTTTAATTTGCTTTTTGAAAATAAAGACTCTGAAGGAAATTACATAGATTATAGGGCTTTACTTGATATAAAAAACGCTAAGCTTCTTAGTCATGGTTATGATGAAACTAAAAAAGATAGTGAAATAGATTTGGAAGACCTTAAAAAAGCAGCAGAGTTTAGAGGCGGTAAACTTTTAAGCACTAGCATGACTAAAGGTGATTTATATACAAAATTAAAATGGTCTTGTGCTGAAGGTCATGAATTTGAAGCTTCTCCATTTACTGTTATAAAAGCAGGACATTGGTGCGAAGAATGTATGCCAGATTACACTTGGAACTTTGATATACTAGCTAAGAAAAATCCTTACTTCGCTCAAGTATGGTATGACTCACATGATGAAAATGAAAATATGATTTATTACTTTGATGAGAACTTTAAAGCTCATTACAAAAAAGTTTAATATAAATTATATATATAGTTGGTATACATATACATATCATTAGAGTTTTCTATTATTACAAATTCAACTCTTCTATTTTGTTCAGGTGTACCATAGTCTATTAAATTTTGAAGCCCTATTGCTTTTAGTTTATTATCATTATCTGTTAATAAATCTCCTACAGCTAATGAACGTAAATATGATAAATCAACTTCATTATTTCTATCATATAAATATAATATATTATTTGTAGTACTTAAATTGTATACAGTATTCTTATTCATATATCTAACTTCACTAGAATCAATATGACCTTCTATATATATATTAAGAATATTTGTAGATTTTAATACTAAAGATAGATAATCCAAAGTTTCTGCATATTTATTTGTATTTACAACACTGCTATTAGAATCAAATAATATAGGGTCTTTCAATATTAAGAGTTTTCCTCTTTTAGTATTTTGAACATAATAAACACTATTAGTATTAGTTGTTATTTCGTTGGTAATATTTTCTTTATTATTTACTTCATTAGAATCTTTTGATATAATAACGGCACTTTGGCAGCCTATAAAAAATAACAAAAACAATAATATAAAAATTCTCATTATACAATTAATTTTATCTACTTATTATTATTTAAATTTTATTATATTATCGGATAATTATTTATAAACTCTAATATTCATATTATTTTTTCTAAAATTACATATTACATTTTAAGCATGCAATTTGAATATTTTTATTTAATATATTTTGTTTTATTTACGATATTAAAACATATACATATCAAATTAGTAAAGTATTATTTATGAATGAAAACATTTTAGTCATAGAACATAGAGCAGAACTATTAGAAAAAATAGTTGATATATTAAAAGAAAGACATTATAACCCAATATCAACAAAATCACGTTCTCAAGCTATTAATATATCTAATGAAACATCTATTGACTTAATAATTATTGATGCAGATATAGGCGATTCTCAAGGGCTTCAGCTTTTGGACACTTTTAAAAATCAAGAAAATACTAAAGGAATACCTGTAATATTATTAAGTACGCCATATAAAAAAATAGAGTTTATAGAAGAGGCTATATCATTAGACATTGACGGGCTTGTATTTACTCCTTTTGATGAAATGGAGTTTATAGTTAATGTTCATAATGCCATGAAGCAAAAGAAAATGTATATAGAACATCAAAAAACTCTAAAACAAATTGATTATTTGCAAAATGCTCTAAATAATATGACTGAAACTTCAAATAAAAATTATCAGTCTTATAAAGATTCGCAAAAGAAATATGAAGAGATATTAAATATTGATTTGGAAACAGGTTTTTATAATAAAAAAGAGTTTTTAATTCAATTTAAAAGATTATTAGCAGAAACAGTAAGACATGAGGAAACTATTATATTAGCTTCTTTTTCAATAGACGGTATAGATGATATTATAGAAGAATTTGGAATAATGGCTGGAGAAGAAATAATATTACAATTTTCTAAAGTATTAACTAATGCCGCAAGAGAAGAAGATATTATCACTAGATATGATACTAATTTATTTATGGTGGCATTCAAGAGAATGGATATAAGACTCTATGAAGATAAAATAGAACAAATAAAAGAATTAGTTAATAAAAATGAAATAATGTATAATGAAATAGTTATAAAATATACTGTATCTGCTGGAATAGCATATACTGCATACAAGGCTAACTATCATTTTGATAATCTTGACAAAGAAATTGCCCCTTCACTTCTTGCTTTACACAATGCTAAAAGAAGAGGCTTTGCTAAAGTGTATATTCACCCTACTGTTATTAGAAGATAATTTAAAAAAATAAATTATGAGGATAGTTATATGGTAATTGAGCTTGATAAAAATAATTCTGATAGTATAGAATATGCTGTAGAAGAGGTTGCTAAAGTTATAAATAATGGAGGGGTTGTAATATCTCCAACTGATACTGTTTATGGAATGTTGGCTGATGCTTTTAATGTTGATGCTATTAATAGAATATATTCAATAAAAGAGAGAGAAAGAGAAAAACCGCTTCTTATACTCTTAAAAGATTCTAAGTTTATTAATATATTATGCGAAGGAAATATTCCTGATATAGTAAAAGCAAAAATACCAGGCGAACTTACTTTTATCATGCCTCTAAAAGAAATTATAAAAAAAGATTTTCTATATCTTAAAAATACAGTTGCTCTTAGAATACCTAAAGATGATTATATGGAAAAACTATTAAAATTAACTCCTCCGCTAGTTGCTCCTTCTGCTAATCCTACAGGTTATGGAGTAATATATGACGGAAATAAACTAGTAGAGCTATATAAAGACAAAGTTGATCTTATTGTTAATTGCGGCACTATTGAAAAAAAATTACCTTCTACCTTATATGATTGTATTAATAATAAAGTGCTTCGTCAGGGAAGTGTTTATCTATAGTTTTAAAATACTTTATACTTGTTTCAAAAGTACTTGAGAAAATTAGTTGAAAAAAATAAAAATAATTTTACTTACAAAACAATATTTTACATGTTGTATCATTAATTATTTTAGTATATAAAAATGCAGTTCTTCGCGAAGCGTATCCGAAGGATATGAGGTTCTTTTATACCAATACCATACCTAAAGGGTACTCCTTTCAGTCGCAGGCACTTCCTTCGGTCGTCCGGAAGGACTCCCCCTTTGGTCGTAAAAGAACTGGGGTCGTGTACCCTAAGGGCACGCTTCGCAGGGGGCAAAGCCACCACAAAATAATAAAAATAAAAAAAGCTAAAAATTTTCAATATATTCTGAAATAACTACATTTTGTTATATGATTTTTTTATTCAACTTTTTCCAGCCGCAAAAAGTTGCAAAAAGTGCAAGTGTTTTAACTTTGTATATTTGGAATATGTATTAAATATAACGTAATACCTAAATCTGAGCTAAAAAATGTAGCCTTTTTGCTTCTTTGTGGCAACAAAAGAAGTGGGGGTGTGGGGGCTAGTCCCCACAAATAATTAAAATAAAAACAAAATAAATATTTATTAATTTAGTTTTGAAACAAGTCTATTAATTTATATAAAAAATAAATTTACATAATTCCTATTGAAATATATTAAAAATAATATATCATTTTTCAAATTTAAAAAATATTAAAACATTAGTATTGAAATATTTTATTGTGTATTATATACTTATTAGTAATAATTCTTAATAAATATAGTATTTAATATAAGGAGGCTAAAAATTGAGTTGGATAGGTGCTATTATATTATTAAGTGTACTTGTATTTGTCCATGAAATGGGGCATTTACTTGCTGGTTTGGCTGTAGGCATAAAGGCTGAAGCTTTTTCAATAGGATTCGGACCTATAATATTTAGAAAAACTATAAAAGGAATAGATTTTAGATTCTCTATCATACCATTTGGAGGATACTGTAAGTTTAAGGGAGAGATGTCAGAAGACGGAAAAGTGGAAGATGATGATTTTATAAGCATGTCGCCTTTAAAAAGAATCATAGTATATTTTGCAGGACCATTTTTTAATTATTTATTTGCTTTTTTGCTTCTTGTTATATTAGTATCAATACCTTCTACAGTGGATTTATATTCACCAACTATAAGCGTATTTAAAGATGCTAGATATATGCATGCCAAATCTGGAAGCACATTAGCTTATGAATATGGCATGAAAAGCGGAGACACTATTACTGCTGTAAATGGAACTAAAGTTAATTATGATAATGATGTATTAAAACTTATAAATGAAGAAGCAGTACAAAAAAATGCAGACAACATCAAATTCACATTAAACAGAAAATCTGCAGAAAGCGGAAATATAGAAAAAGTAAATGTATCTATACCTTCTGTAGAAATATTAAAAGCATTAAGCGGTGAGAGAGCATTAGGCTTTTATTTCGGCGGTGATTTAATTATAAAAAATGTAGTTAAAGGTTCTGCTGCTGAGGAAGCTGGTCTTCAAAATGGAGATAAGATATTAGCTGTAAACAATATAAATGCTGATAATATAGCAGATTTCAGACCTCTTATAATGGATAATGCTTTAAATAAAATTACAATCACTGTTTTAAGAGACGGCAAAGAGATAACAAGAGAAGCTATACCAAGACCTGTAGAATCAAAAAACGGTACTTATGGAAGCTTAGGCATAGAGTTTATGAGCACACCTATAAAGGTTGAAAAAATAGAGGGTACACCTTTTCCAAAATCTATACCAGAGGCTTTTAAAGAGACTGGTAAATATATTGTTTCTTATGTAAATGGATTAAAACTTTTATTTACAGGAAAGCTATCAGTAAGAGAAAATTTGGGAGGACCTGTAAGAATAATACAGCTTTCTTCTCAGGTAATATCTGTTAGTGTTGACAGAATTAGAACTATATTGTCTTTTACTGCTACTATAAGTTTAATATTATTTTTAATGAATCTTTTGCCTCTTCCTGTTGTAGACGGAGGTATGATAGTATTTTCTTTTATAGAGCTTGTAATGAGAAGACCAATCAATAGAAGCGTACTTACAAAAATACAAGCTTTTGGTGCAGCATTTTTAATAACGCTTGCTATATTTATAACAATAAACGACATCACTCAAATATTTAAATAAATGAAGGTTTAAAATAAAAAATAGATAAAAGAGAGTCTATATTTAATAGATTCTCTTTTTTATTTATAAGATTATTTATAAGATTAATTTTAAACTGTTATCTCTACTCTATTATTTTCTATATCAAGTATAACACTCTCATAATAGCCGTCGCCTGTTACTCTAGGATATGATAATATTTTAATACCGTCTTTTTCAAACAAATTAGTTAAGCTATCAACTCTCTCCTTGCTTCCAACCGATATAGCAATATGAGCAAATCCATAATATTCTTTATTTTTATCCAAATCATTAATATCATTTCTTTTCATAATCTCTAATCTAGAGCTATTATCTTCAAACTCAAGAAAATAAGATTCAAAACATTTTTTTGTATTAACATATTTATCGCCGCATTTGCAATTAAAATATTTTATGTAAAACTCTTTCATCTTTTCAATATCTTTAGTCCAAATAGCAATATGAGATATTTTCATTTTATGCTCCTTAAATTAATTATGATATAACATCATTTACATACTGAGCTAATTTATTTGGTGTTATGGCAGCTACTTTAGCACCAAGTTTAGAGAGTTTTTGAGCAGCATTTTTATCATACGATTCATTACATTCATAATCTAGTGCCGTTAATATAAAAATCTTACTCCTTGCCTCAATAATGCCCTTTACACTATTATGCATACATTTATAATCATTGCTGTCTTCCAAATCGCTTATAAGCAAATATATAGTCTTATCTGGAATAGTTGTAATTTTTTTAGCATATTCCAAAGCATTAACAATATCAGTTCCGCCTCCTAATTGAACCTTTAAAAGAGTATCCACCGGGTCTTTAACATAATCAGTAAGATCAACTATTGAAGTGTCAAATATAATAAGCTTCACAGATAAATAAGGCAAATTAGCAAATATTGACGCCATTATAGAAGAATATATAACGCTATCAAGCATAGATCCGCTTTCATCTACAAGTATTATAATATGCCAAGGATTGTAGTTTTTTATATTGTTATTAAAATAAAGTTTATCTACAAATATTGTGTTATCTTGAATATTATAGTTTTTTAAATTATGTCTGATTGTTTTTTTTACATCAAGATTTTTAAACATTTTTTTTTGCATTGTATAAGAATGAGGAAGCTTCTTACCATAAAAAACTTTTTTAATATCTTGTTCCATTTTTCTTTTTAGTTTTTCTACAATATCTCTTACTATTCCATATGCAAGTTTTTTTACATTAGAATCCATCATATCTCTGAATGTTAGAATATTTTTAAGAAGTTCCATATTAGGCTCCATTTCCTTTAAAATATTCTCATCTGTAATCATCTCAGTTAGATTATATTTATTTAGCGCATGAGTCTGCATAATCTGAACTGTTTCTTTTGGAAAGAGTTTTCTTATCTTAGAAACCCATATCGGCACAGTTAAATTGCTTTTATTTTTACCGCCCTTTGTTGTTGTACTATTATCATCATTATAATAACCATCTTCTTGTGAATATTCTCTGTCATACAAAAAATTTAGAGTTTCATTAAGTTCAGATAATCCATTTTGCAATTCAATATTATTATCTGCGAAATCTCCGAGTATAAGACGCCATCTATTTAGAGTGTTATTTTCGTTATTATTATCTAATTTTATCATATTTATTTTTTATATTGATATTATTTTATATAATACTAAAAATTACTGAGTTTGTCAATTTTTATGAATATATTATAGTTTTTGTTTTATTCAACTTTTTCCCGCGTACGAGCTGTACCACCTTGCCGCACGGTAATGTTATGCTTTAATTATAACTTCTTAGTCGTGCGGGGGAGTGCCTTTTAATGTACAATTAAATTATAAAATTTATAATAAAAATGCAGTTCTTTTATACCAATACCGAGTAGGTACCTTGCCGCAGGCACGCAGAGCGTCGGCAAAAGAAGTGGGGGTGCGGGGGCTAGTCCCCTCAAATAAAAAACTAAAAAAATATCTTTTATAAAATTAAAAGTTTTCAATATATATAATAAGTTTTTTATTCAACTTTTTTATTGTTCTTTTTCCCGCCTTAGCTGGACTTCGTCAAAGTTTTCACCCTTCGGGTACGCTTCGCGAAAGTGCAAATACTAAAGCTTTATACTTTCATTATATCTATTAGCAAACAATAGTCATTACAAATAATAAAAAAACTAATTTTTTATAAATTTGAGAATATTTAGTTTTTATAAAAATACAATAAAGATAATTTAAGAAATATACTTTTTAATGCTATTAATTAATATAAACCGTATTCTTTTATGAGTCTGTAAAGCTCTTCTTCATCTTCTTTTATTCTGTTGTATATTATAAGTTCTGGTCTATACTCGAAATGCACAGTGTCATAGTTATGCCATTTACCGCCCCAAATAAATCCGTACTTCTCAAAAATTTTTATAACCTCTTTAGGCGGATTCCATCTATCATTAAAAGGAACAGCATACCACTCTTTATTGTTTACCCTAGTCCAAGCCCAGTATATTTGCTTGCCGTTACTTCTCTTAGGAAGAGTATCAACAGCAACTCCATAACTATGATAGCTTCTGCTTGCACTTTTTGATATTATTTTCCATACATATCCGCTAACTGTTTTTAATGATGCTAAATAATTTTTTACTTGAACATTAGTTTGAGCCATAGATTTAACTTCTACACTCGCATTGGAAAGAGGCTCTACTATATAATCATGTATGCTAGTTCTATATCCTAATATGCTTACAGTTTTTATATGCCTCATCATAGTCTTAGGCGAAGAACCATCATAAAGTGTATTTAAAAATGTATTATTAATAATTTTTTTGTTATTAATTCTTCTTTTATAATATTCTTGAAGCTCTAGAGTTCTTTCAGGTGTGGCCTTTTGTATAACAGGAAGACCATTAACAGGATATGAATAAAAACCAAAACTTATATAATTATCAGCATTAGATATATCTTCATCTGTTAAAAGCTTGCCGTCAGCCCAGTTAAACCAAATATCATCTAAATAAAATCCTATCTCACCATTTCTTATTATAGGCTTTGATATTCTATTAGAATAAGCTAAATGCAAAGACAAAATCTCTAATACTCCGTCTTTCATGCTTACACTGTTAATAAGTCTCTTTTTCTCTTCTGCTCTTTGTTTTTCCATTGAGAAGCTTTCCATATTTGCAGAGATATTAGTTGTATAATTAAAATATACTCCTACAATAGAAGCAACAGAAAGCACCATTATAATAATAACAGCAAATAATATAGAAATATGTTTAGTAATTTTTTTAATAAGAAAAGTAAGTAAGATTAATAGAAAAAGAATAGCTACTATAATTAAAAGATATTCAAAACCTGCCATATACTAAAAAATAATTTAAACATTTAGAAGACTTTGGGCGATGACGGGTTCGAACCGCCGACCTAGTGCTTGTAAGGCACCCGCTCTCCCAGCTGAGCTAATCGCCCTCATGTTTTAAGACTTAAATATATTAGCATATACCTTAAAAAAAGTCAAGCGTATATTAAATCTTTTTAACACAAAAACAAAGCCTAACTTATAAACTTAAAAAATTATGATTCATTCTCGGAAATAATCTATAATTCTTTAGCTTTTTTAAGCATATCAATATACGCTCTTGTTTCTATATCTTTTTCGTCTATGCCTATTTCTTTTAATATCGCTTTTAACTGACAAACCTGATTTTCTACACTCTCTTCACTATTTAAAAACTCTATCTCTACAAAATCACCTAAACCTTTTATTTTCGATACTTCCACTAAAGAGTTTTTATATGTAAAAGCATAACCTTTCTTCTCTTTTCTCACATACTCTCTGTAGCCTTGAAGAGATGATAAAAAATTAATTATAAATCTAGCGTTTTTCTTACTTACTTTTAATTCTATCTCATCATTAACTTCTACGCCGTCTATTAATTTTCTGTCTTTAGAGCAAAATGTATAGCCTCCATGTTCTACCCTAAGCCTAATGCAGTTTTTTAATTTTATATCATCATTTAAAATATCATCTTTTTTAGCATAATATATATCTTTTTTAAAATACTTCTTTTTAAATCTTGCATTCTTATAAAGAAAACTTAAAGTATTTTCAAAATCTCTAATATATGCTTTTATTTCTATTTCATTATTAACCATAACTATTATTATATTTAATATATAATAAATTGTCAAAAAATAATTAATAATAATATTTATTTATAGCCCCAATGTATTTTTAATTAAAAAAGCAACAGTTATTCCCAAATAGTTACCGCAAACACCTCCCATAATTCCCATTATAATTGCAATAGACATCAAAGATTTCCACTTTGCTCCTCCAGCAACTAAAGCAGAAGTAGGTCCGTCCCAAACAGCAGCAACTGTAGCTAATAAAACATATTGATATTTTATCTTTAATATCCTTGAAACAACCCATTGAAAAATCATAGAAAATATTATAATTAAAGCACAGAATATTGTTATATAAAATGTTGAACTTAAAAAACCTTTTAAATTAATTGTAAGACCCAACACTGTCAAAAAAAGAAGTGAAAAGAAAAGACCTAAATCATTATTGCCTCTAAGCTTTCTTATAAAAGGAAATCTTGATAATATTAAAGAAACTGTACTTATTAAAATTAATCTAGCAGAACCTTTAACACTATCAGGAAAATATTGACTTACAAAAGTTGAAGCAGCAACTATTATCATTGCTATTGCTATTAATGAAGAAATCTCTTTAATGCTCCATTCTTTGCTTCCTAAAAACTCCCCCTGTCCATCATCTTTTGCAAGTTCTTCTTCTGTAAAAGAATAAGGCCAAATTTTATTAAACTGTTTTGATGCTTTTAATATAGGAGGAAGAGACATATAAAAAATAACAGCAGGTGTACCAACCACATAATCAGCAGCATTTGCAGCAGCTATTGCTTCTCTGCTGGTTCCTAATGCAGTAGCTATAGCAGTTAAATTTGGGCTTCCTCCTGTATAGCTTCCTACAAACATTCCAGCAACTTTCCAACCATCTTCTATTTCTTTTGCAAATATTAATCCAAAAAGAAAAGCCAAAAAAGAAACACTAAGAACAGAAACAAGCATAGCCACAAAAGGCTCTCTTGATAATTTTAGTAAAGCCTTAATATCAACCCCCATAAGTATTATAGAAATTGATAAAGGCACACAATATGTAAAAAATACTCCATATACATTATGATCAACAGGAGTTAAGCCTACATTCGTACAAAATATACCCAATAATATAACGCTTAAAGCAGGACCTAAAATCCTACCTAATTTTATTTGCTGCCCTAATAATGCAAGCGATGTTATTAAAAAGATAATAGCTAAAATACTAGCATCACTTTGAAAAAATGAACTCATAAAAACCTCTTATATTTTTTTATTTTTACACAATATTAATAATATAGGATATTTTTATATTAATTTCAAATTTACGCTAATTAATATACTATTTTTTATTTATAAACAAATAATATATAACAATATTAGCTAATTTTTATATTAGATTTGCTATATTGAGCATATATACACACTATAATATATATTATAATATAAAATTAACTCGTATTTAACAATTGATTTTTATACTTATATATAATATAATAATTGTATTTATTAGAATTAAAATAACTATATTTTATAGTCAAGTAAATAATTTTAAAGAGGAATTAATATGCGTTTTAAAAGTGCCTATAATGGAATTTTAACAAAAAATGATATTGGTAAAGAAGTTAAATTAGCTGGTTGGGTCTTAAGAAGAAGAGACCATGGCGGAGTAATATTTGTAGATTTAAGAGATAGAACAGGTTTTGTACAAATAGTATTCAATCCTGAGATAAGCAAAGAAGCACATAATAACGCTCAAGATTTAAGAAGCGAATATGTTATAAGTGTTGAAGGTAAAGTAAGAGCAAGAAGCGAAGAGATGATTAACCCTAAAATTCCTACTGGTGAAATAGAAGTTATGGTTGAAAAAATGGAGCTTCTTAATACTTCTGAAACTCCTCCTTTCTTACTTGAAGATGATATTGATACTGGTGAAGATATAAGATTAAAATACAGATATTTAGACTTAAGAAGAACTAAAGTATTCAACAACCTATATAAAAGATTTGAAATTACTAATGCTTTTAGAAAACATTTAGCTGACAATGGTTTTATAGATGTTGAAACTCCTATATTAAACAAAAGTACTCCTGAAGGTGCTAGAGACTTCCTTGTTCCTTCAAGATTAAATGCTGGAGATTTTTACGCATTGCCTCAGTCTCCTCAAATATTCAAGCAAATACTTATGATTGGCGGTTTTGAGAGATATTATCAAGTTGCTAAATGTTTCCGTGATGAGGACTTGAGAGCTGACAGACAGCCTGAGTTTACTCAAGTTGATATTGAAACTTCTTTCCTTAATACTGATGAGTTTTTATCTATTATGGAGAAAGTTGTTTCTAATATAGTTAAAGATGTTTATAATATAGATTTAAAAACTCCATTCCCTAGATTAAATTATTATGATGCTATGGAAATGTATGGAAGCGATAAGCCTGATACTAGATTTGAATTAAAACTTATTAATGTTGAAGAGGCTGTTAGAGGCTGTGATTTTGCAGTATTCAAAAATGCATTAGATAACAAATTTATAATAAGATGTTTGAATGCTAAAGGCGGAGTTGATAAATTAAGCAGAAAAGATATTGATGACTTTACTAAATATGTTGGTATATTTGGTGCTAAAGGTCTTGCTTGGATGAGAGTTACTGAAAACGGACTTGAATCTAACATTGTTAAATTCTTCTCTGAGGAAAATCAAAAGAAAATATTAGAAGTTACAAAAGCAGAGAAAGGCGATTTACTATTCTTTGTTGCTGATACACCAAAAGTTACATTTGATGCTTTAGGTAATTTAAGATTAAGAGTTGCTGAGAAGTTAAATTTAATAGATAAAAACAAATTAAACTTCTTGTGGGTAGTAGAGTTTCCATTATTTGAATATGACCACAAAGAAAAGAGAATATCAGCTACTCACCACCCATTTACTGCTCCTGTACCTGAAGACGTTGCTATACTTGAAAGCGAGCCTCTAAAAGTAAGAAGTGATACTTATGACTTAGTATTAAACGGTAACGAAATAGGCGGAGGCGGTCAGCGTATATATGACAGCAAAGTACAAGCTACTATATTCAAACTTTTAGGCATAGATGAAGAGAAAGCTAAAATAAGATTTGGTTTCTTACTTGATGCTTTAAAATATGGTGCTCCTCCTATGTGCGGTATGGCTTTTGGTATAGACAGAGTTATAATGTTATTACAAAAACAAGACAGCATAAGAGAAGTTATAGCATTCCCTAAAACTCAGAAGGGACAATGTTTGATGAGCAGCTGTCCTTCTACTGTTGATGCCGACCAATTAGAAGAGCTTCATTTGAGTATAGAAGAATAAAAGAAAATTAATAAATACATAAATTAATTAAAAGCCTCTTAAAGTTATAAGGGGCTTTTATTTTTTTAAAATTTTTAATTCTCAAAACACACGATAAGTAAAAAATATTGCATATATATAACCCAAAAACTATTTATATATTGTTTAATAATTTTCATAATACTGTATAATATAGCAAATAGCTTGAGGATTATTTATGGATAACAATACAAACAACAACAATACAAACAACAACAATACAAACAACAACACAAATGATAAACCTAACAACCCTAAAAATAATAGCAAATATAAAAATAACACTTGCATAATGATTGCATTATTTTTGCTCGCTTTTGGGGCATTTGCATTGATATATTCTTCACATACTAAAAAAATAGAAAGCAGATTTGATAAAGCATTAGAAAATTACTCTCTAAATATCCAAACTATAATAAGCAATACAACCATAGATAAAACTGTTATAACTAATGAATCAGAAAATAGCATTACAATAAACAACGAATTTATAATTAATGATGAAATAGCAAATAGTTTCAAATCAACATTTGATATAAACACAAGAATGCTAGAATCCTCAATGGCAGAGATAATGAAAAACTCAAATGATTTATTAAGTTTCTGGTTTGCATTTTTGTCTGTAATAATGATAGTATTTACATTTTCTAGTATATTTATCAATAATAATATCTTATCTGAAAGTAAGGAAAATTTGGAATATATAGAAATCTTAAAAAAAGATATTGAAAACTACAAAGATAAAATACAACATTATGAACTTGATACTAAAAATTTACATTTAAAAATTGATACAGAAACACAAAGAAAAATATTTGAATTAGAAACAAGTTCAAATAAATTTTTGAAAGAAATAAATGAAAAAAATAGTGAAGCTTTAAATTCAATAGATAAATTAAAAATAGAATTTAATAACTCTATTAATTCAATTCAAGAAAAATCAAATCAAATGATATTAGATATAAAAAAACAAGCACAAACAGAAAGCAAACAATTAATAGAATCAATAAAAGATAAAGCAGAAGAAGAAACTAAAAAATTAATAGAAGAAAATAATAGAAATATAGAGATATCAAATTTATTTAATTTAGCTTATCAATCTGATAATAATAAGGACTATAATTCATCTATAAATTATTATAACAAAATTATAGAAATGACAGATGAATTATTAAAAGGATATGATGAAAACTCTGAAGAATATTATCAATATAAAAATTATTGTTTTATTGCTTATTATAATAGAGGTAACGCTAAATCAGATTTAGATTATAACGAGGAAGCTATTAAAGATTATGATAAAGCTATAGAATTAAATCCAAATAGTTCAGAAACTTATAATAATAGAGGTAATGCTAAATCATATTTAGGACTATATAAAGAAGCTATTAAAGATTTTGATAAAGCTATAGAATTAAATCCTAATAATTCAGAAGCTTATAATAATAGAGGTAATATTAAATCATATTTAGAATTATATGAAGAAGCTATTAAAGATTATAATAAAGCTATAGAATTAAATCCTAATAATTCAGAAGCTTATAATAATATAGGCACAGCTAAGTCAAACTTAGGTTATAATGAAGAAGCTATTAAAATTTATGATAAAGTTATAGAATTAAATCCTAATTATTCAAATGCTTATAATAATAGAGGTGTTTCAAAACATAAACTAGAAAAATATAAAGAAGCTATTAAAGATTATGATAAAGCTATAGAATTAAATCCTAGTAATTCAGATGCTTATTTTAATATGGTATTACCAAAACAATTATTAGCAAATACAACAGAAGATGAAAAAGAAAAAAATAAATTAATAGAAGAAGCTTATAATGATTTCATCAATGGTTATAATTTAGCTGATGATAAATTAAAAGATAAGTATAAACAAAAAGCTATAAATTTTGCTAAACAAGGTTATAATGTTATGATAAAAATATGCGATGAAATGTGTTGGGAATACTAATTTTACTAAAACTATTACAACTATATTTTTTATGTAAGTTTTTTTATTCAACTTTTTCCCGCCGCAAAAAGTTGCAAAAAGTGCAAATATTTTTACTTATATGCTTAAAAACATATAAATAATATAATACCTAAATTCTATCTAAAACCATAGCCTTTTTGGTTCTTTGACGAAGTCCGCAGAGCGTAAGGCAGGAAAAAGAACAATAAAAAATCATCAATAAAATCTATTCAAAACTCATATAAAAACTTTTTGACAAAATCATAAAAATAATATATATTTTTAACAATTCTATTATTAGTAATGAATAATTGCTTACAAAATCTAATATTTTCAATTTTTTAAGAGGTTATGCATATGAATATTATTAATTCTATTATAACAAACACAAATAATGTTATGTATGGATATTTACTTTTGGCCGTATTTTTTGTGGTGGCTGTATTTTTTACTATTAGACTAAAAGGAATACAAATTTCTCACTCTATACATGCACTAAAACTTCTATTCTCAAAGCATGAAAAAGGAGACGGAGTTTCAGGGTTTGTAAGCTTTTGTATAAGTACTGCTTCAAGAGTAGGTACTGGAAACATTACTGGTGTTATGGGTGCTGTTTCTGCGGGAGGACCTGGGGCATTATTTTGGATGTGGATTATGGCTCTTTTAGGCGGAAGTTTAGCTTTTTCTGAAAGTACACTCGCACAATTATATAAAGAAAAAGATTCTATGGGTAAGTTTATAGGAGGAGCTTCTTTCTATATAAAAAGTAAATTAAAAAAACCTGTACTTGCAATGCTATTTGCTTTATGTATGATATTTACTTATACTACTTTTAATGGAGTTCAGGCAAATACTATATCAAATGCATTATCAAAATATAATGTATCTGTAATAATTACTGCTGTTATTTTAACAATACTCACAGCATTAATATTATTCAGCAAAAAGAGAGATACTATAACACATGCATGCGTATTTATAGTGCCTGTTATGGCAATACCTTATATATTAATGGGGCTTTTTATATTCTTCACTAATTTACCTTCAGTGCCTTCAGTTTTTCAAAATATATTTATACAAGCATTTAAACCTAGTGCAATTTTTGGAGGTGCTATAGGTATTACAATTTCAAACGGATTAAAAAGAGGATTATTCTCAAATGAGGCTGGTATGGGAGGAGCTCCGCATGCTGCTGCTGCTGCTCATACTTCTCACCCTTGTAAACAGGGACTTATACAAATGTTCTCTGTATTTACAGATACTTTATTAATATGTTCTATTTCTGGTTTTATACTTTTATTATCTCCTGAAGCTATGAAAGAAGTAAAAAACATAGAAGGTATTAATTTATTTCAATATGCTATGGAATCACATTTAGGAAGTTTTGGTTCTATATTTATTACTGTATGTATATTGTTCTTCTCATATAGCTCTATACTTGGTAATTTCTTCTATATAAAAACAGGTGCTGCTGCTGTAAAAGATAATTTTGCATCATATATAATAGTAGGACTTATGACTATAGTAATGGTATTTGCTGGTTCATTGGCAGAGTTCAAAACTATTTGGGGAGCAGGTGATATGTTTATGGGATTTATGGCTTTATTAAACATTATAGTAATGGTAATACTTAATAAACCAGTATACTTACTTACAAAACATTATGTATCACAATTAAAAGAACATAAAGAACCTAAATTCAATAAAAACTCTATTGCAGATTTATCAAATGATGATGCTATTAGTCAGTGGAATGTAAATGAATAATTATATTTTTGGTAATTAAATTTTGTAATAATTTATGTAAGATAAGAGGTATAATTTTTATCACTTATCTTACATACATTTGTGAGTTTCTATATTTATAATCATTCATATACTTATAAACTTCTTCTTCTGTTAATACTTGAGAAACATTAAAAATAACATTTTCTATATACATAGAATCTCTTGAATTATAATTGTCATTTAACTGTGCATTACTTTGAACTGTAATTTTACCAGCATTATTTCTAACAAGTTCAGCCCCCATCTCTCCAACTATAGCATATCCTCCGTCTGGAATGGTGTAGCCTGTAGTACCAAATGCAAATTTTGGAGGAGTTGGAGGATTAGATTTTACACTATCTAGGGCATTTGTAGAAGATACTATACCAGAAGCAGCAGAAATAGCAGAAGCAACAGTTGTAGCAGACACAGCCAACCCAGCAGCAAAGCCAACTAATCCGCCTTCAGCAAAAGAAGTAGCTACACCTAATGCAGACTTTGCTATTGCAAGCGAAGGTATTAATACAGCATCAGCAATAGCTTTACTTTTTTCCATCTCCGCCAATTTTACTTCATTTTCCCATTTGGCATAATCTTTTTTATACTCTGCTTCTGCTAGGTTTCTTTCTAATAATTCTTTTTGTTCATTTTTTTCTTTTTCTAATAATAATAATTTATTTTCTTCTTCTTTCTTTTTTGCTATCTCCTCTTTTTTTATTCTTATAGCCTCAGCACTCATCAAATCATCATTTTCTATAGTAAGTTCTAATTCTTCATCTAAGCGAGCTAAAAAATTATTGTAATACTCATCTTCTTTTTCTTTATTGCTTTCTCTAAGCTCATTTTGATAATTATTAAACTCTTCAAGCTTTTGTTTAGCCTCATTTATAGCATTATCATAAATACTCAAGTCATAATCAAAAAACGAAAAGAAACTTGATGATATACTGCTATACAAAGTTGATGTGCTAGACAATATACTATTAATATCAGAAGAGAAACTTTTTATATCTATTTTGTTTATACTATCTTTAATTAAGCTAATGGAATCAGCAGCAACATTAGAGCTTTCTTTTAATTCAACACCAATAGCATTATTAATACTGCCTATATAAGCTTGAGTTTTAATAAGCTCTTCATTCATTTCTTTTATATAGTTTAAATTATTATCCATATATGCTCCTTTTTATATACTGAAATTTATTAAGTTTGTTAATTTTATGTTGTTCTTTTTCCCGCCGCAAAAAGAACCAAAAAGTGCAAATATTTTAACTTTATATGTAGGAGATATTTGTTAATATAAAACAATACTTATATTTTTATTAAAAATCAATTATTTCTAGAAGCGTATACGAAGTATATAGCTTCTTTATAAATTGATTTATAGTGAAAATTAATTCCCAAAAATAAAATCCATAAAACTATTATCTTCTTCAATTTTTTCATCATCTTCTGCATCTTCCATTCCAAAGCTTATTAAACTTGATAAAGCATCTGGAAAATCCAAATAACTAAAAACATCTCCTTTAATATTGTTTACAGAATCATCAAAATTAAGTAATTGACGAAGAGCTATATATCCGCGTCCATTATTTGTTTGAAGCCATTTATCTGTATCAGAGCCTTCAGGTACTTCCTGCCAGCCAATAGGAAAATATACTCTCTCATATATAACATAACTTGCATTTACTATTCTCTCTATTTTATTTTTATGAACAAAAAACGGCGTTACTTCAAAATGTTTCTCAAGTCTTTTTACTAATTCCTTTTGAGCAAAATTACTTTCGCATAATATTTTTTTCTACGTTTCTGCTTACTAAAAAATTTGTGATGCTTTCATCTGTTGTTGTGTTTGAATCATTACGCATAAGTCCGCTGTCTATCAAATAAATATTATTATCTATTTGTGTGTAGACTATAACAGAAGTAAAACAATTATACTCTCCAAATGCGGGGTCAACTATTGCTTTATGCTCATTAGAATATATTTTATCTTTTTCTTTATTTTCATCATAGAACTTTAATTTTGAATACAAAAAAACTTTTCCATGTTTACTTTTAATTTTTCCAAGCCATATATGTTCATACATCTTTGGCATAAGTTTTAATGTGGATAATCTTGATTTATTTAATATGTCGCTAAAATAATAATTGCCGTCATAGTTAATAAAAGTAATTAATATATTAGCATCTTCATATTCTTTATAATAATACTCTTTGTTTGTTTTATCTCTATAAACCTTATTATCTAAATTAAATTGACTTACAACCCTATAAATAAAATCAGTTTCAAAGCGAGGATTAAATGCAAGCCATATTTCACTTTTATCAGCCCTTATTGAAGGCTCTAATATTTCGTAACTTCTTTGTGTGAGAGTTTGAGCTTCTTCTATAAAACATATTCTTACATTGTAAATAGATTTAATTTCCTCTATAGAACATTCTCTAATACCTAAAAATATAAACTTAGAGTTTGTAATTTTGTTTATTATCTCATTTCTTTTTACTACAAAAAACTCATTTAAATTAAGTTCTTTTATAATGCTTATAAGAAGAGGATAAGTGGAATAAGAAATAGATTTTTGAATCTCTCTCGCACATAATATTACTCCATTAATTTCAAAACTTTTAGCTATTAAGATTCTTGCAATAGATTCACTTTTTCCGCCTCCTCGTCCGCCGAATGCTATTTTTAATCGTTTTTCAGTGTTAATCCATTTTTCAAAAGGTTTTAAAATGTTTATATTAATATTCATAAATTTCTCAAAGGTGTAAAAATTATAAGTAATCTTATCCGCACGCACGGTGTGAATATAAAAAATATAAAAACAGTTATTAATCAAAATTATTTTTATTTATAGAGTATACTTACCGTGCGTTAATAAATGATTATTTTTGAAATATTAAAAAATAAATTTTATTTCGTATATTTTAAAACATATGTTATTTATCAGAATAGTTTTTTATTAATTATCAAACCCTACTCTTATATTGATTTTATTATTATTTTCTTTTTCTTCTATCTTTTTTCTTATATATTCTAGCCTTTTATCATTACGCTTTTTTAGTAACTCAAAAAATACTATCATTGCTCTTTCACTTGGAGGATTATATTTATATACTATTTTTTTTGTTTTAGACTCATTTCCGTCTTTATCTATTTTTCTTTCTTTTATAATATCTTTACTATAATAGCCTAATGACTTTTTTATTAATGCATTTTCTATTTTTGTTTTTGCATCTAAAAAATATTCGTCTTTTGCTTTCCTAATTTTTCTTACTAGAGTTTTTTTATTTTTTTTACTAGATTTATTAATATAGCTTTTTAATTTTATCATAGCTTATATTTAATTCTTTAGATACTTCTTCGATTGTTGGGTTAGTTTTTTTATAAAATTATATATTTCATTTTCTTATTTTTTTGCTGTATTTATTCATAATAATCCATTTTTTAATATATAATATAAGTATTAAATATAAGTAATTATAATAAAAAATTCATTTGAAAAAGTGCTTTATTTTTGTTATATTTAATAAAAGTAAAAAAGGAGAGTAAAATATGAGTAAAAGAGTTTTAAGGTTGGTTAGTATATTGTTTTTGAGCAGTATTCTTGTTTTAAGCTGCAGCAATGCAAATAAAACAGGAAGCGGTGATAATAATAGCGGAAATGGTGGCAGCGGTACAGGCGGCGATGGCGGCACAACTCCAACTCCTGAAGGTATAGCAAAATATGCAGGCACTTGGACAGCTAAATTTAATGCCACTGCTAGTTATAAAGTTATTATAGGTACTGATGGAAAAGTAACTATAGATGATGGCTCACTCACTACAAAAGAAGCCACAGATATAACAGAAAATGGGAATACATATACTATGAGCGTACAACATATTGTAGGAGGAGAACATTCAACAGTAACTATTATATTTACGGATGAAAAGTCAGGTACTATAAATGATACTTATGATTTTTATGGAAATGGAGTTATAAAAAAACAAAATGGCGGAAACAAAGGTTTATGGTATTATGAAGGTACATGGATACTTACTCCTAATCAACAACCAGCTCAAGCTGCTCAAAATCCAAATATTATTATAGGAAATGATGGTTCTGTCACTTTTGATAAATACATTAGTACAAATGTAACAAATAAAGGAAACGAAATATATGAAGTAAAATTTGTAGATGAAGACCCTAATGCTGGAATATCATCAACATTAATATTAACTTTAAAATTTAACAATGATGATAATACTGGTTCTTATGAAGCAAAATTAGATGATATTATAAGTTCTGGTACATTGACAAAACAAAAATAATAAATATACAATTAAAAAAATATAAAAGGCTTTAAACATTAAGTTTGAAGCCTTTAATTATAAAATAAAAAGGATAATATACTTTATGAATAAAAAATTATTAAGTTTAATTTCGGTTTTATTTTTTAGTGAGTGTTTTAGCTGTAAGCTGCAGCAACAAAGATAAAACAGGAAGCGACTCTAGCACTAGCAAAGGTTTAGCTAATTATGCAGGAACTTGGATTTTGAAAGAAACAACTACAGGTAGTGGCGGCGGAACTATGGTAATAGCTGAAGATGGCTCAGTAAATCTTAAAGAATTAAATCTCAATAGTACTGATGTTACAGATAGAGGAAATGAAACTTATAGTATAGTATTTACAAATACAGATGGTACAGTAACATTGACATTAAAATTTACTAGTGATACTACCGGTTCTTATGATGCCCCAGAACCTGACGGAACACCTCATAGTGGTACATTGACAAAACAATAATAATAATTACAAAATATAAAAGGCTTTAAACTTATAGTTCAAAGCCTTTTTATATAATCTAAACCCCATACACTGCTATTTTAGTTTTTAATCAATATTAGTTATTATTCACAGCAATATATAAACTTTAAATATATTTTATAAATTATTTCTTTGCCAAACTTCTTTTTGTAATTAAATCAACTATATCTGTATTTCCGTTTTCCATAGCATACATTAAAGCATTTTTTGACAAATTATCTACTATGCTCAAATCTGCATTACCGTCAAGTAAATATTGAACTGAATCATAATCGCCATTCTCGGCAGCAAACATCAAAGCAGTCTTTCCATCATTATCTTTAATATTAACATCAGCATTAGCGTTAATTAATGATAAAACAATATCCTTCTTGCCTGATATACTAGCCCATATTAAAGCAGTTCTTCCATCTGCCATTCTATAATTAATATTAGCCTTACCTATTAAAAGTGATGACACTATATCATTCAATCCCAATGATGAAGCTAAAGCAAGTGTTGTAATATTTCCATAATATCCATAACTAGATACTACATTAGCATCAGCATTTCTCTCAAGGAGCATTTTAGCTACTTCTCCATTACCCTTAGCTATAGCATAAAATAAAGCATTAGCTCCAACATTATTAACTTTATTTATATCGCTTCCATTGTCAAGCAACAATTTCACTATATCATCATGATTATTATAAGCAGCAACCATAAGAGGAGTCATATTATAATTGGCATCATCAGGATTAACATAAAGTCCAGACATATTAACATCAGCACCGGCATTAATAATCATTTCTGTTATAGTATAATACCCCTTACCAGCTGCTTGAAGTAAAGCTGTAGTACCGTTATTAATTTTTATATTAGGATTAGCATTTTTAGCAAGCAAATAAGAAGCTATATCAACATATCCGTTTTCTGCCGCATAAGTTAAAGCAGTCTTTCCATGTATACAGCTAGCATTAACATCTATTTTTTGAGATAATAGCAAAACAACTATATCTTTATAACCTCTAAAAGTAGCTGTTATTAAAGCATTATGTCCCTGCATATCTCCAAAATCTATATAACTTGAAATAGAACCAGCAGAAATTAATCTTTTTATTCCATTAATATTACCTGTATTAGCATAATCTAATAATTGGTCTAATTTTCCAGTATTAGTATTTTGAGAAAATAGAAAAGATATATTAAAAATAAGTATAAAAATCAAACTAAGATAACGCATAATAAATATTCCTCAAATATAGTTTTAGCCTTATTACAAATTCGGAATTCGTATATATAATATTGAATGCTTGATACAAAAAACTTGATTAAACTTATAATTTATTCACCGCACGGTAAGCAGGTTATTAGTTATAACATAAATGCAATTATTAGATGTTATATATTTTTTAATTTTATTCTGCGTGCGGGAAGTAAGATTAAAAAAGTTAAAGCGAACTTGGGCGGGCGTTAACATTTCTTATTAAACAACAAAAAATATAAGACTAAAAAGTTCAAACAAAATCATAAAATCTAAAGGGCGGGGAGTGAGAAAAAATTTTTAAATATATTTAATGTCTAAATTGTACAAAATTTTATAGAGTTTTTACAAAAATAGTGTATTATTAGTATATAAGTTTTAGGAGTTAGCTATGACATATTATGATGCAGCAAAAAAAGTTTTAGAGCAAAGCGATGTTCCTATGAAAGTTGATGAAATATGGGAGAAGGCTTGCGAACTAGGTTATGATAAAATTATAGCTGAAACATTAAACGGTAAAATGAGTAAAACTCCTATTGCAAGTTTAGGAGCAAAAATATATACAGATATAAAATTTAATCCAGATACTACAATCTTTACTAAAGTTGGTAAAGGTAAATTTTTATTAAAAAGCAAAATAAATAGCTCTAATCAAAATTTAATAAATGAAATTAATGATTTAAGCGAAGAAGAAGATACAGAAGAAAGTTCAGAAAATACAATTACAAATAAAAAAATATTAGAAGAAGATTTGCATATACCTCTCACAAAATATTTGTACTCAATGAAAATATATTCTAAAACTATAAATGCCAATGCTACAGATATTAACTTAAAAGGAAAAATGAAATGGGGCACTCCAGATATTGTATCTGTTACTTTTAAAGATTATATTAATAAATCAGTTTTAGAATTATTTAATCATATAAACCTGCCAACTACAGAAATTTACGCTTATGAATTAAAATTAAAACTCACACTTGGAACTTTAACTGAATATTATTTTCAAGCATTATCAAATTCAGGCTGGGCTAATGAAGCTTGGCTTGTTGCTATGGAAATAGATGAAAATAACTATGATGAATTAATGGAAGAAATAAAAAGATTAAATCAGTCTTTTGGTGTAGGTATAATAAAATTAAATTATTATAATCCTGAAGATTCAGAAATATTATTTTCAGCTAAAAAAAGAAATAATTTAGATATAGACACTATGCATAAGCTTTGCTATAACAGACAGTTTCAAGATTTTATTAATGATGTTAATGAAATATTGGAAGCTAAAGATAAATCAAAAAATCATATAATATCAAGTTTGATAAATAGTAAAAGATTTAATAACCCTAATTGAAGATTTTATAATTTATAATTTTTCATATAACTATTTTTATAAATAATATTTTATTATATCTTGAATACGAATTAGTTTTTATTATTATAAAATTCTTTTAGTTTTATCCATATAGAGTTTAATTTCTTTTGCATAATAATATCAGGAATAAGCAGCATAGCAGTAATTACTAGAACAATAGCAATAACTGCTAATATAGTACCAGCAAATACTAATAATACTTCAGGAGCATGGGAAATAGATTCAATTAAAGTGTAATTATTATAAGCTCCTCCGTAAAGTACCGACATACCGCTTACAAATACTCCCATAACAAAAGCAAGTATTAATCCACCTATAATTGGCATACCCACAAATAATACAATAATAAATGAAACCATAATTATTTGAGTAACATTATTTTTATCTTTTTCATCAATTTTTAAAGCTATTTCTTTATAAATAATATTTCCGTATTTATTATACCAATATATGCTATAGATATTGCATGTTAAAATACTAAGTAGAAGTTCTAATTCAGGAGATATGTCTTTTCTACTAGTAAATTTTTTAACTTCTAAGCTAACATTGTAAATCCAATAGTAATGATATATACCGCAAGTAATAAAGTTTAAAAGAAACATTATAGGAATAGACCTTATAATATTCATATTGTTATCCTATTATTGTTATGCTCTTTTAATAGCCTCCATTTTCAAGTTTTATCTGCGAACCATGCACAAAGCCATGAATTGCATCTTTTCCGTCTTCAGCCTCTGGAGGAAGATAAAATACTTCAAGCCACTTTGTTTCGATATCTTGATAATTCTCATAATCAATACCTTCTCCATTGATAGATAATAAAACTCCCCCATTATAAATCATATCTCTTTTCAAAATCTTTCCTATTATTTTTCCATTTGCTTTATCTCTTATATTCACATAATTGTCTTGAGAATTATATTGAAGTTCGTTGTAATGAACATCTCCTGAATTATAATTATTTTTACTAAAATACTCTGTTTCTACATCACCTAAAGCCTTAAAACCTACAATATCACCGTAAGCCTCTCTAGATGCTTCACCTTCTCCATAAAAACGATAATTTCTAATTGTAACTTCAGCTCTTACAGCAGCAGCACCTAAAAATCTTTTATTCAAAGGTTCTGGTAATTTTACTTCAATATTTTTTAATAAAACACCGAATTCCAATCTGTCAAATTTAACGCCGCTAAAATCCCAAGAATCACCATATTTAGAAGCCCCTTGATTTTTCAAATTCATTTCAAATGAAGCATATAAAAAAGGAAGATCTACATTATTATCAGGATAAAATCTTAAAGCAGTATAATTATTTCCCATATCATAATTATCAGATCTTTCAAGAACTCCTGTTAATGTAATCTCTCCATCAAAATAAACCATACCATAACTTTCTACATTATAGGCTTTAAGTGTATTTTTTGTCACTTTACCATTATCACTTAAAAGTTCAGAAAAATACGCTTCACTAGGTGGAAATGCCCATAAAAAATTAATGCTTAAAAGAAATAAAATAATTTTTTTCATTGTAATAACTCCTATTATTGCTATGCCACCCGTAATGGTGTATTACCTACATTTTTTTATTATATATAAAAAACTTATTTGTTACTACATTCATAAGTTTTTTATTAATTCTATGTAGTTTTAATTTTTTATTATCATTATATATAAATTAAAACATAAATATTACAATTTATAAAACATTCACTATTTTACTATTTTATAACCGTACTCCTTTGCCATATCATTAGCTGTTTTTCCTTTTTTATTTTTTATATTAACATCAGGATTTAATTTTAATATCTCATTTATAAGAGGTTCATTGCGAAGTTCTATAGCATACATTAATAAAGTATTTCCCTTATTATCCTGAGCATTAATATCGGCACCATTAGATACTAATAACTTTATAAGTCTAATAGCCCTATCTGTCTCTTCCATTTTCTTCTGATTCATATAATCTTTTATATAGTCTGTTTTAGCATGATCTCCAAACATATCTTCCGTCATTGCCTTAACATTCTCTAAAACACCAAAAGATGATATTGTATGAAATAAAGCTGTTTTTCCTTCATTATCTTTTATATTAATATCTGCATTTTCTGATAAACATATATCTATTATTTGTACTTTATCAGTTTGAACAGCAAACATCAATGTAGTAACACCTTCATTATCTTGAGCATTAATATCAGCACCTTTTTCAAGTAAAAACTTTACATGTTCTTGATTTTCATAAGCTAAAGAATGCTGTATTAAAGGAGTTCTTCCAGATTTATTTTTTTTATTTATATCTGCACCATGTTGAAGGAAATAATTAACGGTTTCCTTTTTTCTAGTAAAAAAGAAAACATTAGAACCATAATTATCTGACACATTAAAATCAGGATTATATTTTTCAAATAGTTTTAAGATTTCAAGTTCATCTAAAACAGCAGCCCAGAAAAATGCATTTCTTCCCTTATTATCTTTTATTTTAATAACATCTGCATTATGCTCTAATAAAATTTTAACAACCTCTATTTCTCCTTCTGTTACAGCATTCATTAAAGGAGTAAATCCGTCTTCTTCATCTTGAACATTAATATTAACTTTATCAATTAATTCTTCAATTACATACATTTGACCATAACGGCATGCATGAAGAAAATTTCTTTCATCTTGAGTTATACCATAAGAATCATTGACCATTAAAACTACTCCAACAATAATTAACACAATATATTTTTTTAGCATTTTAGTTCCTATTATTACTAATAAAAATTGTTCGCTAATCAAACTCTATCAAATAAATTTGCTAGAGGCTCACAATTTTTATAAATTATATTTTATTATTACTATATATGAAATGATATACTTTTATATCATTGCTATTCCGCAAGTAATAGTGCCTTGCAAAACGTTAAGCGACAATATAAGCCAGCAACTAAAGTTACTGGCTGCTATGACTAACTTTTTATTATTCTTATCTTGTTGCACCAAGCTCTATTAATTTTTCTTTAGCCTCTTTTTTACGAGATAAAAGCAGAGCAGTTACTCCTAAATCATCCATGTGATTTACATCAAGACCTAAATCTTTTACTAAATATTCAAATACATCTATATTACGAAAATCCGCTGCTATAATAATTCCATTAGCATTATTGCCAGTTCTTGAATTAACTAAATTAGGATCATGTTCAACTAACATCTGTATAATTTCAACATCACCTGCACCGCAAGCCCAAAGAAAAGCATTTCTCTCTCTACCATCATAAATAGAAGGATCAGCACCATTATCAAGCAAATATCTTATCATATCTTTATTTTTATTAAGTACAGCTAATATGATAGGAGTTTCTTTATTAATCTCATAAGATCTATCTAATATAGAAACCTCATCCTTTATGGTTATTCCAGTATTAATATTTTCTTTGTTTATTAATTTTTTGAGACCTTCTAAATCATTATTTAGTATAGCATCTAATATATTATTATTATTTGAACAAGATATAGTAAAGATACCCAATAAAAATGATAGAATTAGTTTTTTCATTATATACCTCCATTGTTGTTTATATTCTCATTACTAATTTTGAAAGTATAAATAATTAAAATACAAAAGTCAATGTACATATATGAGGTATAATTCTTTATTGTTATCTATAATAAATTTACTTCATTATATTATTATGGTTATATTTTTTATAAAATTTAAAAAGGAAGTGTTTATGAAGAAAAAATTAATATCTATACTATTTTTAACTGCTATTTTATTTGTAAGCTGCAGCAATGAAAATAAAACTGGACCATCATCAAATAATAATAATGATTTAAAATATTCAGGCAGTTGGACTTTCACTAATACACCTAATTATAAAGGAGGAGTTTTAACAATTAATAAAGATGGCTCTTGTATAATAAACAATAAAAAAGCAGAATCTTTTACAAAAAACTCAGAAAACAACTATGTAATTGTATTTAAAGAAAATTTAGTTCAAGACTATGTTACTGCTGTAATAACTTTAACTTTAGATATAACTTTTGATACAGAAAATTCAGGAACAGTTAAAATAAATGAGAAAGCTGTTTCAGAAGATGGAACAGAACTTCACAATGCTGATGTTAATGAAATTATAACAAAAAATATTTAAATAAATTTGTATTATATAAAAAGTCTGATTTTTTAATCAGGCTTTTTTTATATAAAATATTATATAGTTAAAAAATAAATGTATTATTAATATATATTTGATATAAAACTAAAATCTTTTAACTTTTTATTACGAGAAAAAGTTGAATAAACTATCAAATATATTTTCAATATAAAATATAATTATCAAAAATCTATTTAACACTTGAATTCATTTACTTATATGCTATAGTTTTGCAATAAATATATAATTAATAGGAAATGATTTGAATAATAAAAACAAAAAAATAGAACTGCTCGCACCTGTTGGCGATGAAAGGGGGTTAAAGGCTGCTGTTAATGCGGGGGCTGATGCTGTATATTTCGGTACTAAAAGTTTTAATGCGAGAGTTGGTGCGGCTGAAAACTTCGATGAAAAGACACTTGAAGAAAATATAAAGTTTGCAAAATTAAGAAATGTGAATGTTTATATTACAGTTAATACTTTAGTTTATAATGATGAAATTGATAAAGTACTTCCATTAATAAAAACTGTTTCTGATTTAGGAGCCGATGCTATTATAGTTCAAGACTTAGGTATTATTGATATTGTTAGAAATAATTTAAATATTGCCATGCATGCAAGCACGCAGATGTCTTGTAATAATTTAGATAGTGTAAAACTTCTTAAAAGCATTGGTATTGACAGAGTTGTTCTAGCACGTGAAATGAGTTTAGAGAATATAAAATATATTAGAGATAACACAGACATAGAACTTGAAACTTTTGTGCATGGAGCTTTATGCGTAAGTTTTTCTGGTCAATGTGCTTATTCTTATTTGCATGGAGGAAGGAGCGCAAACAGAGGTGCATGTGCACAGCCTTGCAGAATGGAATATACTGGAGGAAAAACTGATTATCCTCTAAGCACTAAAGATTTAATGACTATTGATATAATTCCAAACTTACTTGAAAGCGGAATAACTTCTTTTAAAATAGAAGGACGTGCTAAAAGAAGTGAATATGTTGCAGTTACTACTTCGATATATAGACATGCCATCGATTTGGCTTTAGAAAATAAAGATATACCTATCCAGAAATATAGAGAAAGTTTGATGAAGATTTTTAATAGAGGCGGATTTTCTCAAGGGTATTATTATAATTCAAAAGATATTTTTGAAAATTATAAGCCTAGTCATGACGGTGAATATATAGGAGAAGTTGTAGCATACAAAAAAAATAAAATACATATAAAAGCAGAAAAAGAATTAAATGTTTATGATGGGCTTTCATTTGGAGATAGCGGACAGGTAGGAATGCAGATTTCTGATTTATATAAAGATAATATTAGAGTAAAAAGAGCTAAAGGAAATTTAAGTTTTTCGGCTGTTATAAAAAATGTAAATGTAGGTGATGAAGTTTATAGAACTACTGATAAATTACAAATGGACGAAGCAGAGAAAATAATTGAAAGTGATAATTTTAAGCATTTGCTTGATTTAAATTGTATTATTGGATTTAATGACATTGATGATAATAAAAAAATAAAATTAGTAGTTCATAGCAAATATGATAAGAGACTAAATAATATAGAATATATTAGCGATTATACACTTCAAGAAGCTAAAACTAAAGCAACAATTAAAGAAGATATTTTTAATTCTCTTTCAAAAACAGGAGGAACAGTATTTGAATTTGAAAATATTAATATAGAAGAAAAATTCAAAAATCCTTTTATACCTGTTAAAATTTTAAATGAAGCTAGAAGATGCATAATTGAAAAATTAGAAAATGTTTTAATGCAGTCAAAAAAAATTGATTATAATAAAGATTTTGAAAAAAATATTAATTATCCAAACACAAATATAAAAGTTTTAATTGCTAACAGTGAAGAGAAAATTAATTTATATTCTGATATTCATTATGACAAAAAAATATTATTTCCAAATGTTTATGATGAAAATATAATTAAGCTTTTTGAAAATAAAAAAATAGACGGAATAATTCTTCCTCATGTAACATTCGATAAAGACATTGAAGTGATAAAAAGCATAGTAGAAAAAACAAATAATATGATAGTAATATGCAATAACTTAGGTCATATTGAAGCATTAAAAGAAAAAGCTATATTATGGGCTGGCATTGGGCTTAATGCAATTAATAACTATACTGTAGACTTTTTATATAAATTAGGAGTTGATGTTGTTATATCAGCTATTGAAGCTGGTAAAAATTTAAAACACACATTATCAATAAAAGAAGGTTTGATTCCTGCTATGAACTTTGCCTTCTGTCCAAAGAGTATGTCTGTAGGATGTTCTAAATGCAAAGAAGAAGATATTATTGACCACAAAGGAAATATTGTAATATTTGATTGTGTGAAAATATATAACAAAACAAGCTTTATTTTAGAGAATATAAAAAATAAAACAGGCGAGATTTATATAAAATAATAAGAGGCTAAATATTATTTGATATCTAGCCCCTTAATAGTAAATATATATTTATTGGTTTGCTGTACTCTCTTCTTTTTCTAATTCTTTTAAATACATATTAAGGAAAGGTTTGTATATAAAATAATCTAAAACAATTAATCCTATTACTAGTAAAGGAGCTATAAAATTCAAATTAGTAGAGATAAATGAACCCAATATAGAAGGAGTAGTCCAAGGAACCAATGCTACAACTTTACCTATTATATTAAACTTCATAAATAAATAAGTTACAGTAGCATTAAATATAGGAGTAAAAATAAAAGGTATAATAAATATAGGGTTCATTACTATAGGAGCACCAAACATTATAGGCTCATTAATATTAAAGAAACCAGGTACTATAGAAAGCTTACCAATATATTTCATATGAGCATTTTTAGTCATAATCATAGCAATACATAAACCTAAAGTAGCTCCAGAACCGCCAAGATATACAAAACAATTCATAAACTCACCAGATAAAACTTTTGGTATCTGTTCACCAGCAGCAAGAGCAGCCTGATTAAGAGCTAAATTTGTAAGAGTAATAGGCTGCAACACAGCATTAACAACATTAGCACCATGTATACCGCAGAACCACAATATATGTATCAATAACAATATGATGATTATAGATACTAAACCATCAGACATATTTAATAATGGCTGTAAAATCTTCATAATCAAATCTGGCACCATAATCTTCATACCATTTTGTATAAGCATATTTACAGTTTGGAACAAGAAAGAAATTACAGCTACAGGAACTAATATCTCGAAAGATTTGGATATAGCAGGAGGCACTGATTCAGGAAGTTTAATCATGATTTTTTTTGCTGCTAAAAATCTAGAAATTTCTACAGATACCAATGCTGCAATAATAGCCACAAAAAGCCCCTTAGCATCTAAATATCTTGCATCCAATACACCAACATTAACATTTTCTGCTACATGCAATAACTCAGCAGCAGTTCCTACTACAGTTACAGCCAAAGACTTTGCAGATAATAATAGAAAAGCATACATAGATAATAAACCATTTGTAATTTGGTCTTGACCATAATATCCAGCTAAAGAATATCCAATACCAAAAGAAACAAACAATGACATTATCCCCATACTAACATTAAATATTTGTATATAATTTCCTGATACTGCTTGTACAAAATTTTCATAAGGAGGGAAATACATAAAATTAGTTTTATCACTCAAAGGTAAATTAAATAATAATAATACAAAAGAGCCTATAATAATGAATGGTGTTGCAAATACAAAACCATCTTTAATAGCATTCAAATATCGGTTCATAGCAATTTTTGACATTATTGGAAGAAATTTGCTTTCCATAAAAGCATTGAATTTTTCTTTCATTGTTATCTCCTTAAATTTTCTTTTCATTTCTTTATAGTATAATTATCAAATTTTATAAATTCAATTAAAGTTATATTAATTAATTACCAGATTAATATGGAAAAAATCTTGTTTGAGTTTTTATCTTTTTCATATTAATTTTATATTACTTTTTAATATATTTAAGGAGTCATTTATGCCATTTAAAGAAGGTTTTTTATGGGGCGGAGCTACCGCAGCAAATCAATGCGAAGGCGGATTTAATAAAGGCGGAAGAGGTTTAGCTAATGTAGATGTTGCTCCGCATGGTAAAGATAGAGTTGCTGTTATTAAAGGAAAAATGAAAATGTTTGATTTTGATAATGAACATTTTTATCCTTCAAAAGACGCTATAGAAATGTATACTCATTATAAAGAAGATATAAAGCTTTTTGCTGAGATGGGTTTTAAAGTTTACAGAATGTCTATTGCTTGGAGCAGAATATTTCCTAAAGGCGATGAAGAAAAGCCTAATGAAGAAGGCTTAAAATTTTATGAAGATGTATTTAAAGAGTGCTTAAAATATAATATAAAACCTTTAGTAACTATCACACATTTTGACTGCCCTATGCATTTAATTACAAAATACGGCGGTTGGAAAAATAGAATAATGATAAAATTTTATGAGAATCTTTGTAATGTTATATTTAATAGATACAAAGGTTTAGTTGAATATTGGCTTACTTTCAATGAAATAAATATGATTTTGCATGCACCTTTTATGGGAGCTGGACTTTATTTTGAAGAAGGCGAAAACGAAGAAGAAATGAAATATCAGGCAAGCCATCATGAATTGGTTGCTAGTGCAATAGCTACTAAAATAGCTCATGAAGTAGACCCTAATAATAAAGTTGGGTGTATGTTGGCTGCAGGAATTTATTATCCTTACTCTTCAAAACCTGAAGATGTATTGGCAGCACAGCATAAAAATGATGAGATGTATTTCTTTGTTGATGTACAGTCAAGAGGAAAATATCCTAATTATGCTTTAAAAAAGTTTGAAAGAGAAAACTTAAACATAAAAATGGAAAAAGAAGATTTAGATATATTAGCTAAATATACTGTTGATTTTATTTCTTTCTCTTATTATTCAACAAGATGTGCTACTGCTGATAAGAGTAAATATACAATAACAAAAGATAATTTGGAAGGCGATATAAAAAATCCTGAATTAAAACAAACTGATTGGGGTTGGACTGTTGATCCGCTTGGTATAAGAATAACTTTAAATGACATTTATGATAGATACCAAAAACCTATGTTTATAGTAGAGAATGGACTTGGTGCTTATGATAAGCCTGATGAAAATGGTTATGTAGAAGATGATTATAGAATAGAGTATTTGAGAGAACATATAAAAAATATGAAAGATGCTGTTGAAATTGATGGGGTTGATTTGATAGGATATACTACTTGGGGACCTATAGATTTGGTTTCTGCTGGTACCGGTGAAATGTCTAAGAGATATGGTTTTATATATGTAGATAGAGATGATTTTGGAAATGGAACTCTAAAAAGAAGCAAGAAAAAATCATTCTACTGGTATAAACAAGTTATAGATAGTAATGGGGAAAATTTATAATAGAGGTATTTTTTATTTTATTGTAGAGGCTTTTAGTGTTTTTCCCACTAAAAGCCTTTATTTTATTTAACAATTTATTTGAACAAACTTTAATAAATATTTAATCTTGCCACTTACTCATATCCATCTGTTTAGTAATTTTAGCAACCACTGCAGTACCGCATAAATCACCAGATATATTAAGAGCAGTTCTTCCCATATCAAGTATAGCATCTATTCCAAGTATCATACCATAAGCAGCAGCAACATTTACATTAGAGTTAATATCAAGACCAATAGAATTAAGCACCATAAGAAGCATAATAGAACCAGCACCTGGAACTCCAGCAGTACCAACAGCAGCAAGTACAGATACTATTACAACAGTCAATTGAGCATTAAAATCTAATGGATTGCCAGTAGCATTTGATATAAATATAGCACATATACCTAAATATATAGCAGTACCATTCATATTAATTGTAGCACCCAAAGGCAAAGTAAAACTATAAATACCTTGATTAATACCCATCTTCTCATCAGCAGCTTTCATAGATATAGGTAATGTACCGCCTGAAGAACGTGTAACAAATGCAGTAAATAATGGCTCAAAAATTTTTACTAAAAATTTTCTAGGATTAATTCCAAATATAATATTTATTATGCTGTAAACAATTACAAGCTGAATAGCAAAAGCAATATATATTGTATATGTAACTTTTAATAATGATTTAAAAGACTCAGGACCATTTTTTGCAAATACTGTAAATATTAAAGCAAATACACCTATAGGAGCATAAAACATTATCCAGCCAACTATTCTTATTATAATATGAGTACAGCCGTCAAAAAACTTATAAACTATCTCTGCAGTATCTTTTGTCTTTTCATTATCCCTGCAAAATGCCAAAGATATGCCAAAAAATATAGAGAAAAATATTGTAGGAAGAACATCTCCATCGCCTTTAGCAAAAGATGAAAAAGGGTTTGTTGGTATTGTTGAAAGAAGCGTGTCTATAAAATTAGGCTTTACAAACTCTTTTGTAGTAGCCATAGCCATATTCAAATCCAAATCCAAACCTGGTTTTATTAAATTACCTACAGCAAGACCAAAAACAGAAGATATTACAGAAGTTATCATATAAAAAAGAAGTATGATAATACCTACTATACCAAGATGCTTTGGAGATATGCTTGAAACCCCGCTTATTAAAGTAAAAATAATTACAGGCATTACTATCATCTTTAATAGCCTTATAAAAATATTACCTATTGGGTCTGATATTGAAATCAAATTTTTTAATGTTTCAGCGGATGCATATGCCGAAGCTAGCATTCCAAGTACAGCACCAATTATCAAGCTAATTAGTATTACAATAAGCAATTTGCTTTTTAAATCTTTTACTATAGACATAGTTATAATCCTTAAAATAGTTTATAAAGATATATTATGTAATAATGCATAATAAAATCAAGATTAACAATAATTTTAAAAGAAAATTATTTATTTAAATTATTATAACTATTTTATTTTTCTATTTCTCTGATTAGATTAACCATTTCAATAGCACCCATAGCAGAATCAAAACCTTTGTTTCCTGCTTTAGTACCAGCTCTTTCAATAGCCTGCTCAATGTTTTCAGTAGTAAGTACCCCAAACATTACAGGTATATCAGAATTAAGCGAAACATTAGCAATGCCCTTAGATACTTCAGCACAAACATAATCATAATGAGTAGTAGAACCTCTTATAACAGCACCCAAACATATAACAGCATCATATTTTTTTGATTTAGCCATTTTAGAAGCTATTAGAGGTATCTCAAAAGCACCAGGCACCCAAGCTACAGTAATATCATCGTCTTTAATATCATGACGAGATAAAGCGTCCAAAGCACCGCCCAAAAGTTTAGAAACAATAAATTCATTGAATCTAGCACATACTATACCAATTTTAATTTTTTTCTCGCTAACGAGTTTTCCTTCAAAAGTTTTCATAATTGTATTAATTCCTTAATTGTATTTTTTTTCAACTTTTTCCCGCATTCACTCTGTGGGTTTCACCAAAAGTTGCAAAAAGTGCATATTAAAAATTATAAGATATAATTATTCTCATAATCTTTATCTCGTTTCATAAACCTCCTAATAATTAATAAACCTCCTGAAATTGTTAATTATTACATATATAAAAAAACAACTACACCAACAACTTTTATCTATATGTTAAATTATATTTTAGTAATATAATTCAAACAGCTTTTTTATATTAATCTAAAATATGTCCCATACGCTCCTTTTTTGTTTGCAAATAAAATAAATCATACTCTGTTGCTTCTATCTGTATAGGTATTCTCTCTTCTATTTCAAGTCCGTAATTTTCTAAATGTTTTATTTTCTCTGGGTTATTAGTCATTATCCTTACACTCTTAATGCCTAATTTTTTTTAGCATCTGATAAGCCTCATAATATTCACGCATATCATCTCTAAAACCTAAAGCTCTATTAGCATCAACTGTATCTAGCCCTTTATCTTGAAGCTCATAAGCTTTTAGTTTGTTAACAAGTCCTATTCCTCTGCCCTCTTGACGCATATAAACCATTATGCCTCTGCCCTCTTCAGCAATAGCACGCATAGCATAATTATACTGCTCTCCGCAATCGCATCTTCTAGAGCCTAATGCATCGCCTGTCAAACATTCTGAATGCACCCTGCATAAAACATCTTCACCGTCGCTAATATCTCCCATAGTAAGTACAACATGATGCTGTTTTGTTATTTTATTTACGAATGTTAATATTTCAAACTCGCCGTATTTTGTAGGCATTTTAGCCTTAGCATAAAGCTCCATCAAATCTTCATTTTTCTTTCTATAGTCTATTAAAGCAGATACTGTTATCATTTTGAGATTATGCTTTTTAGAGAATTCAATTAAATCATTTTTTCTCATCATATCGCCGTCATCTTTCATAATCTCGCAGCATAAACCGCATTCTTTAAGTCCTGCAAGTCTCATCAAATCAACAGTAGCCTCAGTGTGCCCCATTCTCACCAACACTCCGCCTTCTTTTGCAAGTAATGGAAACATATGACCAGGACGTCTGAAATCTTCTGGTTTAGAATTCTCATCAATAACTTTTAAAGCAGTGATAGACCTTTCAACTGCAGATATTCCTGTAGTAGTATCAACATGGTCAATAGATACTGTAAAAGCTGTTTCATGATTATCAGTATTTTTTGTAACCATTTGATTTAAGTTTAACTTGTTTGTAATCTCTTTGCTCATAGGCATACATATTAAGCCCTTAGCATAAGTAGCCATAAAGTTAATATTTTCTGTAGTAGCAAACTCTGCCGCACAGATTAAATCTCCTTCGTTTTCTCTATCTTCATCATCAGAAACAATTATAATCTTACCGTTTCTTAAATCTTCTAAAGCCTCATCAATAGTGCTGTAAATATTTTCCATTTTAAACTCTCCTTTTTATTTTTTATAATATAGTAAAAATTTTTAATTTTAATATTTGCAGGGCTTTGCCCCGCACCCCAGTTCTTTTATTGGTATAAAAGAACCAAAAGAACTGCATTTTTAAGATAACCTTATCGTATTCTATATTTAACACATATTATATACATACAAACTACTATAATTATGTTTTTTGTAAAATGTAAATATTTCCGTATAAATCTCAAAAAACAATATTTTAAAACCCATTCTTAAATAAAAACTCCATTGTAATATTAGATTTTTTACTGTCATTATTATCTTCTTTAAATGTTAAAAGCCTTTCAACATATTTGCCTATAACATCATTTTCAATATTAACCTTGTCCCCTTCTTTTTTATAATATAAAACAGTCTCTTTTAATGTATGAGGAATAACAGCTATAGAAAAACTATTATCTGTTAAACTAGCAACCGTTAAACTTATACCATCAACAGCAACAGAACCTTTTTCTACAATGTACTTCATTAAATGTTTAGGCACTTCAATAGTAAGTATTATAGCATTGTCATCTTTCTTCATAGACTTAATGCTTCCTACTCCATCAATATGCCCGCTTACTATATGCCCTCCAAATCTTCCACTTAAAGTCATAGCACGCTCAAGATTAACTTTACTTCCGTTTTTTAAACTTCCCAAATTAGTACGATTTAAAGTCTCTTGAGTAACATCTGCATTAAATATTTTATTATCAAAACTAGACACAGTTAAACAAGTACCATTAACAGCAACGCTATCACCCAAATGCAAATCATCAAATATTTTACTTGCTTCTATTGTAATAACTTTGCTTTGTACCGATTTAACAGTTCCTATCTCTTCAACTATACCAGTAAACATTATTAAGTAATCCTATAATAAAATTATAATTTCTTTGATGACATTGAATGCAAAATAATACAAATGCAGTCCTTTTGCTTCTTTGGGTCACCAAAAGAAGTAGGGGTCTGGGGACTAGTCCCCAATAATCAAGTATTATTTAATATTTTAAATAATACTCCAAAAATAAGTCGTCCTCTATCTTTGTTATACTATTTCCAACAAGCCTAATAGCGTTATCAGGCTCATCTATTCCTTCGCCTCCTATAGGGCTTTTCGCTTCAAAACCTCCAAATATCTTTGGTGCTATATAAACTAAAGCCTTATTTACTAGCTTTTCTTTTAATAAACTAGCATGCAAACTTGCACCACCCTCAACATACACACTGTCTATATTTTTTTCTTCTCCAAGTATTTTCATTAACTCTTTTAAGCTCACTCTTCCATTATCACTTTCTGTCTTTATTATCTCTACTCCAAGCCCTTCAAGCTCTTTTATTTTTTTCTCATCACCACTCACAGTAGCTATAAAAGTTTTTATATCTTTTGCTGTTTTACAAATATTAGAATCTAAACTTATTTTCAATGAACTATCCAAAATTATTCTTATAGGGTTTCTAGTGTTTGGAAGTCTGCAATTAAGCATTGGATTATCTTCTATTACAGTGTTTATCCCAACCATTATAGCAGAATATTTATTTCTAAATCTATGAGAATGCTCTCTAGTTTTTTCACTAGTTATCCATTTTGATTTACCGCTTACTGTAGCAATTTTTCCGTCCATAGTCATAGCATATTTCATTACAATAAAAGGTCTTTTATTAGCTATGTAGTAGAAAAAAACTTCATTTAATTTTCTGCACTCTTCTTCAAGCACATTTACTATTACATCAATTCCAGCATCTTTTAATTTTTTTATACCATTACCTGCAACTTTAGGATTAGAATCCACACAGCCTATAATAACTTTTTTAATTTGTTTTTTATAATAGCATCAGCACAAGGAGGAGTTTTTCCATAATGAGAACATGGCTCTAAAGTTACATATATTGAAGCTCCCTCAACATCTTCTCCATTCTCTTTTGCATTCAAAAAAGCATTAATCTCTGCATGATTCTCACCATATTTTTTATGATATCCAATACCTATCACTTTATTCTCTTTTACTATAACAGCACCAACTAAAGGATTAGGACTAGTAAAACCCTCCCCCTTTTTAGCCTCTTCTATAGCCATTCTCATATATTTTTCATGCATAATATTAATACTCTAAAAAAATATTTATATTAATCTTTGGTATATTTTGGTAGGATACTATGAACTATAAACAAAAAAACTCTAAATGTTTACACACTTAGAGCATTATTTTTTGACATGTAGTTAAGTTTACATTAAAAACATCTTCTACCATCCAGACTTTAACTGTCGGTTTTGGAATCGCACCAAATCTGCCATTTTTGAATGAAAGAAACATCAAAAAGGCTCGCGGACTTTACCGCCGGTATGGAATTTCACCTAGCCCCGAAGATTTATATATTAATTAGTATACACAATTTTTTTTTATTGTCAAGCATTGTGTATTAATCGTTTCTGTTGAACTCTAAATCTTTTAATTCTCTTAATTTTGGTAAATCATCTAAACTGTTTATACCAAAATGCATTAAGAATTTATCTGTTGTTCCGTATGTTTGTCTTTTGTCAAGATAATCTTTTCTGCCTTTCCAAGCTATAAAACCATCTTCCATAAGCATTCTAAGATGATAAGAACTGTCGCTTTGTCTTATATCATCAATCTCTGCTTTTGTAAGAGGCTGTTTGTAGGCTATAATAGAAAGTGTTTGAAGCATAGCTTTTGATATTTTCTTCTTACGTTTTCTATCATATATTGCAGATAAAGTACCAAATGTAGAAGGTATTATAGTCATCATTACACTATCACCAATCTCCAATATTTCTATGGCACTTCCTACACTTTTATATCTATTGTTAATATTTTCTATATAGTTTCTTATGTCAGTATTTTCACACTTAAAAAGATTTCTTAATCTAGATATAGAAACTGTACCCTCTACATATATAACAGCTTCTAATACCCTCTCAAGCTCCTCCTGATTCTCTAATACATTTTCATCTATTGTAAAATTGCTCTCTGCCTTTACTTCACTATTATTATTAGCTTCAATAGTCTCTTGATTAGATAATTCCTCTAAACTCATTTAAGAAAATCCTTTTTCATTTTTAGTTTTGTAGTATTATAACATATAAATTCTTTTTTTCAATCTAAAAAAAATTTAGAAGAATTTTTGTATTATTTTTTATATAAATCATAAAAATACATTAAAGACTCAACAACCTCTCCGCTTCTACACATCTCTCTATACACTTTTTCATCAACAATTTTTGCCTCACTAACCTCATTTTCTTGCAAGATTAAATCATTTATATCAACATCTCTCTTAAACACATAAGAATCAATTATAGTATTAGAAAAATCAAGAACAAACGAAGTAAAAAATGTAGCCTCATCAACTTTAAAAGATAGCCCTATCTCTTCTTTTAGCTCCCTAATAGCTCCATCAACACTACTCTCACCCGCAACTATAGAGCCCTCAGTGCATTCCCACATGTTAGGACATATATTTTTACTGCTATGCCTTTTGGTTAATATCACTTCATCATTACTATTAACCACCCAAGCATGTATCACTATATGATAATCGCCATATTCTAAAGGTAAGCCTCTTTTATGCAGCTTATTCTTTTTATTCTTATTTATATCATATACGTCCCAAATCTCAGCCATAATATTTTTTTGATTCTATTACTCCCTATTGATATACGATGACACAACATTTCTAAAAGAGTTTATATGATGCTTAATATCATATATATCTCTAATGCTTAAAATTTTATGTAAAACATACATAGGATTAAATGATAAATTATAAAAATATTCTACATACTGAAAAATATCATCAACTTCCAATTTGAGTACACTGCTGCGCATATCATATTCAAACCAATTATCAGTATTAATATAATTATTCTCTTTGCAATAATTAAATATATTGGTACCAGGATATGGCACAAAGATTGAAGTATTCATTGTATTAATATAACCGCTAGTCATTAAATATTTTATTACATCGAAGGTAGCAATAATATCGTCTTCATTCTCCCAAGGATATCCAATCTTTACCATCATATCTATAAATAAACCAGCCTTCCTTGCCATTTTAATAGACTCAATAACAGAATCTATACTAGTATATGAAGGAAAAAGTTTTTCTAATGTCTTAGTATTTGCAGAAGGAAAAGTAACTATTAATGTTTTAAAACCAGCTTTTTTCATCATTTTATAATAATGATAATCCAAATCAGTAAAATACATGTGGCAATCAATATAAACTTTTTTGTTTAATTTTCTCTCTATCATAGTTTGACAAAAAAGTGAAAGCCATTCTCCCATAGGAAAAGATACTGTAACATCAACAAACTCTTTTATACCATATCTTTTATATAAATATTCTATTTCATCAACAACATTAATAGGGTTTCTTAATCTAACATTATTAAATAATATATTGGAAGCTGCACAACTATAATTACTAAAAACAGCACCCCTTCCAGACATAATAAATGTAGCCGGAGTTTTTTTATAATACTCATTTTCTTTGGAATATAATTTCCAGTTAGTAAGATTTCTATCTATAAATGGAAGGCGGTCTAGAGGATAGTCAAGTTTACATTTGCCGGTATTTCTAATATTTCCTTGAGAAGTTCTATAATATATACCTTCTTTTAATTTTTCACCGTTATTAATATGATTTACAATGCTTAAAAGAAGTATATCATAATCTCCTCCTGTAATAACAAAATCTACTTCAGATTTATCAAAACTCTCTTCAGGCAATGCTGTAACATGGTCGCCTGCCAAAACTATATAAGCATTTTTATATTTATCTTTAATAGCATCAATAGTATCCCAAGTATAATTTATAGTAGCAGTAGTAGCTTCAAAAAATATTAATTGCGGATTTATTTTGTCTATCTGTATAAGCCAATCTATTATATCCATCTTTCTTGCTACAGTATCTATAAAAAAAACATCATATCCGTTATTTTTTAATAAAGTAGCAGCATAGGCAGGAAGTATTGGATAATTGCAGCTAAAATTCCTCACCCATTGAAATTGCCTATTTAAAGACATTAATGGAAAACCTTTATTATATTCAAAAGGAGGATATGTTATACATACTCTATTAATTTTTTCTTTTTTCATTGCTTATATATATTTTTTTATTTTACTTTTTTAGCTATTTTTTTAGGAGATTTAGAAGATTTCTTTTTAATTATTTTTTTCTCATAAACATATTTTTCTAATTCATACTGGTCATCAAATATTACATCATACCACTCTTCATATCTCTCACATTTAGGCGGACTATGCTTAGTACATATATCATGTCTATTCTCATAATTTTTACACAAATAAGTTTTTTTATCTAAATACCTGCACTCGCTTCTTATCATATGGTACCAAGTATCCTGATATATAAATATAAATGAATGCTTAAAATAAAGATACCATTTCAAAGTTTTTAATTCTTCTTCATTTTTAGGCTTAGATATTTCCATTACCAAATCATGACAGCATAAAGAATTACAATCTGCACATAATTTATCTGTAACTTTCTCTTTTCTATCTTTAAAAATTTTATCAGACGGTATCACTTTCATCAATAAATCACCTTATAAAAAATAAAACAATTGTTTAATTATACTAAAGTGATTGTATTTTGTCAATTTGATATTTTTTATTCTCATGTACTATCCTATAACCCACAGTTATTTTTGCTATTGGAAAAAGTTGAATAAAAAAACTTATTATATATTTAAAAACTTTTAAGTTTACTAAAAATATTTTTATGTTTTTGTTGTTTTGGGAGCTAGCCCCCTTGCGAAGCGTGCCCTTAGGGTACATACCACCAGTTCTTTTGCCGACGCTCTGCGTGCCTGCGGCAAGGCACCTACTCGGTGCGACCGTAGGAAGTGCCCTTGCGGCGTGCCACAAAGAACCAAAAAGGCTGCATTGTTTAGCTTAAAATGTTGGTATTATCTTAATATATATTCCTAAAATATTAGCTATAGTATTTGTACTTTTTGCAACTTTTTGTTGATATTTTTATATGAAAATATATAATACATTCTATACAAAATAGATTAGGAGAACAAAAATGAAATTAAAAATATTTATAATTTCTTTTATATTTATTTTTTCAAGTATGCTATTTCCTGCTTTTGAATTAGGTTTTGCTGGAAAATTTGGATTTGCCAACAGTTTTACTGATTTAACAGGTGGAGTTTTTGAGCCAAGATTAGATTTAAATTTACAATTAGGCTATAACTTTCCTATAAATAAATCTTCTTTCAGAAGTATGAGTTTATTATTTGATACAGGAATAGATGCAAGAACTATATCTTTAAAAAATGATAATTATAAAATAAATCAATTAGAGGCAGGCGGAATAACAACTGGTTTGGCATTAAAATTTATATTTACTCCAGTTTTAAATTCAAAAATAGATTTAGTTTTCGGTTTATCTTCAGGTGTTAAATTTATAGCTATAATAGATGATTTAAATATAAAACCAAATAAAGTTCCAATATCTCCATACGTTAATTTATTTTTAGAAGATAGAATATATAATATTAATGAAACGTTGGCTTTTGTATACGGTATTAATATTTTTTACGAATATATGATATTTGATAAGAGTGATATAAACAACTTATTTGGAGGCTATAATATAAATCAGCATCATTCAATAGGAGCTATGCTTTCTCTAGGTATTCATTTTGGAAAGCGTTAAAGCTTATAATTATTAACATGAAATATTGGGCTTATGATGAATGAATATATTTATCATAAGCCTTATATATTTATAATGATTATTGTATTAAAATAACTTTATCCTTTCGTATACGCTTCGCGAATAACTGCATTTTTATTATAAATTTTATAATTTAATTGTACATTAAAATGCACTCCCCCGCACGACTAAGAAGTTATAATAAAAGCATAGCATTACCGTGCGGCAAGGTGGTACAGCTCGTACGCGGGAAAAAGTTGAATAAAAACAAAAACTTAGTTGTTTAGCTATGAAATACTAAAACTCAATCTTTAGAATAATTCTCCATAAACTTAATCAGCTCTTTTAAACAATTCGTATACTTCACTATATCCTCATCTTTTAATGAAGCAAGCATATCTGTATCAAGCTTTTCAAGTTTTTCTAATATAGGCTCGGCAAACTTAATACCCTTTTTGGTGAGAGTAATAATTTTGTTTCTTTTGTCTTTGGCATTAATTTTCCTTGTAATGTAGCCCTTTTTCTCAAGACCATTAAGAAGAGAACAGCTAGTTTGTTTTGGTATGCATAATTTCTCTGTAACCATATTCTGCGGACATTCTTTATTATAATAAATTAACCCTAGTGTAAACAAAGTTAAATCTGTTATACCATACTGTTTTGCCCATATATGATAAAACCTATTAGTTTCATACCAATGGTCGTATATAATGTCTATATGCTTCTTTAACTCTTCTTCTTTCATTTAATAGCCTATTATTTTAGAAAAAACTTATTAATATAGTCTACAACAAAAATTGTAAGCACTATAAGAGGAAGTATATAACTAACATAGAATCTAGACCATTTAGGGAATTTCAAACCCTTACCAGTATCAGCTTCTTTAAGGAAGTTATTCCAACCCCAGCCAAGCTCTCTAGTACAGAATATTAATATTATTATACCGCCCAAAGGAAGGAAGTTGTTAGAAACTAAGAAGTCTAAACCGTCTATTATGCTAGTTCCTTCACCCAAAGGTTTAATAAATGATAATACATTAGAACCTAAAGCAGCAGGCAAGCTTAATATAAATATAGATATAGAAACAACTATTGTAGTTTTTTTACGGTTCCATTTAGTTTCAGACATAGTGAAAGCTATAATATTTTCAAATACAGCAATAATAGTAGTTAATGCCGCAATAGATAAGAATAAGAAGAATAATGCTCCCCATAATCTGCCCAAAACCATAGAATTAAATATATTAGGCAAAGTAAGAAAAACTAAACCAGCACCCTGACCAGGATTTACTCCAAAAGAGAAAGTAGTAGGGAATATTACAAGACCAGATAATAATGCTATTAAAGTATCTAGTATAACAACCATTATAGATTCGCCAGTTAATGAATAATTTTTATCTATATAGCTTCCAAATATAGTCATAGCACCAATACCCAAACTCAAAGTAAAGAAAGCCTGACCTATAGCAGCATAAGCTACCTTAGAAAAACCAGCAATTCCATCGCCAAACATATTTTTGAAATTTGGAAGCAAGTAGAATTTAAGACCCTCTTTAGCATTAGGCAAAGTAACAGCTCTCACTATAAGAATAAGAAGTACAAAGAAAAGTAAAGTCATCATAATTTTACTTACTCTCTCAACTCCATTTTCAAGCCCCTTAAAACAAACAACTGTAGCAACAACAACAGCAACAAACATCCAAAATATTAATGTTTTAGGTGAAGCAAGCATATTGCCAAAAAATGCCTGAACTTGCTCAGGGCTTAATCCGTCCATATAACCCATAGCCATAGAATAACAGAAATATAAACACCAACCAGCTATAGTAGTATAAAACATTAAAAGTAAAACACAGCCAAAAATCTGCACATAACCAATTATGTGCCACTTATGACCTTTTTTCTCCAAGTTTCTGTAAGAACCAGCTAAATCCCTTCCGCCGGCACGTCCAACAGTAAACTCCATTATAAGTATTGGAAGCCCTAATATAACTAATGATATTAAATACAAAACAACAAAAGCAGCTCCGCCGTATTGACCTGTAATATATGGAAATCTCCACACATTACCTAAACCTATAGCACAGCCTGCTGATACTAATAAGAATCCTAGTCTGCTTGAAAGCTTTTCTCTCTTCTCATTCATAAATAATCACCTATACACTATTTTTTATATTTCTATTTATAATAATCACAAATATAAAAATTGTCAAGGATAAATAAAAAATTATATACAATCATTAAATAATAAAAATAATATAATTTAAATTTTTTAATTATTAATTTATAATACAGCAAATATTTTCTATGATTAAGGATAATTATGACTGAATTAAAATCTCCTTGCAAAGTAAACTTATTTTTGGATATCACATCAAAAAGAGAAGACGGATATCATTTAATAGAATCTTTATTTCACACTGTTGACCTTTATGATATTATAGAAATAAAAGAATCAAACTCTTTCAAAATTACAACCTCTGGAAAATATAAACTAAATGATAATAATGAAGATAATATACTTTCAAGAATATTTTTCTTTTTTAAAGTATAATATGAATCTAAAAAAAAGTTATAAAATAAATATAGAAAAAAACATACCAAACGGTGCTGGTCTTGGAGGAGGTTCTTCTAATGCCGGACTATTTATTAAGTTTATATTAAAAGAACTTGAAATAAAAGAAAATGAACAGCTAATAAAATCTTTTTCTAAGTTTGGAGCAGATATTCCATTTTTTATTAAAAGAGGTATGAGTTGGGTTAATGGCATAGGTGAAAATATTTCACATTATAACTACATACTTCCATATAAAATAATAATAATATACCCAAATATACATGTATCTACAAAAGTTGCTTATTCAAATTTTAAAACAGAAGATTTTAACAAAGCAAACTTTTTATCTTTTAAATCTATATTTGATAATAAAGAATTAGATTTTAATAATATTTATAATAATTTATATAATGTTTTTGAAAACAATGTATTTAGTCTTGAGCCAAAAATAAAAGAATATAAAGAACAAATAGAAAACAAAATAAATAAAAAAATAGTAATGAGCGGTTCTGGTTCTTCTTTATTTACTTTGTATGATAATGATGATAAAAAAATAGAAAATGATTACAACATATTAAAAGAAGAATTTCCTCATTTAGATGTATTTAAATTAGCATTAATATAGTTATAAAGGATAATAAATTGAAGGTTTCTTTTATTCAATTTAACGTAAAAAAAGATAAAAAAGAAAATATAAAAAAAATAGAAGAATATATTAAAATAAATGATGCTAGTTTAATAGTACTACCAGAGCTTTCTTCTTCTGGTTATTTATTTGAAAATAGAGAAGAATTATTAAGCGTATCTGAAAGTATAAATAATGAAGATGAAATAAATAAAAAATCAATATTCATAAACTCTATAATAGAAATATCTAAAAAATACAACAAAGCCATAATAGCAGGATTTGCTGAAAAGTTTAAAAGATAAAATTTACAATTCAGCATTAATAGCAGAAAGCGGATATTTGAAAGGAGTATACAGAAAGGTTCATTTATCAGATTTTGAAAAGAAGTTTTTTGATGCTGGAGATATAAAGGAATCCTACAATGTATTTGAAGTTTGTAAAGAAAAAGTATCTATACAAATTTGCTTTGATGTATGGTTTAGTGAAATATCTAGAAATCAAATATTAAACGGAAGCAATTTAATATGCATTCTTGCAAACTTTGGAGGAGAAAATACTTTAGATATAGCAAGAGTAAGAGCCATTGAAAACATCACTCCTATAATATTATGCAATAGAGTTGGAAGAGAAAAGACAAAAGATATTGATGCGTACTTTATTGGTAAAAGTTTTATAGTTGATAAAGACGGAAGTTTTTTGGCAAATGCTGATAAAGATGAAACAACATCATTAAATGCAAATATAGAAATTAATAATTCAAAATCTAATATAATATGCTCAAACTTTTATGATGAAATAAAAAAGCATTATTAACTCTTTATAAACTTTTCATCTAATTCTTTTCTATTAGCTTTATAATATTTTATAATCTCTTTCCACCTATTAATAAATAATTTGCTTCCATTTACTGTATCTGTAATATTAGCTATATTAAGTTTATAAAAGTTCATAAAACATAAATCATATTCTAAATTAGTAAAATTATCATCTCTATATGAAACTTTTTTATCTATGGTATTAAAACGCATAGTTATTATAAGATTATCATTATTAATATTTTTAAGTATCTCATCTAATATTAAGCAATGATACAAATTATCCCAATCTTCTTTTGTTCTTCGCTCTAATATACCATAAAAAAATGATATATAAGGATTATAATTGAACCCTATTTTCTGATAACTATGCCCAACACAGCTTTTATTGGTAATGAATCCGAGCTTGTTAAGCTCTGTTATAATGCCAACAAGCTCTTCATCAATTTCTATTTTTTTACTATCCAAAATAAAAACCTTAAAAATTATTTATTTATAACTTTTTTTAAAGCTTCTATTACCATATCTTGTTCTTCTTTAAGAATATCGTTATCTATAGGAAGAGCCAAATTGTGCTTAGAAGCATATTCAGACACAGGCATATCTCCTTCTTTATAACCTAACTTTTTAACAAGAACAGGTGCTAAATGTATAGGGTGAGGATAATAAAGTGCTGTAGGTATTCCAAGTTCATTTAATTTAGTTCTTACCTCATCTCTATTATCTTCAACTTGTATAACATATTGAGCATGAACACTCTCAGTATATTCTGCCACTTGAGGTACTTTTACTATATCTTTTAAATTATCATTATAATATTTAGCAGCATTTCTTCTGTGCTTCATATCATCATCAAAGCCCTTAAACTTCTCTAATAAAATGCCAGCTTGTAAATTATCTAATCTTCCAGTAGTACCAAGCTTAACATGTATCATTCCGCCCTCATCACCATGATGACGAAGCTGTTTTAAGTTTTTGTATATATTTTCATCATTAGTAAATACCATTCCGCCATCACCAAAACAACCTAAAGGCTTAGCAGGGAAAAATGAAGTAACAGCAATATCACCCAACTTTCCAGAACAAGATTTTATATTCTTATAGCTAGCACCAAAAGACTGACAAGCATCTTCTATTACAAATAAATTATGCTTTTTAGCTATGTTTAATATCACATCATAATTAGCACATTGTCCAAATAAGTTTACAGGTATAATAGCAACAGTATTTTTATTAATAAGGCTTTCTAATTTGTTTACGTCCATATTAAAATACTCATCAATATCGCAAACAACAACCTTCATGCCTAAAAAAGCAGGTGCCTCAGCAGTAGAGAAAAATGTCATAGCAGGAACTATTACTTCTTTTGTAGAGTGGTCTTCTCCGGCATTAAAACCTAATGCTAAAAGTGAAAGCACTAATCCAACGTGTCCAGATGAAACACCAACAGCATATTTAGCTCCTGTATAATTTGCTAATTCATGCTCTAAACTCTCTAGCTCTTCGCCAAATACAAATTGACTTCTCTCTATAATAGAAGCTATTTTTTTATCTATACTCTCTTTTCTCTTCTCATAACCTCTGTAAAGATTCATATATTTCATTGCAATAACTCCATAACGAAAATTAAATTTTTGAATATATTTTATAAAAATTAATTACTATTGTCAATAAAAAATATTCTTGATTTTTTAATGAAAATGCTATACCGTAATATTATATATTAATTTTATAAAGGAATATATTATGAATAAAAATATTCCAATAATAGTTTTAGGTTCAGCAGTTGTAGGTGCTGCTTCTTCTTATTTAATTTTTAAACAAATACAAAAATCATATTTTTACATTAAAAGCTATGATAAAAAATTTGAGATGAAGTTCTCTAATAAATGGCATGTTTCAAAAGAAAAAAATGAACTTAATGAAAACTCAAACCTTGAATTAATTAACAATAAAGACTCTCTTTGTCTTATAATGTTTTCAAAAAAGAAAAGCGAAGTTAATAATATCACTTTAGAAGAATATAATAAAAATACTGTTAATGGCATTAGAGAAAATAATATAATACTAGGAAACTAAAAAAAGCATAATATCTAAAAAAAATGTTTATATTACAGAGTTTTATTCTAATTATAAAGATGTTGATGTGCATTATTCTATATATGTAATAGAAACAAATAATTATTATCATCAGTTTATGATAGCTTCTATGAGCGGTAAAAATTATTATAATAAAATAAAAAATATATTATCTACTTTGAAAGAAATATAATTATTACTATGAAAAATAAATTAAAGTATTTATTTATATTATTACTCTTATTTGTAAATAATTTATTTTCAGAACAAAAAATATTTTTATCGTCAAATTTGATAGGCGATGATTTGAGAAAAAAAATTGTTAATTGGGTAAAAGAAAGTTCAATAAATGAAGAAAATTATAAAATATTAGATAATGGTTTTATATATTTTTTTTATGTGTCAAATATAGATGATGAAAATAAGTTTTTATGTTTCGATATCACTTTTAATTTGCAATATGATAAGTTTATAGTAGATTTCTCCAACCCTAAAATATTTGATAAAGAAAAAAATGAAATAAAAGATTTAGAGTTTAGTACTTTAAGCAAATTAACCAAAACAGGCTGGTTTAAATCCTACAACGAAGAGATAGATAAGATAGTAGAAGAACTTGAAAATATAATAAATTAAATTTATTAGTATGTTGACAAAAAGAGTAATTACATTTAATATTTTGTATTATATATCATAAAATCAGGAGGATATTTTTATGACTAAAGGAATATTTTCTTTTATACTTGGAGTAAGTGCAGGTGTTGCATTAGGTTTATTATTTGCCCCAAAAGCTGGTGAAGAGACTAGAGAAGATATTAAAGAAACTATGGATAATATCAAATATAAAGTAGATGATTTATATCATAGAGGAGTTATTAAAACTTCTGAGTTATATGAAAAAGGCAGAGAAAAAACTTCTGAACTATATGAAAAAGGTAAAGAAAAAACTACAGATTTTTTAGACAAAAGAAAAAAGAAATCTGAAGAAGCTAATGCTTAATTTTTAATAGTTATACTTAAAACAATATGAATGATATTACTTTTCAATTAAATGTTATTGCTATATCATTAGCTTTTATAGCTATAGCAATATTGATATTATCTTTGGCTATATTTTTTATATTGCTTGCTACGCATTTTAGATTTAACAGCAGATTCGATAAGATATTAGACAATATAGAATCTATTAGTGAAAAAGTTAATAATATAGCATTATTTGTAGAATCTGAGGCTGATAGAACAAAAAAAAGTTTATCAGATGTGCATGATGCTATAGACAATGTTACTAGCAGTTTTTATGGTATTACAAGCTCTTTAAGAGATTTAACTGCTAATTTTAGCATTATGAATATAATAAACTCTATTATTGGTTTGTTTAAAAGTAAGAATAAGCCTGATGATGATGAATTAAATTTTTAATTTGCGGGAAATTGATTGTATTATGAAAAAAATTTTGTTAATAACCTCTATACTATTTATTTTTGTATGCTCTTTATATTCTAATGATAACTTTGCTATAAGAATAAAAGATTCTCAAGGAAATGTAAAAAAACTTATAACTAAAGATGAGTTTCTTAATGATGTAAGTAATTTAGTAACATTAAGAGGCGGAAATGAAGAAGCTCTTAATATAATTATTACTAATGAACTTCAATTATGGCAAATTGCTAATCAAATAATAGAGCAAGAAGTTTTATATATTAAAGCTGTAGAAGAAGGTTATGACAAAGATAATGATTTGATGGCTAGAATAGAAAAAGAAAGAGATAATCAAATTGTTCAATTATATATGCAAAAAAAAGTTCCTAAAGATTTTAGTGTTGTAACAGAAGCTGAAAAGAGAAGTTTTTATAATACTAATAAAAATCGTTTACCGCCAAATGTTACTTATGACCAGTTATCTCTTCAAATAGAATATGCTATTATTCAAGAGCGTATGCGTAATGAATATAATAAAATATTACAGAATGCTAAAACTAATTATACAAAATTTGAATATTCTGCTGCTAAAGACCCTTGTATTATAATAGAAGAAACTACTATACCACTATCTAGATTTAATGAAATGTTTAATGAAAACTTAAAACAGGCAGGCGACAATATACCTCCTGCATTAAAAGCACAGGCAAGAGACAGTATGTTTAATGCTTTTGCTGCTATGGAAGTTATGCTTTATGATGCTAAAAAAACAGGTTTTTATGATACACCAGAGGCTAAATCTTTAGATAATCTAATAACAAGAAATGCTGTTACTGCAAACTATATAGATAAAACAATAAGAGCAAAAATACCAAAACCTACTGAAGAAGAAATTAATCAAGCTTACAAACAATATGGAGCAATATATAAAATAGACTCTCTTCCATATCAGGAAGCTCAAAAGGCATTAGAAACTTTGGTAATAGAGGCTAAAACTCAGCAAGTATATCAAGTATTAATTGCTCAGTTAAGATATGGTTACAGTATAGAAAAAGACTTATCTTTATAATACTTGAAGAATGAAAATAAGAATATTTTTTATATCAATAATATTAGTTGCCGTTAGCCAATTATCTTATGCTATAAGAAATGATTTTTATTTTGATATATCTCCTTTAATAGAAAAAAATAAAATGTTTTCTGTTGGTATAGGAGGAATATATTATGAGTATAACTCTTGGTTTCAGGATTACAAATTATATATAAATGACCCGCTAGACCAAAATATCAGTAAAAGAAATTTATCATTTACATTTATGCCGTATTTTATGGTAAGACCAATTAATTTTGTAGAGTTAGGAGTATCTGCAAGCTTTTTATATCAAAGGCAAGATTCAAGACAAGATTTAACAGGGCTTACAAATATGACTGATTCTTTTAGTTTTGACGCCATTAATGCCACAGCTAAAGTAACATTTTTAGATTGGTATTTATCATTGGGTGCTAAAGTTGGAATGAGCTATAATTTTTCTAAAAGTATTCTTGGTGAAAATAGAGATGCTTTTAATTTTAATGGTGCTTTTTTACTTGGAATAGTTCCTAAAGTAATACCTATTAATATATTATTTGCTTATGTATTTGATACTAGAGATAATTTACAAAGGGATATATTGGAATTGGGAGAGATAATTGGAGGCATTGAGATAATAACATCTCCTTTTATAACATTATATACAGGAGTAAGTTATGTTTTTCCGTATCAGCCTAAAAAGAGAAATTATAGTTATTTAGAGCCTTTTGTAAAGTTTAAAGCTACAATATCAGATTTTTTGTATATGACCATTACATATAGAAAAGTTGTACTTGGTACTGGAAATACCCCAAACACATCAACAGTTGATTTTTCTATAGAGTATATGTTCTATGGACCTGGGGATTGGTGGTATTTAGGAAGACCAAAAGAAAAAAGAAGACAATACGACTACTAATTTTCAAGTTTTTTATTAGATTTTAAGCAATCCAAAATACAGATATTATTTTATATTAGTATATATTCTAACATATAGAGTGCCCTTTTTGCTTCGGTAAAAAGTTGACAGAAAATATTTTTATGTTTTTTATTCTCGTGGGCTAGCCACCCTGTGAAGCGTGCCCGTAGGGTAGCACCCCCAGTTCTTTTGCCGATAGGCACCTACTCGGTATTGGTATAAAAGAACCAAAAGAACTGCATTAAAAAATAGCTTTTAAGCATATCAAAAATATAGATATTATTTTATATTAACACATATTCCAAAGATATAAAGCTAAAACATTTGCACTTTTTGGTTCTTTTGACGAAGTCCGCACAGCAAGCTGCGGGAAAAAGAACGATAAAAAAATTATATAAAATAATCGTTTTAATAATGCATCAATTAAAAATAAATACATTCTTAAATATATATAGTAATTATATAGAAAATAATGCATTAATAGAATTGCCCAATATATATGTTGCTATAGTTTGTATGAATGAAAGTATAGTTCTTAATATTCCAAAGAAAAGCAAAGCATACAATATTAAAAAACCATAAGGGTATATTCTGTCATAAGTATTTTTGCCTTTGTTTGATAAGAAAAACCTCAATATCCAACCGCCGTCTAATGGTGGAAAAGGAAGTAAATTAAAAAACATTAGCATTATATTAATCATATAAAACATTATAAGCATTGTAATTACTATTGGCAATGCATTTGAAAATATATTAGTAAGCATATTTGAATTCTCTTGTAATGCCATTATTAACTTATATATTACAAAAGTGCCGTCCACAGGAAAAGCTAAAATCTTTATTATTATAAAAGAAACACTAGCAAGCATTAAATTAGCAAAAGGCCCCGCAAAAGACACTAAAGCTTGGTCTCTCTCAAAATTAGAAAAATTCCTTGAATCTACAGGAACAGCCTTCATCCAGCCTATAACAGGTATGCCAGTAACAGCAGCAAGCAAAGGCAATATAACACTTCCAAGTATATCTATATGAGCAAATGGGTTTAATGTTAATCTTCCTAAACTTTTAGCAGTATTATCCCCAAAAAAATAAGCAACCCTAGCATGAGAATATTCATGCATACTAGCTGATATTATAAAAACAACATAGGATATTATTCCTATTGATAATCTATTTGCAAATATTTCACTTACCATTTTTTATTATATTCTCTCTCTATTTATTTTGTTTAAATTCTTTTTTAGTAAATTTTCTTAATAATAATATATAAAAAACAATATAAATGTCAAAAAGAAAAATTATAATATTTTGTTAGTTTTATCTATTAAATAATTAAATATAGTTTTTATGTCTTTTTTTGTTAAATCAATATTTTTAAACATATCAGAACGATTAATAAAAGTTTTTATAATGCTTCTCTCTCTTCTATATTCTTCTATAAGTTTATGATTGCCGGAAATTAAAACATCAGGCACTTTCATATTATCTATTTCAAAGGGTCTAGTATATTGTTCATATTCTAAAAGACCATTAGCATTCTCTTCAAAAGTATCATTTACCACAGATTCGCTATTGTTAAGCACTCCTTTATACCTACATATTGCATCTACAAGCAAAAGTGCAGGTATCTCCCCTCCGCTTAAAACATAATCTCCTATGCTTATAGCTTCATCAGCATATTTTTTTTCAACTCTATAATCTATGCCTTCATAGTGCCCAAGTATTAATGTGAGATGTTCTTTTTGTGATAGTTCTTTTATCTTTTGCTGCGTTAAAGTTTTTCCAGACGGAGAAAATATTATAGTGTGTCCTTTGCTATTGCTCTCAAAATATTTTTTAAAGATAGTGTAAGTCATAATCATACCAGGACCACCTCCATAGGTATAATCATCACATTTTTTATAATTACCCTCTCCAAACTCACGCATATTAACTATATTAATATCAACAGCATTCATTTCTTTTGCCATGGATATTACTCCGCTATTTAAAGGGCTTTGATAAAAGTCTTCAAAAAGTGTAAGTATATCAATTATCATCAAATAAAATCCAACACATATATTATATTTTTAGTATATTATAAATGGTTTTTTTATAAAAATATATAGATAATTATTTTTTAAAGCCGAAAATTAGTAATGTAATATTATAATCTTTTTTATGAAAAATGGTAGAAAAATGAAAATATTTATTAATGACAAAGAATTATCATTTACATTAGAAAATGAACAAAACGCTTATGATGTATTAAAGGGTGTAGAAGAATGGTGCAATTCTAATAATTTTCTTATTAATAAAATAATAATAGACAACAATGAACTTCACCCATATATAGACGAAGAATATGAGAAAATACTTATAGAAAATATTGATAACATATATATAGAAGCTCTTAGCAATAGCGAATATTATTTATCAAGCCTTAATTCTATAATGGATTATATTAAAAATATTTCTGTTACAGATTCTGCTATTTTAAATGAAAGAGATATAGAAGATTTAAAAGACGGTTTTGCTTGGATATTGGATTCTATACCTAGAGTAATATTTCTTTGCAATATGAGTTTAGAAAGCCATAATTCTATGCATTTACTAAAAATGCTTGAAGTAAAATTAGAAAGACTAACATCATTAACAGAAAAAAAAGAAGATATAGAAAAAATAAGAGATTATTTTAATGATGATATTAAACCTTTTATTAATGATAAGTTAATTCCTGCAATGGAACTTATTATGGAAGATGCTAAAATTAATACTATAATAATGTTTTCAAGCAATATTAATTCTGATAATGCATTATATAAAATAGGTACTCTTCCTAAGTTTTATGATTTTATAATAGAGTTATTAGATAAAATTGTTGGTAAGCTTCAAACAGGAAATGATAAAGAAGCATTTTTGTATGCAGAAAAATTTTCAAGAGTGGTGAGTTTTTCTTTTACAATACTTTCAAAAGTGGCAGATATATGCTCTATAGATTATAACAATATAAAAATAAATAAAATAAGTCTTTATGATTCAATAGAAGATTTTAACAGCATGATGAATAATGTTTTAGAAGCATTTTCTAATGAAGACTATATATCCATAGCAGACATATTAGAATACGAAATAAAAGATAAATTAAAAGACATTATTAATTATATACCTGTTGTAGAGGAATACATTGAAAAGCTCAATGTTTGATTTTACAGAAGAAGACAACTCTTTTCTTCCAATGGCAGAGCGTATGCGTCCTACTTCTATAGAGGAAGTTTATGGGCAAAAGCATATACTATCAGAAAATAAAACTCTAAGAAAAATGATTGATAAAGATAAAATCACTTCTATGGTTTTTTTTGGTCCTCCGGGAGTTGGAAAATCAACTGTTGCTTCTATAATTGCAAAAAAGACTAAAAGAGAATATATAAAATTAAATGCTGTACTTTCTAATGTTTCAGAAATTAGAGAAGCTATTAAAAAGGCAGAAAAAAATCTATCCAACGAAAAAAAGACAATACTTTTTATTGATGAGATACATAGGTTTAATAAATCTCAGCAAGATGCTTTACTTCCTGCTGTAGAAAATGGAACAATTATTCTTATTGGAAGCACAACTCAAAATCCTTATTTTTATTTAACTAATGCACTTCTTTCACGCATAATGCTTTTTGAGTTTAAAAACCTCGAAGATGAAGACATTAGAGAGGCTGTTGTTAATGCCATAAAAGATAAAAGAGGACTTGGCGAAGAAGATATTGATGTGGAAGAGAAAGCGATAGATTTAATAGTAAAGTTTTCGCATGGAGATGTGAGAAAGGCTTTAACATATCTTGAAACATCATACTTAGCCACACAAATAGATGAAACAAAAGAAAGACTCACAATCACAGAAGAGATAGTAAAAGATGTTACAACAAAGCAAGCATTAAACTTTGACGAAGATGAACATTACAACACTATTAGTGCATTTATAAAGAGTGTAAGAGGAAGCGACCCAAATGCAGCAATTTATTATTTGGCAAGAATGCTTGAATCAGGAGAAGACCCTAGATATATAGCAAGACGCCTTTGTATATTGGCTGCTGAAGATATAGGGCTAGCAGACCCTAATGCACTTAATATAGCATCATCGCTTCTTAATATAGTGGAGTTTATAGGAATGCCGGAAGGAAGAATACCGCTTGCAGAGGTTACTATATATTTGGCACTTTGCCCGAAATCTAATTCAGCATATAACGCTATTAACAAAGCATTAAAAGATGTGAGAAACGGAGAGCTTTATTCTATACCGAATTATTTGAAAGATAACAACTCAGCATCATTCGACAGAAAAAGCAATGAAGATTATAAATATCCTCATGATTATCCTTATCATATAATAAAGCAGGACTATTTAGAAAAAGGCATTAGAAAAAATTATTATGAAGCGGTAGAGATTGGAGAGGAAAGAGAGCTTAAGAAAAGATATGAATGGATAATTAAGCATATATATGATTAGTAGTATTCAGTAAAGTTATTATTTTTTAATATGATATTTTAAGTTTTTTGTTTATGGTGGATTTGCCCCCATACCCCCACTTCTTTTGCGACCGAAGGAAGTGCCTGCGACTGAAAGAAGTACCTTTAGGTATGGTAGTGACCCAAAGAAGCAAAAGGACTGCAATTTTTTAGCTAAAATATTTGTATTATCTTATTATATATTCCTAAAATATTAGCTATAGTATTTGCACTTTTTGCAACTTTGACGAAGTACGCACCGCGACCGAAGGAAGTACCTGTGGGTGCGAAGGCGGGAAAAAGTTGAATAAAAGAACTTATTATATATTTGAAAACTTTTAAGTTTATCAATTTTTATTTTTATATTTTGGGGACTAGTCCCCAACCCCCTACTTCTTTTGGTGGCCCAAAGAAGCAAAAGGACTGCATTTTTATACAAAGATACATCTACTATTTTATACTTTATAATATATAATAATCTAAACAACAATATTAAAGGAAAATACAATATGACTATAAGAAAAACAACTGCTAATGATATAGATAAACTCTTAGAAATATTCGATTATGCCAGAGAATATATGAAAGCAAATAATAATCCAAATCAATGGTCAGACGGCTACCCTTCAAGAGAAAATATAGAACAAGATATTCAAAAAAATGAAAGTTATGTATGTTTAGATGATGATAATAATATAATAGCAACATTTTGTTTTTTTGTGGGCATTGAAGAAGATTATAATGAAATATACGAAGGCAAATGGCTTAATAACAATAAATACGGAGTTATACACAGAATAGCAACTTTAAAAAATCAAAAAGGAGTAGGTTCTTTCTGCATGAAATACTGTTTTGATATATGCAAAAATATGAGAGTAGATACACATAAAGACAATATACCAATGCAAAGGCTTTTAGAGAAAGAAGGTTTTACAAAGTGCGGCATAATAAAATTAAGAAGAAACAAAGCAGAGAGAATAGCTTTTCAGAAGAGTGAATAAAGTTAATTTTCTATTTCTTTATCGTACCATTCTGTATCGCCAAGATTTTCTTTTAATACTTCTTGTAAACCATATAAATCATAGTATGCTAATAGCACATTCTTATAATGTAATTCAACATATACTAAAAAAATTTTAACTTTGTCAAAAATTATATTTTTTAATTTTAAATATTCATGGGGCTTTGCCCCACACCCCAGTTCTTTTGCTGCCGCAAAGAACCAAAAAGGCTGTATTTTTAGCTAAAATTTAGGTTTTATTTTATAGATATTTTTAAATATAAAGCTATAGTAATTGCATTTTTCGCAAAACATATCCGTAGTGTAAAAACTTTTTAACGAATTTTATAGAACGACTGAATGGAGTGTATGTGAGTACGAGAGATTCAAAAAAGTTGCTAAAAAACATTCTAATAAAATTGGAGATGGCGGGACTCGAACCCGCGTCCTACGAAGCGCCCCATATTCGTCTACATAGCATATCTTATCTTTGAAGTTTCACTCTACAGGTAAAAGACAAGCAGAAAAACTATAAAGCTAGTTTGAGTATACGTAATATTAGGCTCAAACGGCACCTAATACAAGTTCTATGTGTTTCGACACCGATAAAGCAACCCATAGACAAATCACTAAACCAGTGACAGCTTCAATTAAGCTGCAAGTGCGTATTCGTCTGCACTTATATTTTTAGTATGATATTTACGTGCATATACCAAGCACGGCTATGCAAAATATGACTCAACCATCGCAGTCGAAGCCGGAGCATCCCCTTTCAAAGAACATATATACATTATTATAATATTTTTTTTTATATAGTCAACTCTTTTGTATGCTTTACTTTTATAGTAATTTAAGTATAATTTAATAACTATGAAATATGTATTAACATTATTTATTATAATAAGCTTTCAATTATATCCATATGAATTAAGACTTTATTTTGCAAGAGCAAATATATATAATAATACTTTATATGCTAATGTATATATTGGAAATGATATGGTTTTTTATAATAATATTAAAAGATACTTAGATAATGGTATTATAACTACATTTAATTTTAGAGTTAATCTATTTAAAGAAAATTTATTATTAGATGACAGTATAAAAGACGCACATTTCTTTAGAAGAATGTATTATGACTTTTTTACTAAAGAATATGTTATATATAATTCACAAACTATGGCAGAAACAAGAAATACTAACTTTTATGAATTAATTAGAAATACAAGCCAAATAAATAGAGTAGATATTATCAATACAAATAACCTTGATATAAACAGTAAATATTATTTTAAAACAAGACTGTCAATACAATTTGAAAACGCCTATCCATATTTAAATGCATTCTTTAATATGATAACCCCATTACAATATAGAATAAAATGGTTAAAATCTAATAATTTTTATTTAGATGAATTGTCATAATAATTTATATTTTCTTATATTATTTATAGGTAAAAATCCGATTTTGTATTAAATAAAGTACCTTGACTTTTTGTAAATATTTTATAAAATTATTTTTTAATTAGAGGAATTATGCATTTTTTTATTAGTATATTAATTGCTTTAATGTTTTCAAGCTATTCATTTGCACAAAATTATGGTTATGATAAGAATTATCAATCATATTTAGATGAAAATGGCGTAGAAATTGATGATAAACAAAAAGATAAAGTTAGAGAAGACATAAAAAAGTGGGCTAACTTTTATTTGCAAAAGCACTATAAATATAATGAAAGAGTTGAATTAACTCACCCAACTACAAAAGAGAAGAAAAAATTCAATTTTGATTGTTCTGGTTTTGTAACTGCTGTTTATTGGAGTTCTAATATAGCGGTATTTGAAAAACAAGCTATAATGGACTCAAGCGGCGTAAAAACAATATATTCAACACTTTCAAAATATAAAAAGATATACAATGACGGCATGCCAAACATTGGCGATATAGTGATGTTTGACAGAACTACATCAGATACGAAAAAACTTACACATGCTGGAATAGTTGTTGATGTAGATAGAGAAGAAGGAACTGTAACTTATGTACATGCCTCTACAAGTAAAGGGCTTGTTGAAGGCTATATAAATTTAAAATATCCTGATTTAGCTAGAAAAGACGGTAAAGTTATTAATAGCTATCTTAGAAGAGGAGGAGGCGTAGATTCACTTGCATCAAAATGTTTTAATAGTTATGGTACTATTTTAGATATACCTTTAGAATAAATTAAAAGAGATTTTTTTTGGAGAATATATGGCTAACAATAAAAAAAAGAACATGAATAGAAGAAATAACATTCCTCAAAGCGGAGGCGGAAATCAGATTATTATAATATTGCTTCTTACTATGGTAGTAGTAATGGCAATAATGTACTTTCAGAAAACACCTCAAGTTAAGGCTCAGGAATGGGATTATTCTACAGTTGTACAAAAAGTAAAAGATGGTGTTGTTAAAGAAGTTACTATAGTTGACCAATACATAAAAAATGGTAAAGCTGTAGAGACTGTTAATGGTAAAATTACAGAGATAGATTTTTATTCTTATATACCTTTTACTGCAAGCGGTTTTGCAGATTTCCTTATAGAAAATAATGTAAAGGTTCGCGGAGAAGCTGAAAAACCTAGTTATTTTAGCATAATACTTGTAAACTTGCTTCCTATACTTGCTATAGGATTTTTGCTTTGGTTCTTTATGTTTAGACAGGTTCAAGGTTCAAATAACAGAGCTATGAACTTTGGAAAAAGCAGAGCAAGACTATTAACAAAAGAAGATGTAAAAGTAACTTTCAAAGATGTTGAGGGCTGTAAAGAGGCTAAAGAAGAGCTTCAAGAGGTTGTTCAATTCTTAAAAGATGCTAGTAAATTCACTAGACTTGGTGCTAAGATACCAAAGGGAGTATTATTAGTAGGCCCTCCAGGTACTGGTAAAACTTTACTTGCTAAAGCTGTTGCTGGTGAAGCTAATGTACCTTTCTTTAGTATGTCTGGTTCTGAGTTTGTTGAGATGTTTGTAGGTGTGGGTGCTTCAAGGGTAAGAGATTTATTTGAACAAGGTAAAAGGTCTGCTCCTTGTATTATATTTATAGATGAGCTTGATGCTGTGGGTAGAACTAGAGGAGCTGGATACGGCGGCGGTCATGATGAAAGAGAGCAAACTCTAAACCAAATGCTCGTTGAAATGGACGGTTTTAATACTGACACTAGAATTATAATATTTGCTGCTACTAACAGACCTGATGTACTTGACCCTGCATTGCTTCGTCCTGGAAGATTTGACAGACAGGTTGTTGTTGATTTACCTGATGTTAAAGGAAGAGAGGGTATATTTAAAGTGCATGTTGCTAAAATACAGCATGATCCTTCTATAGATTTGTATCATTTAGCTAGAGCTACTCCTGGTTTTTCTGGTGCTGATATAGCTAATATGGTTAATGAAGCTGCTTTGATTGCTGCTAGAAATGACAAGGAAAGAGTTGAGCTTAAAGATTTTGAAGAGGCTCGCGATAAAGTTATGATGGGTCCTGAAAGAAGAAGCATTCTTATAAGCGAAAAAGAAAAGCTTAATACTGCTTACCACGAGGCTGGACACACTTTAATGGCAGTGCTACTTCAAAATACTGATGCTTTACATAAAGTAACAATTGTACCTCGTGGAAGAAGCTTGGGTGCTACTTGGACGCTTCCTTCAGACGGCAGATATACACTTCAAAGAAAAAAGGCCATTGATGAAATGTCTTTACTTCTTGGAGGACGTGTTGCTGAAGAGTTTAAGTTTGGTGAAGATTCTGTTACTACTGGTGCTTCTAATGATATAGAGAGAGTTACTGAACTTGCTAGAAGAATGGTTTGCGAATGGGGTATGAGTAAGCTTGGTCCTATTGCTTTCGGTCAAAAAGAACAGCCTATATTCTTGGGTAAAGAAATTGCACGCCACAAAGACTATAGTGAAGAAACTGCTCAAAAAATTGATGAGGAAGTACATAAGTTTGTAATAAAAGCTTATGAAAGAACTAAAAAATTAATAGCTGAAAATGCTGATAAGTTTGAGGCATTATCTAGAGAGTTATTTGAAAAAGAATCTCTTGATATAGAAGATATTGAAAGAATATGTGAAGTTAAACTTGATAGAGTAAAAGACAAATTAGTTTATGCTGGTAAAGACCCTAAAAGAGGTACAGATGAACTTGAAGACCCTTCTGCTTATCAAGATGGAGAAGTAAAGAGTGTTAAAGATGAAGTATTTTCTACTCCTATAAAACCTCTTAAAGACGAAAAATCTTCTAAGAAAACTTCTTCTATTAATAAAAAAATCTCTTCTCCTAGCAGAAAAAAGAAAAGCGAAGAAGAATAAATTATAAAATAATTAAATAAAACATATAAAAACTACGGTATAATTTCTTATATCGTAGTTTTTTTATTACTACTTATAATATGTAGAAAATGTATTACATATATAATAATATAGAAAGATAAAAACCAAAAATAAAACTTTTAGTAAAATAATTAATTGATTGTATAAAAAAAATTTTCCTATACTGTACTCATAACACTTACTTATGGAGTTTTAAAATGAAAAAAATTGGTTTGCTGCCTAGAATTATCATTGGTATAATTCTAGGTATTTTAGTAGGCATGTATCTTCCTGGTCCTGTAGTAAGAATATTTGTAACTTTCAGTTCTATATTTAGTTTATTTTTAAACTTTATTATACCTCTTATGATAGTTGCTTTTATAGGATACGGTATTGCTAGCCTTACAGAGGGTGCTTCAAAACTTATTGGAATTACTGTAGCTATATCTTATGGTTCTACATTATTAGCTGGAAGTATCGCTTTTTTAGTAGCTTCAAATCTCTTCCCTACTCTTTTGGGTTCTGCTGCTTTAAGCAGTGTAAAAATAGAGTCTGGTTTAGACAGCTACTTTACTATACCTCTTAAACCATTATTTGATGTTACATCTGCTGTAGTATTTGCATTTATACTTGGTATTGGTATTACAATGCTAAGACCTAAGAAACAAGGTGAGGAATTATTTTCTATAGTAAGAGACTCTGAAGAGGTTATACAGGCTGTTCTTAAAAATATAATAATACCTTTATTGCCTATACACATTTTAGGTACTTTTGCTAATTTAGCTTATGCAGGAAGCATACAGCATATACTTGTAATATTTGGTAAAGTATTTGCTGTTGTTATTACTTTACATATACTTTATATCACTGCTTTATTTATAATATCTGGAATTATAGGAAAAAATCTCCTTTAATGCTTATAAAAAACCAAATTCCGCCTTATTTTACTGCTGTAGGTACTCAAAGTAGTGCTGCTACTATACCTGTTAGCTTGATAGCTGCTGAAAAAAATGGTGTTAGCGAACAAATTAGAAATTTTGTTATACCGCTTTGTGCTACTATACACTTAGCTGGTTCTATGATTACTTTGACTTGCTGTTCTACTGCTGTTATACTCATACTTGGTCAAAACCCAACTTATAGCTCAATACTTCCTTTCATACTTATGTTAGGTATTGCTATGGTTGCTGCTCCTGGTGCTCCTGGTGGTGCTGTTATGAGTGCTTTGCCTTTCTTCTATATGATTGGTATTACTGGAGAAGAGTTACAAGGTTTAATGATTGCTTTATACTTAACTCAAGACTCTTTCGGTACTGCTGCTAATGTATCTGGAGACAATGCTATAGCTGTATTTGTTGATTGGTTCTACAAGACTAAAATTAAAAAAGAGGCTGTTGCTTAAAATAAAATTATTTATAATCAATTATGTAAAGGGTGGTTTCAAAGAGAAGCTGCCCTTTTTGTTTATATGAATTTCTTATATAATTAAAGTTTAGTTTTTTAACGCACGGTAAACAATCACTTGTATATTATAAAAATTATATTGTTAATTTTATTATATTTTAAATTTAGCTTACCGTGCGATGAATTAAGTATAAATTTAAAAAACAACTTGGGCGGGTGTGCTTTTTTAAATAAGTAACAAGATTAATAAAAACTGAATATTTTAAATAAGCATATGAATATAAAGGGCGGGGTTTTAAGAAAAATTTTTAATACATAAAAAAAGAGGCCCAAATATTTATTTAAGCCCCTTTTATTTTATAAATTAATAATTTAACTATTCTTTCTAAATATACCTTGAAGTATTAAAGCCAAAGCACCGTCTCCTGTAACATTACAAGCAGTACCAAAACTATCTTGTAAAGCAAATATAGCAAGTATCAAAGCAGTACCGTCATCATTAAAACCAAGTACAGATATAATAATACCCAAAGAAGCAACAACAGTACCTCCAGGAACACCAGGAGCACCTACAGCAAATATACCAAGTAATATTACAAATAAAATCATAGTTCCAACAGGAGGCAAGCTTCCATATAGTATTTTAGATATAGTCATAACAAAGAAAGTTTCAGTTAATACAGAACCGCATAAGTGTATAGTTGAACCCATTGGTATAGCAAAATCAACAATGTCTTTATCTAAAGCATCAGACTTGCTTGCACATTTTAATGCAACAGGTAAAGTAGCCGCAGATGACATAGTACCAACAGCAGTAAGATAAGCAGGTCCATAATGCTTAAATACTCTTGCAGGATTTTTCTTTGATACAATACCAGCTATAGTATATAATAATGTAAGCCATATAAAGTGTCCAACTATTGCTATAAGTATGATTATTAAGAATATTGGTATGCTTTTAATAACTGTACCCTCATAAGCTAAAGTAGCAAATGTGCTTCCAATATAAAATGGCAATATAGGTACTACTACTGTATTTACCAAAAATAGTATTATATTATTAAGCTCATCTAATAAGTTTTCAAAATACTGAGATTTAGTTTTTACAACTGCCACACCTCCGCATATTGCTAAAAATAATGCAGTAATTACTGGAAATACAGGGTTAATATCTAATTTAAATATTATCTCTGGCAACTCTTTTCCTCCTGCAACATTTGAAGCTATATTCAAATTAGGTATTATTGCATATCCTGCAACAGTAGAAAATAAAGCAGCTCCCACAGAAGAGAAATAAGCCAAAGCAAGCATCACTCCCAACATCTTATTAGCTTTATTACCCATTCTTGTTATAGCAGGAGCAATAAATCCTAATACTATTAAAGGTACCATAAACGATATCACTTGATTAAGTACATATTTTATAGATTGTATTACATTGATTAAACCTTCATTAGAATATGTACCTATTAGAATTCCTACAACTATTCCTATAAACAGTTTTATCAGCAAATAGTCTTTTTTGCCTTTTTTGATAGACTCTTCCATAAATATTCTCCTAAAATAATTTCATACATATAAGTATAGTAATTTTTTCTTATATGTATATAAAAATTCATAAATAAATATATAAGATTTAATAAAAAATTATACGATATATTATAAATATGTTTATTTAAGGATATATTATATGTCGATTGTTTATGCACTATTATCATCAATATTCGCTTCACTCACAGCAATACTAATAAAAATTGGTCTTAAAGATATTAATTCAAACCTAGCTACCGCAATAAGAACCATTATAATATTATTCATGTCTTGGATAATAGTATTTTATACAAATAAAGTAAACTCTATAAATACATTAGAAACTCTAAAAAATATAAATAATAAAACTTTAATATTCATAATACTTTCTGGTGTAGCAACAGGACTATCTTGGCTATTTTATTTCAAAGCACTTCAAATTGGAAATGTTAATAAAGTTATTGTAATAGATAAGCTCTCTATAGTTTTTACAATTATATTAGCAAGTTTATTTTTAAAAGAAGTTATATCATTAAAAATTATAATAGGTGTTATACTAATAGTAGCGGGTACATTGATAATAAGCTTCTCTTAATAATTATCATATAAATTATTAAATAACTGCTAATTTAAAAAAATTATAAATATGTTAAAATTAATGATAAAAATAATTATTAATTATGAGCAGTAAAGAAAGATTTATATTAAAAGAAATAAAAAAATGGTATAAAGATAGCCTCATATCTGAAGAACAATTAAAAACATTATCTTCAAAATATAGTAACAATATATATTTAAACTGGCAGCCTATAATAAAATCAATAATGATAACTGGAATAGTATTAGTTATGATTGGTTTTATAGCTTTTATTAGTTTTTATATATTCTCTCTTTATTTTATAGCATTTTTATTTACGCTTCTTTTTGTATCAGGATTTATAATTAATGAAGTAATGATAAGAAAAGAAATAAACCTTCCAAAGACTTCAGCTGTAATAATTGCATTATCTTCTATATTTTTAGCCTGCGACATATTTACAATTTATTATATAATATTTGGAAACAAACATAATTATACAATACTATTTTTAATAACTATTATAATATTTTTTATCATAGCTTATATTAAAAAAAATTATATAGTGCTTTCAATAGCATTAGTATCAGCAATTACATGGTATGGTTTTGAAGGATTTGATTTTCCTTATATTGATTCTTATATTTTTAATATTAATAATTATATAAGAGTTATTTTAATGAGTACTGCCATATTTTTATTAGGCATTACAGATGTTAATATAAAGATATTTGGAAATAAATATTATCTATTTTCAAAAATATTTTATAGTGTTGGAATATTATATTTAAACATTGTATTAGCAATTATGAGTATATTCGGAACTTATGATACAGTGATATTATTTAAAGACAACAAAACAGAAACTATAACATACAGTATAATATTTTTAATCACAAATATTATAATGCTTAGTTTGGGTATAAAAATAAAAAAGATGTCTATAATAAAATATTCTATATTTTTTATATTAGCTAATATGTATATAAGATATTTTGAATATTTTTATTTATCTATGAACAGTTGGATATTTTTTATAATACTTGGGGTTATTACGATTTTAATAGGAATAGTGATAGAGCGAATAATACAAAACAGTTAGTAGCTTATATTAAGTATTTTTAATATATTTATAAACGGCTATATTTTATTATTTTTTATTGTTCTTTTTCCCGCGTACGAGCTGTACCACCTTGCCGCACAACAATGCTTTGTTTTAATTATAACCTTTCAGGCGTGCGGGGGAGTGCATTTTAATGTACAATTAAATTATAAAATAAAAATGCAGTTCTTTTGCTTCTTTTATATCAATAAAAGAAGTGGGAGGTCGGGGGCTAGTCCCCGAAATTAACAAAACATAAAAACTAAATTTTAATAAGCTTAAAAATTATTTTTTTACTAAATTCAAAATTTCTAATATAGTGTAAAAATGACTATCATAGTTAAATGTAAAAGGCTCTCTATATGGAAAATCATTCATAAACCTAAAAATATACACACCTATAAAAATAATTATTAAACAAGTTATTAAAAAATTATTATTATATATACTATCAAATATTTTTATTTTTTTTCTAAAAGCTATTATAACAAATAAAAATGCAGGCAAAGGAAACAGAGGGTGATATTTTAATGCATTTTTAAAATCTAAATTAAGTGCATGTATATAAGCTCTTGTCATGCCGCAGCTTGGACATGGAAAACCAGTAGTTGCTCTAAATAAGCACAAATTTTCTACAGGCAAATTTTTATTAAAATTAACACAAAATATTAAAACTAATAATATACAAAATTTTAAAAATCTATCCATTATGGTACAATCAAAAATCTTGTAGAAGATAATATAATACTTAATGCAATACATATTAAAGCTATTATAATAAAAGGCTTATATAATTCATTGTACTGAATAAGATTATCATCTGTAATTGGCTTTTTTTCTAATCTGTCTATTGTATTATAAACATTATCTAATGCAGAACTTGTTTTGGCATTGAAATATTTTCCGCCTGTTATACTTGCTATTTCAATTAATGCTTTTTCATTAAGTGTAAAATCTGCTCTAATTCTTCTTTTGCCATAATTAGGGTCTGTATATGTTACCCAAGCATGACTTCCAGCAGCATCACCAATACCTATTGTATAAATTTTAATATTAAAATTGGAAGCTATCTCTGAAGCAAGTTTAGGGTCTATCTCTCCAGAATTATTTTCTCCGTCTGTAAGAAGTATTATCACTTTTTCAGCATCATCTTTTACACTTCTAAGCATATCAACCGCAGTAGCAATGCCAAGACCAATAGAAGTAGAACCCTCTTCATCAATTTTTATATTGCCGATTTCTTTTTCTAATGAAGTATAATCAAAAGTAGAAGGCGAAAGCACAGAAGCCCTTAATGCAAAAGCAACTAAACTTATTTTATCGAAATTTCTTTTTTTTATAAAATCAGCCATAGTCTTTTTTGAAGCCTCAAGCCTTGTAGGAAGCATATCCTCGGCCATCATAGAAGGAGATATATCAACCACCATAGATATATATATACCCTCTCCATTAATATTAGCACTGCTGTCTACCGTAGCAGGACGAGCTAAGCCTATTATTGAAAAAGTTAATCCTAGCATTAAAAGTATAAACGGTATATCTTTAGCATAATACTTTGACTTTAAAGTATGAGCCATACTTACACGCGGGTGCTTTACAGAATAGAGATGATTTTTTCTAGTTTTTATATATATAAAAGTGATAATAGGTACAATCAATAATAATAATAAAAATTGCGGATTAACAAACAACATTAAGCACTTCCATTTTTAATATTTCAATTATTATATATTAGAATGTATAATAAATCTATATGATTTTTTTAGGAATTAGCTTTGTATAGAAAACCTGTTACTATTGTTATGATTCCTATTAGCATAGTAAAAGGAGCAAGGAAACCCAATATACCTTCAGGATTTTTGCCTACTAATGCTATTAGAAGGAAACTGAAAGCAAAAATTATAAGACCTATAACTAGTATAATAATATTTTTTTTAGAAAGTTTATCTTGATTATTTACCATAAAAATTATTAATGAGTTTCTCGAGTTATTTGGTATTTTGCTCGGAGCCGGAATCGAACCGGCACGGTCGCAAGGACCAGCAGATTTTAAATCTGCTATGTCTACCAATTCCATCATCCGAGCTAGTTGCTAAGTATTATAGCATAACACAAAAAAAAATGCAAATTTATTTTTGTATTTTTATAGCTAAACAATTATATTTTGTACGAGCTGTACCACCTTTCCGCACGGTAATGCTATGCTTTAATTATAACTTCTTAAACGTGCTGGGGAGTACTTTTTAATGTATAATTAAATTATCAAATTTATCATAAAAATGCAGCTATTCGCAAGCGTATCCAAATGATATAAAATTATTTTATACCAATACCATAGGACTTCCTTAAGTCGTACTGAAGTCCTCCATTTGGTTGCTGTGCAGGATTAGTCAAAAGTTTTCGCCATTCTGGCACGCTTTGCGAAAATGCAAGTATTATAACTAATATCTTAGAAATATTTATCAATATTATTATTAACTTTTATATAATGCATAATTTAATATAATAAAAAAGGGAATGTTTATTAACACTCCCTTTCATTATTTCTATATCTAATTTTATTAACTGTATATTCTGAAATCCATCTCTGGGAATATATCATCACGCCATTCTAATTTACTGAGCCACTCTTCATTTAAATCTCTGTTTTTTATAGCGTAATAGAGGTCGGTAAATCTCTTTATATATAATTTTGTAGTATTAACAGCATAATCAACCATAGTGCCTGTATGCATAATGAAAGCCCAGTCACTGCTTTGTGCCAATAACAATTCACGTGCAGCCTGATTCAATGCTCTCTCATAAAGACCTGTTTCATTATAATAATCATGAGCAAGCTCTATCATACGTTCTGCAGCTTTATGTAAATGTCTGTAAATCCAGCCATTAGTACCGTTAAGCCAAACTTCACCATAGCCATTAGCTCCCCAGCTAGACATTGAAGGCATAGATATTTGATTTATTGGGTGTCTTTCTAAATATTCTTTTGGTGTGATTGTCTCTATAGTATTTTGGTCATGATGAATCTTTCTCATTAAGAACTCTATAAACATAGGTCCTTCATACCACCAGTGTCCGAATAACTCAGCATCATAAGGTGATACTACTATAGGAGGTCTGTCGTCCATCACTGAAGCTAAATACTCTATTTGCTTTTCTCTGTTAAACATAAAATTACCAGAATGCTCACCTGCAGCCTCCATAGCCCATTCTGGATTATAAGGCTCTTTAGCACAATCTTTACCAGTAATTCTATAATATTTTATGCCTGTATTTTTTCTAAGACCATTGCTTTGTATAAACTCTTTTATATATTCAAAAGGCAAATCATATCCAATGTCTCTGTAAAACTCTCTATATCTTGGATCACCTGGATAACCAACTTCAGCACTCCAAACGCTTCTAGAACTCTCAATATCACGTCCGAAAGCAGCAACTCTACTCTCTCTAGAACAATATAAAGGAGCATAAACACCATATTTTGGCACTCTGTCGGCATACATTATACCATGTGTATCAACAAAGAAATATTTAATTCCGTTGTTTGCAAGATGTTTTTCAAGTCCTGGGAAAAATCCGCATTCTCCAAGCCATATGCCTGTAGGTTTTCTTCCTAAATGCTTCTCATGAGTTTTTACAGCCATTTTTAACTGTGCTTCTATTGCTTTAGGATATTCCTGCATAAATGGGAAAAAGCCATGCGTAGCTCCGCAAGTTATTATCTCTAAATTTCCTCTCTCCAAGAAATACCTAAAACCATTAAGCAAGTTTTTATTATACTTATAAACAAATATATCTCTTATCTTTATAAACTTATCTCTATAAAACTCAGCAGTATGATGAAAATTAGGGTCTAATGAAGTTCTTTCAACTTCCATCTCTGCTAGTTTTATCAATTTTTCTATATAATTAACATATCTATTTTGAAGAAGCTCATTTGCAAGCATATTCATAAGAGGAGGCGTTACGCTCATAGTGATTTTGAAATTTATTCCATCATTAACCATTCTATCATAAGCGTCAAGAAGAGGTATATATGTTTCTGTAATAGCCTCGTATAACCATTCTTCCTCTAAAAAGTTTTCATGCTCTGGGTGTCTGACATAAGGGAGATGAGCATGAAGCACTAAAGCTAAATAGCCTTTTGACATAAAACATTCCTTAATATATTTTATTTTTTCTATAATAATATTATATAAAATTATATTCTGAAAATCAAGACTAATACTATATTAAAAAAATCAAATTTTCATATAAAATAACTATTTATAAAATAATGATTTTTTAAAAAAATACAACTTTTAAATCTATTATATTAATAAACTTGAAAAAAATATTTTTGCCTGTAAAATATAAAAAATATAAAAATTAAGGAATGTGAAATAATATGGATATTTTCTCTTTTACAAATAAATCTAACAATAATAAAACAAATACTGATACTATACTTTTTAACAGCGAAGCAATACTTGGAAGACCATTAATAATAAATGAACAAAACAATTACAGTCATTTTATAAACTCTATGGAAGGCACTTGTATATCATTAGTTGCTGATGGTTTGGGAGATACTTTTGCTTCAAAGCTTGCTATAGATGTTTTTAATGAGAACTTTTTGGATTTAGTAGAACTTGTTGGAGAGCAAGAAGTGATAAACTGGATAATGCATAACTTCATCAAATTAGAAGTTAATGCTGCTAGAGAATCTGCTGATGATGTTCAAAAATCTATGGCAGGTGCTTCTATTGCGGGAGTATTATATCATAAGTTTGCTGGTGTATTTGTGTTTCATGCGGGGGACGCTAAAGTGTTTTGCATAGACAAAAATAAGGCTACTCAAATAACAAGAGACCATGTTAATGGATATGCACTTGAAAACTGTGCTTGTGCAGGCGGAGGACACTACATTACAATAGAAGGCTCTAGAAGAAACAAAAGTCAAAACTATTTTATTGCTACTAATTCTATGTGTGAGGCTATAGCATCTAATTTTAGCTCATTAGAAGAGGGTGTTTACAATATAATGAGTTTATCCACAGAAGAGGCTATAAACAAATTAAAAGCCATTAACAGCAATGACAATATAACAGCCTTTGGATTAAAAAACCTTTATAGTATTTAATAATTTGTATATAAAATCTTGACAATGCATATTATTTAACTATACTTTATTTATATCGTATAAAAAATACTATATACAATAATATGCTGAAGATGGAAATACCAAGTAATAAAACATTAATACCATATATATCTGAAATCTTTATTCAGTATTTGCATTCACATGATATAAAAGACGCTGATGCCATGCAAATAGCCTTTGAAGAAGCTTTAACTAATGCTATAGTTCACGGCAACAATAATGATTATAGCAAAAATGTAAATATATCATTTAATATAAAACAAAACATGCTTGAAATCAGCATAGAAGATGAGGGCAGCGGATTCAATTACAAAGCTATAAAAATAAATAATGATGACGTATACCGCAAAAACGGACGAGGCATACTTTTAATATCACTCTACACAGACAGTTTTCACTTTGAAGACTACGGCCGAAAAATAGTAATGAACAAGTACATAAGTTAGGAATAATTAAACCAAATATCAAAGAAGTTTTAATAGTATTATGACCGAAGAATTAAAATCAAAAATACAAAAATTAATAGTAGAAAAAAAATTTGAAGAAGCAATAAAACTATCCAATGAAGCAATTGAAAAAGACAATAAAAATTATGAATTATATGTTGGAAGAGCATCATTAAAAAACGTAATAGGTCTATATGAAGATGCTATAAAAGATTATAATATAGCTATAGAATTAAACAATAAAGACCCAAAAATTTATTGGCAAAGAGGTTATATAAAATCAATTTTAATAGATTATAAAGGAGCAATAGAAGATTTTGATACAGCTATAAAATTAGGTATTAATGCCCCAAGAATATTTTTAGATAGAGGCGTTATAAAATCAAATTTACATGATCATACGGATGCTATAAATGATTTTAATATAGCAATAAAATTAAATCCATATTATGCAGAAGCTTATAATTTTAGAGCTTTATCAAAAATAGAATTAGGATTATACGAAGATTCTAATAGTGATTTTAATACAGCTATAAAATTAAACCCAAACTATTATTTTGCTTATACTAATAGGGGGTTATTAAATTTATTTTTAAAAAATTATGATCAAGCTTTAAAAGATTATGATTACGCTTTAAAAATAGATAAAAATAGTATCATCAGTTACAGATATAGAGCACAAATAAAATATATATTAGGAATGTATGAAGATGCTATAAAAGATGCTGAAAATGCTATTAACATATATAATAATTACATGGATGCTCATTATATAAAAATATTATCAAAAGCTAAATTAAAAAGATATATAGAAATAATTGATGATTTAAATATAGTGGCAAAAATTAATACAAATTTTGAAAACAATTTTATCAGTGATATTCTGAATTTATTAGAAACATATTCTAATATAGAAAAAATATTTCAACTATTAATCAAAACTGAAAATATTTTGCTATGGAGAAATGAACCAATAACAAATTTAATTTTTCATTTTTATAAAAGAAAAAATTTTGATGATGAATTAAAAAAAAATATAAAATATCTTTTACTATATGAATATTTTTTACTTAAAATATTAACTTTTGATAGTGAAAAAGAAAATGATAAAATAGAAATATCTCATTATACTTCTTTAGATATTTTACCATTATTATTAAATATTAATGGCAATATAAAAGAAAGCGGAAAAATGAGAATAAATAATATAACAACTGCTAATGACCCTAAAGAAGGGAAAATTTTAGAAAGAATTCTAAATAAAAATAATATAGATATAAAAATAGAAAATGATGAAAAAGCTTTAACATTACAAACATCATATTCAAGAAATAAAGATTCTCTTACAATGTTTAGACTTTATGGTAAAAAAGAAAATAAAGAAGCTACAGGTATATGCTTAGTTTTAGATAATAAATATTTTAATAATTTATATACTTCCCCTTATTCTTATGAATTTAAATTTAAGATGGAAAATAATAAAATTGAAATAGACGAAAAAATTAATGAAGAAAAATCAGAAGAAAATAAAAGAAATCTATATTGGGTACTTTATTATAATGAAAAAGAAAATCAGCTTATATACAATAAAGAGAAGTCCAAATATGCAAGTAATATTATTGATTTAAATGATTTGAATAATCCTAATTATAAAGCAGAGTTAAAAGAAGATGATACAAAAGAAAATATGATTAAATATGCATTTGCAAAAATATTTTATTATACAAAAGAGATAAAAAAGGAAGTAGATAAAAATTATCAAAATATAAAAAATCAACTATACAGCTATTTGTTTGAAAATATAAAATATATAATAAAACATGAAGCATTCTTTGAAGAGCAGGAACTTAGAATGCTTGTAACAAATGATTATAAATCTGATGAAATATTAATTGATAATGATAAGAAAAAACTCTATATTGATTATATAAAACTTTTTGATGAAAGGACTAATTATATAAAAGAAATAATAATAGGCTCTAAAGTAGAAAACAATGAAGCAGTTGCAGAATATATAAGAAAAGTACTTCATACAAAAAATACAGAAATGAATAAATTAGATGATATAAAAGTGAGTATATCTGAAGCCCCATTAAGATAATAATTTTTTATGTTTGTTAACAAAAAAAGGGGGATTTTGTCTCCCCCTATTATTTTTAATTATTTCTTTTTATTTCTTTCTAGCACCTATGCTTACAAAAAATATAAACCCGCCCCATATTACTATAAGGCTAAGTGCCATAAATATTGCAGAATCTGGACTCATATATCAATACCTCCTATTAACTATTTAAAGTTCTGTCTTTAAGTTTGGCTAGTATAATACCAACTATAAAAGCCAATATAGGCATAGACCAACCTAATATTATTAAAGCAGCTTGAGGATAGTTTCCATAAGGTTTTTGGAAATCGTTTATAAGTTTTAAAGCCAACATTATAGCTAAGAATATTGGAGTTAAAAACTTCAAACAGAAATCCCACCATAATCCAACTTTAAACTCACTTACTTTATTAATAAGCTCTTTGAAATCGCCCAATTTGTATACCCAAGCAACTAATACTATCTCTATAAGACCGCTTACTACTATGTTATAATTATTAAGGAAAGCATCTACTATATCAAGTATGTTCAAACCGCTTCCTGTAGCATAAACCATAGAAATTAAGCCCTGTATTAATATTACTATAACAGCAACTTTTTTTCTGTTGAAATGGAACTTATCTATAAAAGAAGATATAACAACCTCAGCAAGTGATATAGCAGAAGTAAGTCCTGCAAAAGAAAGTACTAAGAAGAATACTAAACCAAATATTCCATTTAAACCAGGTAAAGCATTAATAGCCTCAGGGAATACCATGAAAGCCAAACCTATACCACCGCTTCCAGCAACCTCAGCAACTTCTTTACCTTGAGAATAAGCCATATAACCCATTATGCTAAATACAGTTAAACCAGCAAATAAACTAAAGCTAGTATCAGCAAAACCAGTCATAAAAGCGTTATTAGCAATATCAGAATCATCAGGCAAATAACTAGAATATGTAATCATTATACCAAAAGCAACAGACATACTATAAAATACTTGACCATAAGCAGCAATCCATACTTGAGGATTAAGCAATTTAGAAAAATCAGGCTTAAACATATAATCAAGTCCTGCTAAAGCACCAGGTAAAGTAATACCTCTAATAAGTATAATTACTACAAGTATAGCAAGCAAAGGCATAAAAATTTTATTAGCTTTTTCTATACCATCTTTAACCCCGCCTATAACAGAAGCAAATATTATTACCCAAACAATAATTAAAGGAATAGCCACACTTAAATTAAAACTTCCAAGAGAAAAACCGCTTTCTAATTTTAAATATTCACCAGTGAAAAAAGCAGCAGTATCAGTTCCCCATTTTAATCCTTGAAGTGAAAATAATCCATAAGATAATGACCAAGCTATAATAACAGAATAATAAATAACTATAGCAAAACAAGTAAATACTTGAAGCCAACCTAACCATTCCCATTTTGTATTAAGGAATTTTAAAGCTCCAGGTGCACTCCTATGTGTTTTATGACCAATAGAAAACTCTAATATCATAATAGGTATACCAGCAGTAAGCATAGCAATGAGGAATACTATCATAAATGCTCCGCCGCCATTAGATGCTACCATATATGGGAAACGCCATATATTACCCAAACCAACAGCAGAACCTATAGCAGCTAATATAAATCCTGCACGAGTACCCCACTGCCCTCTGTGTTGATGACTCATAATCGACTCCTTTAATCTTTTTTATATAAAATTTATTATAATATACAATTTTCTTATAAATATCAATACTTATTGTAGAATTTTTTTAAATCCTAAATATATATAATAAACAACATATTGTGTTATTTATCACATTAATATATAAGTCTACATTAGCAAACATAAAAATATACTTGATTTTTATATAATTATATACTATAATGTAACTGTTTTTTAAGCCGAGATGGTGAAATTGGTAGACACGTCAGACTCAAAATCTGATTGGGGCAACTCAGTGAGGGTTCGATTCCCTCTCTCGGTAAATGTAATTCCTAATTCCTCGGATTATTTATGAAAGAAAATACTGTTATACTAGTAGATGATGATGGTATTACCCTAAATAAAACCAAAGCCTTACTTGAAAGTTCTTCTATAAAAGTATTAACTGCAGAAAATTTATATGAACTTATGAGTAAAATATATAAGTATAATATAGATACTTTAATATTTAATCCTAATTTAGTATGGATTAATGTTATAGAGTTTATTACTGAATTAAAAAAAGTAAATAATGAATTGGATTTCAAAATATTCTTCATATCAGAAAATATAGATAAAAGCTTAAAAGAAGAAGCAAAGAAGTTAAATATAAAATACATTAATAACAATTCTAATATTAATAAAATAATACAAGATTTAGTTAAATAAAAATTTTACACTTCAAATCTAATAAAAAATGTAGTACCTTCTCCAATTATAGAATCAACATCTATTCTGCCATTATGTTCGCTAATAATTTTTTCTACTATAGCAAGACCTATACCAGTACCTTTATCTTTGGAAGTAAAATATGGTTCAAATATTCTTCTCAAATCTTTTTTTTCTATACCATTGCCAGTATCTGTAACACTGACAGTAAAAAACTCTTCTCCATCTAAAACTTCATGATAGCTAGATAAATATATTAAAGATTCTTTATTATTATTATCCATAGCCTCTATAGCATTTTTTATTAAATTTCTAAAAGCAATAAGAAGCTTATCTCTATCCATATTAATAAAACAATCTATTTTAGAAAATGATGTTTGAAACTTAACATTTTGCATATTTTTAAAAGAATCAAAAACTTCAATAAGAACATCGTTAATAGATTCTTTTTCATCTGAGAGTTTAATATTAAAAGAAAACTCTGAAAATGATTTTACCAGAGATAAAATGCTATTAGAATTTTTAATAATAGTATTAACATACTTTCTTATTTTATCCAAATCATCATCAGACATATTATTTTTTAATCTCTTTTCAATTAACTCAGCATTCATCATAATAGGCATAAGCGGATTTTTTATTTCATGTGCAACCTTAATAGCAGCTTCCTTCCAAGTCTCTAATGACACTCTTATTTTCTCTTTATCCCTATGATATTTCAAAGCCCTTGCCATAACATTAAATCTATATATCAAGTTTCTAAGGTCATGAACCCCAGAAAATTTCATCTCTATATTAAAATCTGAATTAATAATAGAGTTTGTAGCATTAAGAAGCAAACTTATAGGTCTTGTTATAAAACTAGAAAATATTATACCAAAAATAATAGATATAAATGTTGATATACCCAATATAAAAACATACAAAAGTTTTAAAACTATAGAAAACTCTCCGGTAAACATGTTAATAGAGTTGTATATTCTAAAAGCATTTAAAGCATTGTTTCTAACATTAATATAATTGCTAGGCATACTATCAAAAATAATAGCATAATGATTTACATCTCTTAAAGGAACTATAGCATTAATATAAAATAGTCCATTGTATTCACTATTTGCAAATGTAATTTTATCTAGAGAAAATCTATAATTAATATCAAGAGGAACATAGTTTTGAGAATTAAATAAAATAGTACTATAGCCGTAATATGAATTAGAAACAAAAATTATATTAGTAAAAATATTATCTCTATATATTATATTACTTATTTTGGCAGTATCAGACAAATCTATATTATTTAAATAATTCATAGAAACATTTGATATACTATTTAATATGCTATTTTGTTTATTAATTATATCATCATTAGAAACCTCTATTATATATGAAAGAGAATCATTAATACTCTTATTTGTAAATAGGTTTAGATTAGACTCTATAATATAATATGACATCTTACTAATAACTAAACTTGTAATAACAGTCATAAAAGCCATGATTGATACCATAGCAAGCTTGAGATGAGAGCCTTCTTTTTTTTTGAGAGCTTCTAATACAAATTTAATAATTGTTATTATACCAACTATAATGCTTGATGAAGGCACAAATAGTGTAAAAAACATATACAGCAAATTGCTAGTATTAGGCTCATATACAAAACTGCTTATATATAAAGAAGCAATTAAATCTAACAATATAAATATAGAAACTATTGATAAATATAAACCGCCATAGCGATTTTTTATTTTGAAAAAAAGCTCTTTAATTATTTTCATAATACTCTATATTTTTTAATTCCAAAGATAAATCATCTATATTTTTTAAATGTATAGATTTTATTCCTACTTGCTCAGCTGCTGCAACATTATCAAAATTATCATCTATAAATAAACATTCTTTTGCATTTAATTTGTATTTTCTAAGTAATAATTCATATATAGCCTTGGTTGGTTTAATAATTTTTACATCAGCAGAAATTATACCGCCAGAACATGTTTTATCAAAAAAATCAGTTTTTTTTCTTATTGTATTAAAAGTTTCAACCGGCATATTTGATAAATAATATATATTATATCCTTTTAACTTATACTCTTTCAATAATTCTATATTATGATGTATAGATAATACAGCAGATAAATTGGAATCAAATATTTCTTTTAATATAAATTTATATTTTGGACAAGCATGTAAAAAATAGTCTTTGGCATTATTGAATGATAAATCTCCTTTATCCATTAAGCTCCAATTTTTATCTCTTATGGTATTATCTAAAAACTCATCTACATCATCTACTCTATTAGTATGTTTATAAAGAAAATCAACTACATCAAATTTAAACAGTACGTTTCCTATATCTGATATAATATTTTTTATCATTCTATGTCCTTATAATATAATACACTCATTATATTTTTATAGTGGTATTTGTCAAGTTTTTGTACAGTTTAAATTAATATATTTTACAAACAATTAAAAACAGAATAAACACTACGCACGCTAAATTTACACATAAATATAAATGAAATTAAAATACAACTTTTATTATATTATTAAAAATCTTTCACCGTGCGGTAAATAAATTAAATAACTTGTATAATAACAAATATATACTATAATTAATTATTAAAAAATAATTTTGGGATACTTAATGGATAAAAAAAATATTGTTATTATCGGAGCTGGCAATGCTGGAGAGACTCTTGCTTCTGAAATATTGACATCAGACGAAAATAATGAATATAATATACTATGCTTTTTAGATGATGATGAAAATAAAAAAGAAATTAATATTTATAATCATACTATAAAAGTTGAAGGCAAAGTTAAAGACATAGAAAAAATTATAAACAAATATAAAAATGACAATATAGAACTAGAAGAAATTATTATAGCAATACCTACACTTAAACAAAAAGAACTTCTTGAAATACTAGATATAATATATCCTACAGGCATAAAATATAAAATACTCCCTTGTTTTTTTGAGATAATAAAAGGAAATGCTTCTATTAAAGATATTAGAAACATTGAACCATCAGATTTACTTGGAAGAGAAGAGATTGGTTTTGATGAAAAAGAGATATCGGATTATTATAAAGATAAAACAATACTAGTTACAGGAGGTGGGGGCTCTATAGGAAGCGAGCTTGTAAGACAGTTAGTAACTCTTCCTGTAAAAAAAGTAATGGCTTTAGATAATTCTGAAGGTGCAATACATAGCCTTATAATGTCTTTAAATGATAGAAAAAATGAAAAAAACAAACATAAGTTTAAATATATTATATCTAATGTTAGAGATTATGTAAAAGTAGATAAAATATTAAAACAAGAAAATCCAGATATAATATTTCATGCAGCAGCACATAAGCATCTGCCATTTATGGAAGAATATCCGGAAGAAGCAATAAAAAATAATATATTAGCAACAGAAAATATAGCTACATTAGCAATCAAAAACAATATTAAAAACTTTATATTTATATCAACAGATAAAGCCGTTCGTCCAACATCACTTATGGGGGCAAGCAAAAGAATATGCGAAAGAATGATAATGTCACTCTCGCATGAACAAAATATAACTAAGTTTAAGATAACAAGGTTTGGTAATGTTCTTGGAAGCAGCGGAAGTGTAATACCAGTATTTGAAAGGCAGATTAGAGAAGGAAAACCTCTAACAGTTACGCACCCAGAAATGGTTAGATTTTTTATGTCAATAAGAGAAGCAGCAAGACTAGTAATAAAAGCTTGTACGCTTAATGATGGAGTTATATTTACTTTGGATATGGGTAAGCCTGTAAAAATATTAGATTTGGCAAAAAATATGCTTAAGATGTATGGTCTTACAGAAAAAGATATTCCTATAATATTTACAGGTATAAGAGAAGGTGAAAAATTATACGAAGAGATTCTTATGGACGATGAAACTCTAATACCTTCACAGTATAAAAAATTATTTATAGCTAAAGACCCTGTACAATGTTTAACACCAGAAGAGCGTAAAATAATGATTGATGCATTCGATATAGCCTCACTCGATGCCGATAAAGATACAATAAAATTGCTGATGAAAAGATATATAGAAGAATATACAGGATAATTAAAAAATGAATATAACAGCAAAAACAACATTAACAGCACTTTTTGCTTCACCTTGCAAACACAGTTTATCCCCAATCATGCATAATAAATCTTTTGAAAAACTATCATTAGATTATGTATATTTAGCTTTTGAAGTAGATAAAAATAATTTAAAAGAAGCTGTAGCCTCTATAAAAACTCTTAATATGAGAGGCGTTAATTTATCTATGCCAAATAAAAAAGAAGTTATACAGTATTTGGATAATATTTCAGAATCTGCAAGACTCTCTCAAAGCGTAAACACTATAGTTAATGATAATGGAGTTTTAACAGGTCATTCTACAGATGGAAAAGGTTTTATAAAATCGCTTGAAGAAGAAAATGTTAATATAAAAAATAGCGATGTTACAATACTTGGCATTGGAGGAGCTTCTATTTCTATAATTACAGAGTTTGCTCTTTACGGTGTAAAAGAAATATCTGTTTTTAAAAGAGATAATAATTGGACTGAACAAAAAAAGATAATAGACAATATTCAAGATAAAACTAATTGCAAAATAGAGCTTTATACTTTGGATAATAAAAAAGAATTAAAAAAACAAATAGACAAAAGTAAATTATTAATTAATGCTACAAGTGTTGGTATGAAAGAAGATGCTTCAATTATAGAAGATAAAACATTTTTTAGAGATGATTTAATTGTTGCCGATTGTATATATAGCCCAGCAAAAACAAAATTGCTGCAAATAGCAGAAAAAGAAAATTGTAAAATAATTAATGGAATGGGTATGCTTTTATATCAGGGGGCATTGGCTTTTGAGATGTGGACTTCTAAAAAGATGCCTGTAGATTATATAAAAAATATAATATTTAATTAAAAAATATTAGCGGAGTTATTATGATTAAAGTAAAAAATCTTAATATTGGTGATGGTGTTCCTAAAATATGTATTCCTGTTATAGAGAAACATAAAAAGGATGTTATAAAATATATAAAAGATATAGATAAACTTCCAATAGATTTAATAGAATGGCGTGCAGACTTTTATGAAGACAGTGACAACAATATAGAAGAGCTTTCTAAAGAGATAAAAAAATGCACAACAAAACCTATAATATTTACTTTAAGAAGTGTTAAAGAAGGCGGAAATCTAAATATAAAATCTAATACATATGACAGTATGATTAATATTTATAAAACAATCATAGATAAAAAATTATTCTCAATTATAGATATAGAATTATTAACTATAAAAGAAAATGATATAAAAGAATTAATAAAACTATCAAAAAAAGAAAATATAAAAACCATTCTTTCTAATCATGACTTTAATAAAACTCCAAATAAGCTTGAAATAATTCATAGAATAAAAAAAATGATAAAATTAAAAGCTGATATAGCAAAAGTAGCCTACACTCCAAAAAAACAAAAAGATGTATTAACATTATTAGAGCTTCATAATGAAATAAACAATATACCGATCATAACAATATCAATGGGAGAAGAAGGAGTTATAACAAGACTATTCTACTCTGTAATTACATTTGCTTCCGCTAAAAGAGCATCGGCACCAGGACAAATAGAAGCAACAAAATTAAAATATATGATAGACAATATTTATAAAAATTAATTAACTTTTTTATTGTTATTTTTCCAACCTTTGTACCCATACCTACAGGCACTCCTTTCAGTCGCCCTGAAGGACTCCTTTCAGTCGCTGTGCGGACTTCGTCAAAGTTGCAAAACTGCTAATTTATGAAATCTAAATAACTTATTATTGAGCAGCATATATAAACTTAAGAGTTATACCTACATTTGATATAAATTTAGAATCTTCTGAAAATATAACTTTACTCTCATCGTTAGATTTTATAGTAAATGTTAACTCTGTAAGTTTTTCATTAGAAGTTTCAGTGTTAATAGGCTCTATATAACTAACACTAATATAACTATATTTAGCTATCAATATAGATGAAATATGTATTACAATTGATGACATCAAATCTGAAACATTCTGAACACCTGTTCCTGTAACATTTATATTTACAGCGGTATTATTAGCTGATAAATCATTAAACTCATCTTTAAATACAAATGTATAGCCTTGTTCAGTAAAATCTGCAACCGAGTTTAATGTAGTTTTTACATCATTCAAAGTAACAGTTTTATTAGTGCTGTTATTATTTTTTTCATTTGGACTATTTGGATTATTCGCACTACAGCTTATAAAGCTAAGAATTATTAAAAGATATATTACAATATTCTTAAACATAAACTAAAATCCTTAATTATATTTAACAAAGTTAATTACAATATGATATTATAATTTTTTAATATCATTCCTACATTTATTTACAAAATTATAATACTGTTAAAAAACATTTTTTTAAAATAAAAAAGCATAAAGTATAATATTAACCAGTACACTTTATGCTTTGCTATTATTTAATATTTTTATAATACGTTCGCAGCAAGCTCGGCAAGTTTTGAACGCTCTCCTTTTTCAAGCGTTACAGTTCCGCTTAAAACTTCTCCTTTGGTTCTGTCTATCAAATAAGTAAGTCCATTGTTTCTTTCGTCCAAATAAGGAGTATCTATCTGGTGAATGTCTCCTGTGAAAACTATTTTTGTTCCTTCGCCTGCTCTTGTAATAATAGTTTTTATTTCATGAGGAGTGAGGTTTTGTGCTTCATCTACTATAAAATATATTCTATTTAAACTTCTTCCTCTAATATATGCTAAAGGAGAAATTACTATCTTTTCATTTTCAAGCATTTTTTTAATGTTCTTGCTTTCATCACTATCATCAGAATGTATATGCTGTATTACTGAAAGGTTATCAAATAAAGGCTGCATATAAGGGTCTAATTTGCTGTTAACATCTCCAGGTAAAAAACCTAAATCTTTATTAGAAAGTGCAACTATTGGACGGGCTAAAAGTATTTGCCTGTACTCTCTTCTTTTTTCTAAAGCAGCAGCAAGAGCTAAAAGTGTTTTACCAGTACCAGCTTTACCCATTATTGTAACTAAAGGTATATCATTATCAAGTAAAACATCTAAAGCCATAGCTTGCTCTTCATTTCTTGGCTTTATTCCATAAGCATTAATATCACTATCAACATAAACTATTGTATTAGTATCATCTTTATATTTACCTATCACAGCTTCATCTTCTTCATTTACTCTATAACAAAAATATGTGTTAGGATAAATTGAATGCTCTTCTTTAACGCCTATTTGTTTATTATCTTTAAGCTCTTTTATATAAACACGTGCATTGTCACCAGAGATACTTTCTATACCAGTAAACAATGAAGATAATTTATCAATTTTATCAGTGTTATAATCTTGAGTATCTATACCTAAACTTCTTGCCTTCATTCTCATATTGATATCTTTTGTAATGAGAACTACTCTATGATTTTCAGATTTCAAATTGTATGCACAAGATAGTATTTTATGGTCAGGTATGTTTCCTGCAAATATCTTTTTAAAATCTTCTTTCTCTTCGTTATTAACATCAACAAATACCTTACTTTTATTATCAAGCAAAGCACCTTTTTTGAATATATCTTTTACCCCTTCAGTTTTTTCATTTTTTTCAACTATAGCATCAAGCTCTCTTATAAACTCTCTCGCATTAAAATTAATTGTATCGCTTCCTTTTTTGAACTTATCAACCTCTTCCAAAACTGTAATAGGTATAACAATATTAGTTTCTTCAAAAGAAAATATTGACTTAAAATCATGCAGTATAACATTTGTATCAAATACGAATACTTTTTTATTAGGTATAAAATTTTCTATCATCGCAAATCCTTATTTTTAAGATAATTTATTACATTCAACATTTAAATATAATAAACGCTATATAATAAGTATTATACAAAAGAGATAAAAAAGCAAATTCATTTAATAAAATGAATATCAAAGTTTAATATAACTACTATACCTTTTAGGCATAAAAAGATATAACTCATAAATATTTGATATAATACATTTTCTTTATAAAATAAAATCAATTAATATAAATATCAAAATAAGGAATAAACACATGAATATCGAAGAGTTTATAAAATACTGCAAAGAAGGAAATCCTGTATCGAGCATTGATAAAGAGCTATCACCATTTTTGCATGAATGTGCACAAAATGCAATAAAAACATGTATGGAAATTAATAATAGTTATCACACTCCAGAAGAAGTAAGAAAATTATTTGAAAAGCTAACAGGTGAAAATATAGATGAAAGTTTTTACATGCTTCCCGCCATTTTACAGCGACTTTGGAAGAAACATTAAAATTGGAAAGAATGTATTTTTTAATTGCGGCTGCTCATTTCAAGACAGAGGAGGAATAACTATAGGAGACAATGTATTTCTTGGAATGAATGTTACTATATCAACTTTAAATCATGGTTTTGATTTAGAGCATAGAAGCACAACATATCCGTCAAAAGTAGTGATAGGAAATAATGTTTGGATAGGGTCTGGAGTGAATATACTTGGTGGAGTAACTATAGGAGACAACTCAATAATAGCTGCTGGTGCTTTGGTTAATAAAGATGTGCCTTCTAATGTGATAGTTGGAGGAGTGCCTGCTAAAATTATAAGAAATTTATAATAAAGATTTAAATAAAAAAATAAGGAGTGTTAAATGAAAAAAATAATATTATCAGTAACTTTGATACTAGCTTTTTTAATATCTTGTAATCAATCACAAAATAACCAAAATAATCAATCTAAAGGAGGAGATGAAATGGATACAAGAGTATTTAAAATTTACACAAACATAGAAATGAAAAAAGTAAAATTTAAAAATCGTTATGGTATAGAAATAGCAGGAGATTTATATTTACCAGAAAATTATACTAATCAAAAAAATCCTGCAATAGTTGTATCTGGACCATTTGGAGCAGTTAAAGAACAAGCTTCAGGATTATATGCTCAAGAAATGGCTACTTATGGTTTTGTTGCTTTAGCATTTGACCCATCTTTTACAGGTGAAAGCGGAGGCGATGTAAGAAACACTTCTTCCCCTGATATATTTACAGAAGATTATAGTGCTGCTATAGATTATTTGGGTTTACTTGATTATGTAGATAGAAACCGCATTGGTGTAATAGGTATTTGCGGACTTTCTGGAATGGCCATAACTGCTGCTGGAACTGACACTAGAATAAAAGCTGTTGCAACTCTTTCAATGTATGATATGTCAAGAGATATGAGTAAAGGACATCAAGACTATTATACACCTGAACAAAGAAGAATAATAAGAGAATATTTAAGCGAACAGCGTTGGAAAGATGCAGAAAGCAAAACTTATGCTTTAGGAAATCATGAACCTACTTTTGATGCTAATAATAATATACAAGCTTCTGCTATGGTTGTGCCTGAAGAGCTTCCAGAAAATGCTGACCCAGTATTTGCTGCATTTTACAACTATTATGCTAAAAGAGCTTATCACCCTCGTGCTATAAACTTTGTTACTTCTTGGACTGCTACAATGCCTATATCATTTTGGAATTTCCCTTTAATGGCTAATATTAAAGATGTTTCTCCTACTCCTATACTTTTGGTAGCGGGTGACAAAGCACATTCAAGATACTATTCTGAAGATGTTTATAAAGAAGCATTAGAGCCAAAAGAATTAGTAATAGTAGAAGATGCTGACCATGTTGATTTATATGATAATATGGAGAAAATTCCTTTTGAAAAATTATCACAATTCTTTACTGAAAATCTAAAATAATTAATAGACCTTTATAACTAATTTTCTCTTTAATCCAAGTGTTATTTTATAATACTTGGATTTTTTATTTGTAATTATAATCAAATAACGCACGGTAAACAAACACTTATTTATAATAAAAATTATAATTATTAATTAATCTATTTCTTATAATTTTACTCACCGTGCGGTATGTTAATCATAAATTAAAATAATGCCTTGACAAGTTCTATATTTTCAGTATTTATTTTATATAAAGATAAATTATTAAAACTAAACTAAAATTAGCCTTTTTGCTTCTTTGTGGCAACAAAAGAAGTGGGGTGCGGGGCAAAGCCCTGCAAATATTAAAAATAAAAAACATAAATTTTAACAAACTAAAAATTTTTCGCTATAAATTAGAATTATATTTTTATAATTTTTCTCACCGCACGGTGTAGTGAATTTTGAGTTTAAATAAAACTTGGGCGGGCGTTATATTTTCAGTTTAAACTCTTAGATAAATAAAAATAAAAAATAACTATTTAAACAATAAAGCATAAAGGGCGGGCAAGCGTAAATAAATTTTAAAATTTTATTTTCTCTCCCCACCCTCTAGATTTTATAATTTAATTTTATATTAGAAATTTTTTTATATTTTTTGTTTAATTAGAATTTGTTAGCACCCACCCAAGCGTTTTTTAAATTTGCTGTATTGTACACCGCACGTTTTAACAGTTTTAATTTTATAACTATATAAAAAATAGAAATTGACTTATATTTTATAATTTTTTCTACCGTGCATTATAGATTAAATTTTAAATTTATTTGTAAGTCTATCCAAAAATATTTTTGATGCCCTTGAAAACTCCTGATTCTTCTTCCATACAATATTAATACCAGATTCTAATTTTGGTTTTAAAGGTATAAAACATATATTTTGATGATACATATTGTCTATTAACTTGTCCAAACATAAAGCATAACCCATACCTTCACTAACCATAATCAAAGCATTATAAATTAGGTTATAAGTTGCCGTTATATTAAGATTATCAAAAGTATCAGAAAACCACCTTGAAAAATCATTATCCTCTATTTCTGTTTCTATTACTTGCCTTGAAATTATCAAAGGAATATTCAATAAATCTCTTTTTGTTATATTCTTTTTATTTGATAAAGGAGAATCTTTTCTCATAGCTAATCCCCAAGTATCTTTTAGAGGAATTTTTAAATAATCATATTTAGATAAATCAGCAGGGTCAATTAATAATCCAAAATCAAGTAACCCCTTATCAAGCTTTTCTGTAATGTCTTGAAAATTACCGCTGTAAATATTATATCTTATATGCGAATAATCACTTTGCACATCTTTCATCACTGATGCAACTAAACTCATAGCCCAAGTCTCACCAGCACCAATAAATATATCCCCCGCTATCACCTTATCAGTAAAATTAAACTCTGCTCTGGTTTTATCTACCATGTTTATTATTTCTTCTGCTCTCTTTTTTAGTAAAATGCCCTCAGGTGTGAGAATAATATTGTTATGCTTTCTTTCAAAAAGTTTATGACCAATATCTCTTTCAAGCATGTTTATCTGTCTGGATAAATTAGGCTGAGTGAGATTAAGATATTTTGCCGCTTTAGTAATGTTTCCCTCTCTTATAGTTGTTAAAAAATATTTTAATACCCTAATTTCCATAACTTAAGCCTTAAGAAATAATTTTTTATGATAGATTATTAATTATATAAGTTTTTATAAAATAATTATATATTTAATTTTCAATAATTAAGAATAATAAAAAATAAGATTAATTTGATTTGCTTTGTAAATAATTATATATATCTTCAAAACCTTCAAACTCTGCTATGTCTATTGGTTTTAATGAAAGATTGTCTTTAATGTTAATGTCTGCTCCTAATTCTACAAGCGTTGCAACGGCTTCATATTTTCCATATTGTGCTGCTAAATGCAAAGCTGTTCTTCCATCATTATCTTTTTCATTAATATTATCAATTTGTTTTGCAATGTCTTTTATAATATCACTGTCCCCATAAAACACAGCATACATCAAAATGTTTCTTCCGTTACTGTCTTTTAATGTATAATCAATTTTTTTTCTGTTATCTAATATTAGTTTTTTTATTTCGTTTTTATTTAAATTATTATCAGATAAAGCATGCATCAAAACTGTAAGCCCTTCATTGTCTTTTTTGTTTATATCAAAAGAAGAATTTTTTAAATTATAAAACATAAATAGTAAATAAAATAACACTGCTATTAAAATTATAGTGCCTATATAATAATATGTTTTTTTATTTTTTTGTTTAACTTTCTTTTTGTTTTTTGTTTTTGTTCATTATATTATCCAAATTATAAAGAAAATATATCTTTTATTATATAAACAAAATCTTGTTTTGGGAATTTTTGAATTGTTATAACATCTTCTACTTTTTCTGCATAATACAATTTATTTTCTGAGGGTATATAAGAAATTGAAAATATTTGTGCATTAGAGTTAAGAAGTTTTTCTTTAGTGTATCCTTCTTTTGATATATTAATTATTCTATCAGAAACATTATCACCAAAGAAAATAAATACCGCATGATTATAGAGCTTTGCTTTTAATATTTTTTGTTTCTCATTTTCTGTTTTAAATAACTTTTGATTATCATCTATATATAAATCTAATATTTCATTTAATTCATTTTTTACAGTTGTAAGCACTGCCTCTGTATCTTTATCTATATCCAAAAGCAAAAAATAGTAAGCATGTATAGTTATAGATTTTTTATTTTTTACAACATCTATATTAATAAAAACCCTAGAAGAGTTTATAGAATACATACTATATCCAAAATATTTAAGTCTTTCTATGATATGCTCTTTTGTAACATTTGTTTTTATGTTATGTTCCAAAATTGAATTATATCTAATAAAGTTTAAATATCTTTTGTTAATGTTTGATATATATAAATAAGCAAAAATTATTGTTATTATTTCTAATACTATTAAAGTTATAGTGATATATATTTTATTATTGTTATAAATAGATAAGAATATTAAGTTGGCAAACGCTATGGCGATTAAACCATAAACGCTTGCCCTTAATAACTCTTTTTTGAAGGAGAACTTTTTTTCCATTATTTGTTTAATTAAAAAAATTATTTATTATCTATATGAAGTTACTTCCTGATAAGCTCTTACAGCTCTATCAACTACAGCTTTAGTGAAACTGAGTGATAATTCAGCCTCAGCAATAGCGTTCATTACATCAGAAACATCAACCTGATCAGGTCTAATTCCAGCCTGAACTATAATATTATCTTTATCAACTTGCTTTTGATTAACAGATTCTATTGCATCGCTAAGCATAGTACCGAAATTACTTATCAAATCATTGTTAGAACTTCTTCTCAACATTTGAGCTGGTCCATAATGACGAGGGTCTGTAGTTTTTAATACAAATCCATAATTATCGCCAACATTTCCTGTTTTAGAATAAGCACTCATTACGCTATTAATATCCATAAAAATATCCTTATATATAATTAATATCTAATAATATTCAAAGCACTTCCAAACATAGTTTTAGCCGATTGAATCATAGTAGAGTTAGCCTCATAAGCCCTAGAAGCTTCCATCATATCAACCATCTCTGTAACAGGATTAACATTTGGCATCTCTACATATCCAGCCTTCTCACCATATTTTATAGCATCAGGGTGTGAAGGGTCATAAACAAATCTTGTTGCAGTTTCCATATCTTTCTCTATGCTGAATACTCTTACACCTGTACCAACATTAGGCTGCAAAGCTTCTGGTAAAAAAGGGCTTCTATATTTATTGCCGTCATCTCTTGGCTTAAATACTACTCTGCTTCTTCTAAAAGCTCCGCCCTCTGTAGTGCGTGTTGTATTAACATTAGCTATGTTGTCTGCTATTACATCAAGTCTTGTTCTTTGTGCAGTTAAACCGCTTCCAGATGTATTAATTATTGAAAATATTCCCATTTACTCACTCCTTAAAATGACTAACAATATTTAAGCATTGCCTATCATTCTTCTAATGTCTCTATATTGAGCATTCACTATTTGAGAAAACATTTGATAGCGTAAAGTGTTTTTAGCTTCTTCAGCCATTTCTTTATCTATATCAACATTGTTTTTATCGTTTCTGTAGTTGGTATCATAATCTACTGTAATTGTAGGAGATACTTCACTATAATCCATAGGCATATTAAAAGGAAAATGTCTTGGGTCAGTTCTTTTTGCCTCAATACCGTCATATTTCTCACTGTCTAAAGCTCTTGCTAATTGATATTCAAAAGTAACATCGCTTCTTTTGAAATTTGGTGTAGAAACATTGGCTATATTGTCTGCTATCACTTCTGCTCTAAGCCCATAAACATTTAATAGCTTTTTAGCAATAGTCATAGTTTTTGCATATGTTGTATCTGCAAACATACTCATAATTATATATCCTAATAAAATAATACTTATGTTAAGTTTCGGTTTAATAAAAAAAGGCTTTAGTAATTTTTTAGCATTATTTTAATTAAAAATATTTTTAATTTTGTTCAACTTTTCCAATGGCTCGAGGTGTAGACTTTGTCAAAGTTTTAGCCATTCGGGCACGCTTCACGAAAGTGCAAATATTTAATTTTTATATCTAAAAAATATATAATAATACATTATATTTTTTGAATATATTTAACTATTCCTTTTAACAAATGCAGTCTTTTTGGTTCTTTTGGCCACAAAAAGAACTGGGGGCGTGTACCCTGAGGGCACGCTTCGCAGGGGGCTAGTCCCCACAAGCAAAAAACTTTAAAATTTTTAGTATACAGCAAAGAATTATATTTTATCATGTAAGTTTTTATTTTATTTAACTTTTTCCCGCAGCACACGGTGTGGACTTCGTCAAAGTTGCAAAAGCACACATTTAATTTTCAAATTTTTAATTATTTCTATTTTAAAATAAAACAGGCGGCTTCATCGCCGCCCTTTAAATATATTATAATAATAAGGAAAATTATTGAGATTTTTTCATGTCTTCTATTACTTTTGCAAGTATTGATATACCTTTATCTATATTCTCAAAAGAAGAGTTAGTATAATTCAATCTAAAAGTACCCTCTCCTCTTTTTCTCTCATAGAAAGGCTCTCCTGCTGTAACTGCAACTCCTGCCTCTGCTGCTTTCTTACCTAATTCTATAGCATCTAAACCTTTAGGCAATGTAGCCCATATAAACATACCGCCTTCAGGGTGTGTCCAATGCATATCTTTAGGCATGTATTTATCTAAACATTCAAGCATACAGTTACACTGCTTGCCATATAAATCTATAATAGTTTTTATATGCTCATCATAATCATTATTTTTTAAATATTCAGCAACAACCATTTGAGAGAATATATTAGTATGCATATCTACAAGCTGTTTATACTCTTTCATTTTTGTAACAAGCTCTTTTACAGGTGAAGCAATCCAGCCTAATCTTAAACCAGGGGCAACTGTTTTTGAGAAAGTACCAAGAAGTATAGCTTGCTCTCCTAACAATTTACCAAAAGAATTTTGATGCTCGCCTTTAAATCTTAATTCTCCATAAGGGTTATCTTCTACAAAGAAAGTATCGCTCTTCTTTACTATATTAGCTATCTTTTCTCTAACTTCATTAGTATATGTTATACCAGTTGGGTTTTGAAAAGTAGGAATAGAATAGAAGAACTTAGGATTATATTTTTCTATTACATTTTTTACCTCTTCAACATCAGCACCATCTTCTTTAAGATTTACTGTTTGAATATTAGCATTATATAGGTGAAAAGTTTGTAAAGCAGCCAAATATGAAGGGTCTTCAAGCATAATATTATCACCTGCATCCACTAATACAGAAGATATAATATCCAATGCCTGCTGAGAACCATTTGTAATGACTATATCTTTAGCCTCTAAATTAATACCGCTTTTTTTGTACCTGTTGGCAATAAACTCTCTTAAAGGCAAATAACCATCAACACTGTTATACTGTAAAGCACCAGCACCATTATTTGACAGCACTTTAATACAAGCCTCTTTTACAGCCTCCACAGGAAATGATGAAGGATTAGGAAGTCCGCCTGCAAATGATATTAAATTACCCTTCGCAGCAACCTCTAGCATCATCTTAACAAAATCGCCCTGAAAATCTTCTTGTAATGCTCTTTTAGATAATCTTAATTTCATAAATATATCCATAAATAAAATTTTCTGTATTATACAATACTATTAACAATAATGCTATAGCTATACTATAAAATTTTTTATATTTTTACAATATCTCCTATCAAAACCTTTTTCTCCCAATTTATATCATTTTCTCTTGGAGAAGGAAATGTTTTCCAATTAACTTTCTTATTTGCTACCCATACTTCCTTAGACTCAAAAACACCATTATTATTCATCCAATCATTTAGCTTTTTATAATACGATGCTTTATAAGCATAAGTATAATAAAGCTTATTATTGTCTATAATATATCCTTCCATAAAAGTAACTTTAACAGAAGTATAAGCAGAAAATACAAGCATAAACTTATTAATAAAATCACTGTTGCTATAAACAGCCATCTTATTATTTTTAGTCTTTTATTAAAGTAAGTTTTTTTTTATTATCTATAATAATATCGCCATTCTCTTCAAACACATATTTTTTATCAGCATTTACAACTTTTCTTTTAACTGCTTTAATCCAATCTTTATCATAAGATATAACTCTGCTATTAGTGATAAAAAATAAAACAGCAATGACAATAAATATTACAGCTATAATAAATATATATTGCACTCTGCTAAAACCTTAATACAATTCTCCCGCATAAGAACCATCTGCCCAGTTAACATCTTCAGGCTGCGGTATAGGATATTCTGTCCATTTAGCATCTGGTTTTGCAACTTTTGTATTATTGCTTGATATAATATTATTATCTTCCCATTTTTTTAATTTTGATTGATAACTATCCACATAATTTATATATCTAGTTAATTTAGAACCCTCTAGAGAATATCCCTCAACCAATACCACTCCAAGAGCAGGAGCAGATTCATAAAAATAACTTAAAGGTACTTGGTGAGTATAATAAACTTGAGTATCTGACCTAGCACCCAAAAAATGATATTCTTTTATTAATGAAAAAGGAGAATTACCAGAAATTAATACTAAATTTCCTCCCGGTATTCCTTCATATAAAGCCCCTTGCATATCTATTGTTTTTCTGTTAATAAAGCTAGCCCAATTCTGTGAATATTGACTTCCTTTAGTAATATTTTGGGCATTTAAGAAATTAAATAAACCAATAGAAATTAATAAACAAAATAATACTTTTCTCATAATACATACTCCATAATATACTCATACTAATTAAAATAAATAAAATTAGCAAAAGTAAAAACATTATGTAAATATTATCGTAAATTATTTGCTTATTTATTAAAGAATATGATATTTATTCATACACAAAAATTCTTTGCATAATAATATCAGATATACACTCAGCAAGTTCCTGAGGTTTTATAGTACAATCATTTAAAATCCATTCACTAATTACAGTAATAAAAGCTCCAGAATAAAAAGCACCCATCACATTAAAGAAATAAGGTTTATCAGGTTTAGCAAGCTTCATATCCTTTACACCCTCTATAACATAAGCTTCTAAATACTTTTGTAATATCTTTGTAATGCTGTTATCTTTATTGTTTTGAAAAATAATCTTTAAATATTTTCTGTTAAAATAAAAATACTGCAAAATCTTTATCATTATATCTATATGGAAATCTTTTAATTTATCTTCTATTTTGTATCTTTGTAAATCTTCCAAAAACTTTGCTTCATACTCATCTAATTTTGATTTTAAAAGTTCATATTTATCATTAAAATAAGTATAAAAAGTACTTCTATGCATATTAGCTTTTGAACATATATCTATAACTCTAATTTCTTCAAACGGTTTTTCTTCGAGCAAGGCACCTAGAGCATCTTCTAATATTTTCTTTGTCTTATTTACTTTGATAGTAGATTTATTGTTCAAAGTTTTCATAGATTTACCCAAAACATAATTATTTTTACTATATTATTATATATATAAATTAAATAATGTAAACTTTTAAATTAAAAAATATCGATATTTTATTATAATTATATTATTATTATTTTTTTAGTTATAAAAATTATAAGGCTGCAAAAAAAAAATAAGTTATGAGAAAAATAATATACACATTAATATTTTGTTTAATAATATCTTGCTCATCTCCAAATAATCCAAATTATTATAAAGGAACATATTCAAGCAAGTATGGAAATATATATTTAGAAAATGGAAATATATTATGCTATGAACTTGGAGTAAATACTGCATCAACTGAAGCACAAATATATAATGCAGCAATAAACTTTGATATAAGCGAAGATAAAATTATTGTAAATGTATATCAAAATGGAAATATAAAAGAAACTTTTGAAGCAAACAAAATATCTGACACTATAGATTATAAAGACTACAAAGATTATACAAACGGCACTTATAATCCTCCAACTTCTTTCAAAGAGGAAGACTATGCATTATACATATATGACCCTTTAATACCGCAAAATGGTGAATATTATAGAGTATTATTAAATGAGTATAGGGCTTATTTTCCAAATTACGGTGAGTATATACCAAGAACTGTGAGGGTAGGATATTATAAAACAGATGTTGGATATAAAGCCTACATATTAAACGACCATAATATAGGAAGCGGTCCTGGGTCTGCAAGAAGAGATTATAGAATATTTTTTACTTCTTCTTTTTTAGCTATATCTGATTTAATAAATGGGGATATTCCTGTATTTGCTGTTTATAGCCCAACAGAAGTTCAAAAGGTATTACAAAAATTATCTGAGATTTATATGATATTTCCAGAAGACGGCATAAAATAAAAATTATCCTTTCAAAAAAAAGTGTTTTAGGTTATAATTTTATAAAAGGGACTATTGTGAATATTATATTTATTATATTTATTATTATTGTATTTATTATATTTATTTCTATGTTTGGAATACTATTTTTTGTATCAGGTATTGGTAAAATAGTTGATGTTATATCTTCTATAGTGTTTAGAAATCATGAAGATTGTCCTTTTTGCAATACTAAGAATTCTATGAGAATAATAAAGACTTATAATGGATATAAAAAGGTATGTAATAAATGTAAATTTTCTATAGAAGTTGAAGATAAAGACGAAGAGAAAAAATAGAGATATTTGCGAGGGGAGGGAATCGAACCCTCATGCCTAGGGCGCTAGATCCTAAGTCTAGTGCGTCTGCCAGTTCCGCCACCCTCGCTTTTGTATCATTAATTATACATTAAAAAATATTTTTTGCAAGAAGTGTTTTATGGCTAAAATCAAAATTTTTACTAACAAAATCAAAACTTTTTTTCAAAAGGAAATTTATTCTATAGATACAGCAAATGTAAACCCTGCATATAGATTCTTTATAAATTTATATAGAGTTATAACTTTTGCAATAACAGACTTTTTTAAAGATGACTGTACTATAAGAGCAGCATCATTAACATATCTTGTTACACTTTCTTTTATACCAGCATTAATAGTTGGTTTGTTTGTACTTAGAATATTTAATATTTATCAAAATATATTTATTTTAATATTTGATTGGATGGAAAAAAACGCTCCTTTCTATGAACCTATGGTAAGGCAAATTTTAAATATTGCTGATAATACAGATTTAGCAAGCTTCGGTATTATAGGTGTAATATCTACTTTAATAAGTGCTAGTTTAATACTTCATAATATTCAAAAATCACTCATTAAAATTTGGCGTGTAAAAATAAGAACTTCTATACCAAGGGTAGCTGTAAACTATATTGCTCTTTTAATATTAATTCCTGTTTCTATTGGTATATCTTTTACTTTAATAACTTATTCTTCTATAGCTTTATATTATTTGCCTGCTATTGTAAGAATATTAATATCTTGGGTTACACCTGTTATTGCTATGAGTTTGCTTGTATTATTTTCTTATGTATTAGTACCGCAAACTAAAGTTAATTGGTCTAATGCTTTAATATCTTCTGTGCTTGTGGCTATTGCTATTATCACTTTATTTAGTGTATATTTTAAATTAAATATAAACGTAAAAAATTATAAACAAATATTTGACAGCGATAAATATAAAACTGAATATATTGTAAGAGAAGTAAATCTTTTAAATAATAAAAATGAATTAGCAGACATAAAATTAGATAGAATAAGTTATAGGATAATAGAAGATGAAGGAACTGGAATATCTGCTGCTACATATGAAAGAGAAGTAATATCCAGCAATGCTTTATTTTTTACAAACTTTGCTCCTAATATATATGAACAGGTGAGAAAATATAATTTCCAATTAGATGATATAGTAACTATCACAAGCGAAAACTCTCTTCTAACAAGCATAGAACCTGCAGAGTTATCATCAGCAAGTGCATTTGCTCAAATACCAGTGCTTTTACTATTGCTTTATATTGTATGGATAATTATATTATTTGGTGCAGAGTTAACTTATTCGCTTCAATATTTCAGGTCTTATGGAGTAGATGTAACAAACATAAAATTATCTTTTGCAGAAAAAGAAATGATAGCTTTAGAGTTTATGCATACAATAGCCTACAGATTTATAAATAATAAAAAATGCATGTCTATGTATGATTTGGCAAGAGATTTAAGAGTTGCCCCTTCTGTATTAAACGATATAGCAGATTCTTTAGAAGAAGCTCAATATATAGTAAAAATAGTAAATGGCTCTACAACTTCATATACATTAGCATGCCCTCCAGAACATATAACTATTGGAGATATTTTATATAAACTAAAAATGACAGGCGGTTTTAGAGCTAAACACTTTAACAGAAATGATAAATACAAAAATATTATATATCAAAATAAAGCAATATCTGCTAAAGATTATAACACAACACTTTTAGCATTAGTTGAAAGCAAGAAGAAATAATATTATTTATGAATTATTAATTTATTATCTAAACAGAATTTAATAAATTCATGCATATTTGAAATATTTTTGACTTTTAAAAGTTTTTGATAGAATTCTTCTATTTGAATAGTATCACTTTTAGTATATTTATCATCTGTAGGAAATATCTTTATATAATCCTTTTTATCTCTTTTATTTTTTATAGTATTTTTATTAATAACTTCAGACTTAACTAATACATCTTCTAAATTTGTAATGTTATATATTGGTACTATATACTTATGAGCCCAATAATTTTTAAACATATTCTTATTGATAAAATTATTTTTTTCTTCTTCTTTACAGTCATCTGTATCCATTATTATAAAAATTCTAAAATCTTTATCTATTATTATTTTATTATCTTTAATTTCTAAATCATCTTTATATGTATTCTTAAAATTATCTAATGTATCAATATCTTTACCCTTTAATCTTTTCATTATACTTGATATTTGTATAGAATTTGCACCTTTGTTTTTTGATACTATCTCAATTTTTAGTTTTAACTTTCTTTTTATAAAATCACACATTTGAAACTCAGATTTACCATGAACAATAACTATTGCTTTTAGATAATTTCCTTTATAAAACATAGTTATTATTCCTCTAATATATCTGTAAAATCTAAACTTGAAACGATTGGAATTCCATAGTAAATACCTTTCAAATATCTTTTTCTAAAATTAATATTTGGATGTTCTTTTTCATAATCTGTTATAGGAACTAGTATTTTTTTTCCGTTACTATCTATATTAAATATATATATACATTCTTTTTTTATATCAGATTCTAAAATAGTAGTATTGTGAGTAGTCAATATAAATTGTCCTTTAATGTTATTAAATAATGATTCCAATATTGATGCTGTTAAAATATCATGTATTCCGCTATCTAATTCGTCTATTGCAACTACATTATTTTTTTTAAAAGATGATAACATTAATGGGAATAATCTAAGTAATTTTTGTGTGCCTGTTGATTCTAATTGAAAATCTAAATCTATAATTTTTTCATATATTTGTTTTTTTATAAATAGAGTGTAATTGAGTTTATCATCCTTTCTTTCTTTTTTATAATAAACCTGTTTTATATCACTATAGATAGATGTGAAAAAATTATTTAATATTTTTTCTGTGTAATTTAACTTTTCTTCTTCATTTATTTTAATAGATCCATTATACATTTTAGGAATAAATTTTTTATCAACACTTACTTTTCCTTTTTCTGTATTGCTACTATTTTTTATATAAATAGACATTGATAAAAAATATTTAATGACATCAAATATATTATTATTTATATTTTTTGATATATATTGTTTATTTTTATCTTGCTGTTCAAATAATAGGATAGATAAAAAAGAATGCTTACCCCAAAATTTATCTGCTAAATCTTTTATTTCATTTAAATATTTATCAGATTTAAATAATGAAGGATTTATATAATTATTTTTATTATTAGTAGATAATTCAAAATATTTTGTTTTATTTTTATCTAAAACATATTCTAATTTTTCTTTTACAATACTTTCACTATCAGTTTCAAGATAATATACTCCATTTTTACCATTTACTTTAAAACCAAATTCTAAAACCATATTATCTTTAGAACCAATTGTTTTGGTTTCTTCTATTATATCACTTATATTATCCAATATTTTTAAATCTTCTTTGACCATTTTATTAACTAATAATTCTAATTCTTCTTCATCTTCTTTATTTTTAATTTTCTCTAATATAAATTTATCTAAAGCTTTTTTATATATTTTAGTACTTAATGTATCAAATAATGTAAAAAAGGCATTTATAAAATTTGTCTTACCAGCTCCATTTTCACCATAAATTATAATCATTTTTTTGGGATTATTCTTTGATGATGTTAAATCTACTTCAAAATCAACTAATGATTTATAATTTTTAAGTTTTACATAAGTAAACATTCTATTTTAACCTTTATTTTTTAATTTTTATGACATTTTATCATAAAATTAAGAAAAATCAACTAAAAATAATTATTACTCTTTACAATAGTGCCTTTTATATTATAATGTTTTCATTAAAAACTATATTTTATGGAGATTGTTTATGATTAAAAGGGCATTGATATCTGTATTTTACAAAGACGGAATATTAGACTTTGCTAAATTTCTAACTTCTAAAAATGTGGAAATTGTTTCTACAGGCGGAACCTATAAATATTTAAAAGAAAATAATATACCTGTAATAGAGGTTGCTGAAGTTACAGGAGCTAAAGAAATGCTTGACGGAAGAGTAAAAACTTTAGACCCTAAAATACATGGTGCAATACTTGCTATAAGAGATAACCCTACTCATATGGAAACTATTAAAGAGAGGGGAATCACTCCTATTGATATGGTAATAGTTAATCTTTATCCTTTCTTTGAAAAGGTGCAAGATGATAATTTGAAATTTGAAGAGAAAATAGAGTTTATTGATATAGGCGGACCTACTATGCTTCGTTCTGCTGCTAAATCTTTTAAAGATGTTGTTGTTATAAGCGATGTTAAAGATTATGATTTGGTAAAAAGCGAAATGGAAAAAGGCGAAGTGAGTTTTGAGACAAAAAAATATTTAGCTTCTAAAGTGTTCAATTTAACTTCTGCTTATGATGCTGCAGTGTCTGAGTTTATGTTTAACTCATTAGAAAACAAGGAAGATAAAAAACTTAATTATTTGAATATGTCTTATGCATTACAAGAGAAATTAAGATACGGAGAAAATCCTCATCAAGGTGCAAGCTATTATGTATCAACTACAGATAAAGGCTCTATGAAAGATTTTGAACAGTTAAACGGAAAAGAGCTTTCATTTAATAATATTAGAGATATGGATATAGCTTTAAAAATAGTGTTGGAGTTTGATGAATCTAAAAAAGAATATGCATGCTCTGCTATAAAACACTCTACTCCTTGCGGTGCAGCTTTGGGAAGCAATGTATTTGAGGCTTATAATAGAACTTATAACTGCGACCCTACTTCTATATTTGGAGGAATTGTGGCATTTAATAGCACTGTAGATGAGAATACAGCAAAAGAACTTATTAAAATATTTTTAGAGATTGTTATTGCTAAAGACTTTACTCCTGAAGCTTTGGCAGTATTAAAAACTAAAAATAATTTGAGAGTTATAAAATATAAAACTAACACTAATGATAAAATAAATGTTGTTAAAGTTGACGGCGGATTACTTGTACAAGATGAAGATACTACTTTAATAGAAGATTATAAAGTTGTAACAGAGAAAAAGCCTACAGAAGAAGAGATGAAAAACTTAATATTTGGAATGAAGGTTGTAAAATATGCTAAATCAAATGCTATAGTAGTAATAAAAGACTTTATGGCTAAGGGTATAGGAAGCGGACAAACTAATAGAATATGGGCTTGTGAAGATGCTTTGGAGCGTGCTGGTGACGGAGTTGTGATGGCATCTGATGCTTTCTTCCCATTTAGAGATGTAGTTGATGCTTGTGCTAAATACAATATTAAAGCTATAATTCAGCCAGGAGGCTCTATAAGAGACCAAGAGTCAATTGATGCTTGTAATGAACATGGCATTGCTATGGTATTTACTGGAATAAGGCATTTTAAACATTAAAAAATATATATATTTTTTAGTAATTTTTACTAATTTGTACAGTTTTTTACTTGACAAAATTTATTATTTACTGTATTGTTAGAGTATACAAACATAAATAAAAGGAGTTTTATAATGAGTTTAATCAATAAAAAACTTATAGATTTCAAGGTTGATGCTTATCAAAACGGAGAGTTTAAAGAGGTTAGTACAAAAGATGTATTAGGTAAATGGAGTGTATTCTTCTTCTATCCTGCAGACTTTACTTTTGTATGTCCTACAGAATTAGAAGATTTAGGTACTGTTTATGATGAACTTAAAAAAATTAATTGTGAAGTATATTCAGTATCTGCAGATACACATTTCGTACATAAAGCTTGGGCAGACGCTTCAGCAACTATTAAAAACTTAAAATATACTATGCTTGGAGACCCAACAGGAATACTAGGAAGATTCTTTGAAGTATTTGTAGAAGAAGTTGGACAAGATTTACGCGGAAGCTTTATTGTAAACCCTGAAGGTTTAATTAAAGCTTATGAAGTACATGATATGGGCATTGGTAGAGATGCTAATGAATTAGTACGTAAAGTACAAGCTGCTCAATATGTTGCTGAACATGGCGGCGAAGTTTGTCCTGCTAAATGGAAACCAGGTGCTAAAACTTTGAAACCAGGAATTGATTTGGTTGGAAAAATCTAATTATTTAAACCTTTAAAATATAGTAAAAAAGGGGGCTTTTTTAAGCCTCCTTTTTATTTATAAAAATTAAAAAATTATTTTTTATTGTACTGAGTTTAGAGAGTCATTATCAAATACGCAAACAGCCTCTATTTCTGGAGCTATCTTTTTAGACATACCAACTAAAACCTTACCAGGTCCGCATTCATATATTTTATTAACGCCTTTACTTTGAAGATTAATCATGCTGTCATACCATCTTACAGTAGAGAACATTTGTTTGTAAAGGTTATCTTTTATATTATCGAAGCTATGTACATCTGCCGTAACATTTGATAATACTTTATTACCGCTATTATTAAATTGAACATTATCTAAGAATTTTTTAAGTTCATCAGCGGCAGGCTTCATAAATGGTGAGTGGAAAGCACCGGAAACTTTCAAAGGCATAACCCTCTTAGCACCAGCCTCTTGAAGTTTAGGAGTAACAGCTTCTATAGCACTAAGCAATCCAGATATAACAATTTGGTCTTTTAAGTTATAATTAGCAGCAACTACTTCTTTGCTTTCAGGCATGCATTTAGAAACAGTATCATAATCCAAACCAAGTACAGCAGCCATACCATAAGGAGCATCGGCACCAGCTTTTGCCATAAGAAGTCCCCTAGTTCTAGCAATCTTTACGGCATCTTCAAAAGAAATATATCCAGCAGCAGAAAGAGCAGTAATCTCTCCTAAACTGTGACCTGCAAAATAGTCTCCCTTTATTCCTTTAGCTTTTAAAGCCTCATAAACAGCCATACCAACAGTAACCAAAGCAGGCTGAGTGTTTTCTGTTTTCTTTAAATCTTCTTCAGTTCCTTCAAAACATAATGCCTTGATATCTACATCATCTAATATATTAGCAGCTTTATCAAATATCGCCTTAGACTCTGCTACATTGTCGTATAAAGATTTACCCATTCCAACAGTTTGAGAACCTTGTCCTGGAAATAAAAATGCTATTGACATAAGTATTATTCTCCTTTTTTATAAATTTATTTAAAGTTTATATATTCAGAAATAAATTATATTCAAGATATTAACAATAAATTAGAGTTTTATCAAGTGAGTTTTTATTAATAGAGCCATTTATATTTTATCTTAAATTTGTAATGTATATATATAAATCATAATTACTATGGTTTGGTATCGTTTTTTTATTTGCACTTTTTGGTTCTTTGACGAAGTCCACACCGTGTAGCGGCGGGAAAAAGAACAACAAAAAATTGATAGAAAATTATTGTTTTAATATATACTGAAAATTTTTAAGTTTGTAAAAAATATTTTTAAGTTTTTTATTTGTTGTGGCTTTGCCCCCTGCGAAGCGTGCCCTTGGGGTACACACCCCTACTTCTTTTATTGGTATAAAAGAAGCAAAAAAACTGCATTTTTATTATAAATTTTATAATTTAATTGTACATTAAAAGGCACTCCACCGCACAACTAAGAAGTTATAATTAAAGCATAGCATTACCGTGCGGCAAGGTGGTACAGCTCGTACGCGGGAAAAGAACAACAAAAAATTGATAACTTAAAATGTTTAGTATTTATTCAAATATATGTTTTATTTATAAATGCTTTACAATTTTGTTTATTTTTGTATAATAAATTTTAAATTTAAAAAATGGAGAATAATTTGATGGCAAACATTCAAAAGAAATATATAATACTCTCTTCTATAGTTGTAGTTCTAGCAGTAATTTTAATACTCACAGTTACATTAAAAAATAAGGGATACTCTCTGCCTCAATTTAAAACTATTAACACTCAATTAAGCGAAATCACTATCACAAGAAATGGAAACGAAACAATTACAATAAAATTTAATGATAATAAATGGACAGTAAATGATAAATATAATGCTGATGCTAATGCAGTAGAGTCAATAACAAATGCATTTAATAATATACAGCCGGTAGAATTATTATCCAGAGGAAGCGATGAAATATTAGATAAATACAGCCTTACAGATAATGAAGCTTTAATTGTAAAAGCAAAAGATTCTTCATCTAAAGAAGTGAGAAATATAAAATTTGGTATGAAAGCTAATTTTGGTAATTTGGTATATGCACAAATTAATAATGATAAAAATGTTTATTTGATTGGAAATACACCAATTAACCCTAAAGATATTTTTGATAAAACTGAAGATGACTTAATAAATAAAACTATATCATCTGTAAAAATTGATGATATAAACAAAATAGCTATATCATATAATAATAATTCATACACTATAGAAAAAACTGACTCTACTAATTGGACTAAAACTTGGAATAATAAAAATATTGACCAAAATGATATATATAGTTCTTTATATTCTATTGCTAACCTTGAAGCAGATGGTCTTATAAAAGATAATACTCAAACAAAATCTAATTTATTATACAAAGTAGAAATATATACTTCAGATAATAAAACTGTAAGTTATAATATATATTCTAAAACAGATAATTATGAAATAGAATTAGTAAATGATAATAATAGATACTATTTATTAGAATCTAGTTTTCAAAACTTAGAAGAAAAAATAAATGATATAATAAAAAATTAAATATCCTCATCTAATGAAGCACTAGTAACAAAATCTCTATTTAAGAAATATAATGAGATTAATACTTTAAAATAAGTATCAAAGAAATATAGTATTATCATAGATAAAAAATAATATAATACTCCCTCTCTTGTATCCATTGGTGCAGATGGGAAAGTAATTATAAATGCATTTTGAAATAATGCTATAAAAGCAAGTATTGATAATGACTTAAAAAACTTAGGCTTCACCAAAGAAAAAGAATATTTAATAGCATCTATACCCCAAGTATGTCTTAAAGCACATATATTCGTAGTGAACATAAATAAAATCATAAGTATTATGCCTGGAAATACAAAGAAAGAAAGTCCAAAGAAATATATAATTATTGTGATGATAGAAGTTACTAATATTGGAATTATCATTTGAAAAGTTTTAATTATTGCATATGATGCAGTTCTAATCTTATCGTAAATTAATCCTTCTACTAATAATGCAATTGATACTGTAGCAATAATATCCAAAAACCAAGATAAAAATAAATTAATATAAAAACCTTCATTAACTTCATTTTGAAACCAATTTACAACATCTTGAACAGTCTGTATTTTTGTAAGGTCAAACATAGAAGGCGGAAAATATATAGTTGTAATTATTGTTGGCATTGCACATAAAAATCCAACTAATAAAAAATTAACAAAATTATGTCTAAAAATTGAAAACGATAAAGTAAACAAATCTACTACTTCAAAATCTTTTTTCTCTAATGCTTTTCTTAATGACAGCATAATAATCCTTAAATAAAATATACTACATTATATATTATAAAAAATTAAATACAATTTTTATTCTAAGCCATATATTTTTAAAAACTCATTTAATATGGTATGCATTATTATTCTTTTTTTATCATAATCCAAATTACGGGTAAGCTCTATTCCATATGCATCTATTCCTTTTTCTGTGGCATAATATGTTATTGTTGTTGGCATTGGATAATACATTTGCTTAAATTTAAACTTCATAGGCTCTATTCTTGAATTGATATTATCAAGTACTTTTTTAACATTATCATCTAACTTTCTAGTGTCATATATAATAGAGTCCCCAAAAAACTCCTTAAATCCATTACCCTCATGAAGTGTAAGTACAACATCTATATCATACTCATCAAGCATTTCCATATATTTTTGTGCTAATTTATCTGTATCTGTTCTATTAATCTTTTTATCAAAGAATCTGTTATTAATATCTTGTCCTTCTATAGCACGAGTATTTAATCTATAAGCCTCAGGAACTGCTATAGGTATTATAGTTAAACTTCCTTGTTTTATAGGCATATTGAGTCTCTCTATTGCCACATCTGTACCCACTCTCTCGCTTCCATGCGGAACAATTAAAAATACATTAGGTCCTTTTTTTGGGTGAACTATTCTGTATATTGTAGTTTCATTTTTACTGCCTTCTAATATAGTAAAGTTATATCTCTCTATTCCCTCGTTTAAATGGTCATTCATCTCTATTTCTAATTGTCTAGATACATTTTCTAATAAAGTTTTCTCATTTTCATTAATGTTATATGGACCATTCATAGAAGAGTTTATCAATGTTTTATTAAAAGGCTCTAAATAATATGATATGCCTAGAGACTGAACAGGCTCTATTTTTACAGCATTATTATGGCTTAATATTGTCATATCATTATCATAAGAAATTATAGCAAATGATTTTCCTTTGAAACTGTATGCTTTATCATCTTTGGTTAATGTTATTTTTACCTCATCATTATGTTTGCTTTTTATGTATATATATCCAGAATGAAGGGTAAATTGATTGTCTTGAAATGTTAATTTAGACTGCGGCATTAATATTATAGATTTTTCGCCATTATCTATTACCATATATGAAGATTCTTTTGTAGATATTGAAAAATAATCATCAGGAAAACTTTTTTTTATATCTATATCAGAATGCTCCTTATTGACAATAACAGAAGCTTCTCCCTGTCTTGATATCACCTTAAAATTATTAGCAAATAGTGAATTAATAGTAATAAAAAGTATTATGATTATTTTTTTCATTTATTTTACGCCAATTTTTAATTTACTCTATCTTTTTTATTGTCGTTTAAAAATAAAAATGCTTTAAATAAAAAGTTTTTATTTAAAGCATTGTTTTATATATGATATTTTAGTGATTATTGTCTAGTGTATGTTAAATTATCAGGTGATATAGTAGTTGTTTTTTTATTGTATTTAGCAGAGATAGGAGTTCCGTCTTCTTTTAATTGTATTTCCAATTTATTATTATAATCTACATAAATAAAAATTAATTCATTTACAGGATCAGAAATTTTAGTATTATGAGTATTAATAAATACTCCGCTATATAATGGACCATAAAATACAGTATAACCTAAATAATTTTTATCATCTCTTGAAAGTTCAAAAAAAGATGCTGGAATTTTTACTTTCACTTGACTATCTTCATAATATGTCATAAATACTCTTTCTATTTTTAGAGTTCTATTACCAGATTTATATTCACCTTGAAAAGAAGTTTCAAAAATATCTTTAGGTCCAGGTGCTTTATCTATCATTCCAATTATTATTTCTGAAGTGTTTTTATTAGTTACATAAACATAACCTACTGTCTCATCATCATAAGTAGGAAAATGTATCTCTCCAACCCAAGTACCATCGCTTATTATATAACCAAAATATCTATCATAATATTGATTTTCTTCAGGTGTTGGTGTGCTGTAAATATGCTCTTTTGTAAAACTTACTGCATTTTGTGATTGACCATTTGATATTACTAAACCGCTTACTCCCCCATCTTTTATGGTAATATCAACAGGTATATTGCCTTTATCATCAGCATTAAAAAATTTCCAACTTCCGTTATATTTTTCATCTATACCATGAATTGTATAAGATGTTGTAATAATTTTTGCATTATTACCATTATTATCATTTAAATTAGCATTACTAATAGGATTTGTTATATCATTATTCTTTGAACTACAAGCTACAATAGTAAAAATAAGAATACAAACCAGCAAATATTGTAAGTTTTTCATTATTTTGTTTCCTTTTAGGTAAATTATATTTACAATATAGTTACATATTGTGCCGAGATTATACATTATTATTATAAAAATAGCCAGCACTTTTTTACATTCCCCCGCCCTTTATAATTATTGCATAAATAAAATATAAAAGTTATATTATACTTAATTACTCAATTAGAAATTATAAACGCCCACCCAAGATTTTTTTAAATTTTAAACCTCTTTAACCGCACGTAAAAAAAACTAAAAAATATAATAAAATTTTTATTCTAATATTATTAATATACCTTGTTTTGTTAAACGTGCGGTAAATTATTTTGTTTAATAAAAAAATTTTTTAAAAAAATAAAAAAAATACTAAACTAAATTTAAGTTTATGCCGATAGTGCCGAGAATTAATACATAGAAAAACGAAGGTCCAAAGATTTGGCGGTCTCGAACCTTTCGTTTTTATTATTAATTGATAAACCATATTTAGGTATTTTTATTTGCAGATAAAAATGCCTTGAGAATTTATGACTTACCAAAACCTCAATTTGTTTAAAATCTCGGAAAGTCATAAATTCTCTTTAATATTTTTTGCCAATTAGGCACGGATGCCTTTTTGAATAAATTATCAGGGAGGATGACAATGATCATCAATAATAATATCAGTGCAGTAAATGCACAACGTACTTTAAAATTTAGAAATGTAGACCTTTCTAAAGATATGGCTTCTTTAGCTTCTGGTATGAGAATCAACAGAGCTGGAGACGATGCTTCTGGATTAGCAGTATCTGAAAAAATGCGTACACAAATCCGCGGTTTACGTCAAGCTGAAAGAAACACTCAAGATGGTATATCTTTCATTCAAACTACTGAAGGATACCTTCAAGAGAGCCAAGACATCTTACAAAGAATTCGTGAATTAGCTGTACAATCTGCTAACGGTATATATACTGATGATGACAGAATGCTTATTCAAGTTGAAGTTTCTCAATTAGTAGATGAAGTTAACCGTATTGCTAGCCAAGCTCAATTCAATACTCTTAACATGCTTACTGGTAGATTTGCTGACCCTAATGCCGGCGGTGCTCCTGCTGCAAGTATGTGGTTTCACATGGGTGCAAACATGGACGAAAGAAGAAGAGTTTATATAGGAACTATGACTGCTGCTGCTTTAGGTTTACAAAACACTGCTGATGGTACTACTCTTTCTATTTCTTCTATAGACAAAGCTAACAGTGCTATAGGTTTAGTTGATGAAGCTTTAATGAAAGTTTCTAAACAAAGATCTAATCTTGGTGCTTATCAAAACAGATTAGAGCTTACTGCTCAAGGTTTAATGATAGGTTATGAAAACACTATGGCTTCTGAAAGCAGAATAAGAGATACTGATATGGCTGAAGCTTCTGTTAAATTTGCTAAAGACCAAATACTTAGTCAAACTAACTTAGCTATGCTTGCTCAAGCTAACACTATGACTCAAGGTGTATTACGCTTAGTTCAGTGATGATTTTTATTGATTGATTGAAAAGTTAAAAAAAAGCTGCTTTCAAAATGAGAGCAGCTTTTTTATTAATATATATGTTTTTTATAATTTTTTATTTACTCTTTATTTTCTTTTACCAAATATATCATAGGTACGCTTACAATAGTTACTGCATATTTTACAAAGAAGTTAAAAATAAATATACCTAAAAGTGCATCAAAAGGCAAAGCACCATAAAAAGCTATCACTACAAACAATAAATTATCAACCGGTATACTAAAAGCATTGCTAATTAATACTCTAAGCCATTGATATCTTTTAGTAATTTTTGTTACAAAGAAATGATATATCTCTGTATCAACCAATTCTGCTACTGTAGAGCCTACTATAGAAGCTATTGCTATTCTAAGTACTGGGCTTAATGTTAATTGAAAAGCTTCATTAAATTGCCAACTGCTGTCTGCTGGTATATTTGACACTATATAAAAATAAACAGGACTAAATATATTTATTATAGCTGATACTATTATCAATTTTTGTGTATTTTTTTTACCTATTGTTTTATGAGCCATGTCTCTTATTGTAAAAGCTAATGGATAAAGAAATGTACCTCCGTCTACTGCTAAACTTAATACATTTGCTATCTTTACACTAGCTATATTTGATATCATCTGGCAAGCTATGTAAGAACCTATAATAATGATACTAATAAATGAAAGTTTGTATTCGTAGTTTTTTTCCATAAAATTTTTTTCCCTTTTTATTATAATAAAATGAACTTTATTATATATTTTTCATAAAATTTTAGAAGATAAAAATTTTTTTAATTGTGAATTTTTTATATATTTTTTATTATTCTTTTAAGGTTACTTCATCTATAAGCTTAATAAGTTCATTAGACCTTGACACTATGCTCTCTTTAAAAGCAGATAAAGTATCCTCTCCAGCTTTTGTATTTTTTAATTCTCTTTTAAAAGCATCAGCAATATTAAGGCAAGCAAGTATAGCTATAACATCTCTTGGCTGCTTATCTCCATAAATCTCTGAAATCTCTTTCATACTTTCATTAACAAATGCTGCCAACTCTTTTAAATATTCAACATTCTCTTCATCATATTTAATGCTTAAATTTCTTCCAAATATATTAACTTCTAAATTACTTCCCATAATATTTCCTAATTATTATTATTTAGAGTCATCATCAAAGAAGAAATCTTCCTCATCATCATCGCCAAACATATACTGATCTTCTTCATTAACATCAAAATCATAAGAATTATTATTATCATCTTGCTGGTGACTTACTTCTTTATACTCTTCTTCAATACTTTCTATATTATCATTATTATTATCTTCTATATCAGAATCCCAACTTGTATCATAAGCACTAGAAAAAGGGTCTTCATCTTCATTAACTTTCACATTAGCAACACTATTATAACTTTTATTATTATTATTATATTCTTCTTTTTTAGTAGTATCTGCCTGAATATTAGTATTATCTGACACTTCGCTAATAATACTTTCTTCAATAATATTTGATTTTAATTCTTCTAACTCTGACTCTTTATCTATAGCATTTTCTGTATTATAGTTATTTTCAATATTTTCTATGTTTTCTTTAATTTTCTTAATATCTAAATTAGTAATATTGTTATCTGCATTTATTAACTTATCAGAAATATTATCATCTATCATAGCCTTATCTATTTTACTAATTAAACTAAATACACTGCTTTGAACTTCTTCATTTTCTTTTTTGATGTTATCTATATTACTGCTTATTGTTTGAATCTCTTTTTTAAGGTTATCATTTTCTTCCATAAGAGACAAACAATCTTTTTCAAATCTTTCTACATTTGTTTTAAGGGTGTCTCTTTCTATTTTTGCAGCTTCTAATTCTTTTAATAAATTTTCTTTTTCTCTTAAAATATTATCTCTTTCCTCTTTTAGAGAATTATAATTATCATTAATATTTCTTTTATCTGTTTCTAATATAGTTTTATCTTCTTTTATTGACTGCAATTGAGATTGTAATTCATTTATGCTATTTTGAAGATTTTCTTTTTCTAATATAAGGTCATTGATATTTTTACGTAAAACATTTTTTTCTGAGGAAAGAATTTTCCATTCTTCTAATAATTCTTTTACTTTATTTTCTAATACACTAAACTCTTTCAATTTTTTCCCCCAAAACCATAGTATAAAAAATTATATCACATATAATGCAATTGTCAATTTTTTATTTATATGATAGAATTGAACAAATAAAATAAAAATTAAAAAACGTATATAATGAAAAAACTAATATTTATTCTTATTCTTAATTGTTTAGCACTCTTCGCACAATCACCATATTCTGAGAAAGAACAGAGATTATTGAAAGGTGTAATAGATGTTTGGCCGTATATAGGTTTAGAGCCTATTAGACCTACTACATCATATATACCTTATGACTACATACATGAAAGCTATAAGAGAGATAATCCTGATCCTAGAATTTTCTCTTCAAGATTATTGTATGAATTATCAACCATTGAGCTTCATATGAATACTGTTATAGGAGTGGATTTAAAAAACGGAAACTTTTCTATGCCTAACATGTATTTTTCTGTGGGTAAAAGTTTTCATTATGATTGGATATTTTCTGCAACTCCTTTTGTAACACTTTCAAGCAAATTAAATGTATTTAGTGAAAATGGAAAAGTAAAAGCAAGCGGAAATATAGAAGTTTATGATGCTGGTATAGAAACAGTAACATTAACAAGGCTTTTATTATCTTTTAGAATGAAGGCTGTTAATGATATTAATGAATCTACTTTTATGCTTTTACCTTCTGTAGTTGATAGCTCTACTGAAAACTTTGAAGATGTTCCTCATTGGTATTTGCCAAGAATAAATAATGCTCTTGGGTTTAGAACAGGACTTATTGGGCATTATTATGAGCTTTCTTATTCGCAAGGATTTACTGAAAACTCTTCTCCTTTGGCTGCTGTTTTTAAAATTAATGGAGACTATTTCAAAGTACAATTTTTGTATCAGTACAATAAAAAATCTTCTCTCTCTCCGGAAGCTTTTGATAAAAACAATATTAATTATTCTAATGATTATACTCATCATATAATACAGCTTTATGCTATGGGAAGAGTACCTTTCTTGGATAATCAGCTTTGGCTTAATATGCTTGGAGAATATACTTGGAGAGACAATGATGCTCATTATTTAAGATTTGAATTAGGGCTTGAGTGGAAAATGCTTAATATTGCTATACGTCCTTTATTTTATATACCTATTGAACATAATGATAATATAAATAGATTTGATAAAAGTAAAGATTTATTTTGTTTAGAATATAGTGCTTATGTAAAATTTGACCCTGTTTACTTTGGTTTTCAAGGCTCAACAGATGGAAGATACTATATTGCTATGAAGGCTTTATTTTAGTTTCTAAATTTACAAAAGAGCTTACCGCACGGTAAATAAAATTTTGTCCGTAAATTAATTAGCAATTCAAATTTAATTAAAAAACAAAATCCGCTTACCGTGCGTTATAATGCTTATTTAATTCTTTATATATATTGACATAAAGATTAATTAATATATCATTCAAATAAAATTACTAGGAGTTTATAGTTTGAGAAGTTTAAACCTAAATCAAGAAATACTTAATTTTTATTTGATAGATGATTTTAATACAGAAGATAAAAATATTATAGTAAAAGAATTAGAAAACAGATTATCAAACATCAAAAACTTGGAGCTTGAAATAGGAAGCGGAAACGGTAAATTTATAGTAGAGCTTGCTATGAATAATAAAGATAAATATTTTGTAGGAATAGAATATTCTTTTAAAGCAGCCAAAAAAGCAATATCTAAAGCTTATAAAAGAGATATAAAAAACCTTACTATTATATTCGGCGAAGCTAATAATGTAATAGATAATTATATTAAAAATAAATACTATTTTGATAAAATATACTTAAACTTTCCAGACCCTTGGCCAAAGAAAAAACATGCACATAGAAGAATATTTAATAAAGAATTTTTAAGTAAAATGCATCCGCTTTTAAAAGATGATGGTATATTTTATTCTGTTACAGATGATGATAATTATGCACTTGAAATAATGAACCCTATATACAAGGAAGATAGTAATTTCAAAAATATTCTAAATGAAGATTATGTTCATAGTTTAGAAGGATACGGCGTTACACTCTATGAAGAAAAAATGAGGGCTATAGGGCATAATATATATTTTTTCGCACATAAAAAGTCTTGATATATAATTTTTATTGATATTTTTATTTAAATTCATTATATTTAAAATAGTTTAAAAAATTAATGAACAAATAAATGAAGGTAAAATAATGAATATAAGCAATGAAAAAAAATCTAAATATATGATAATAGAAGGAATAGTATCTGTAATTATAAATGTATTATTATTTGCATTTAAATATATAGTAGGAATGCTTACAGGTTCACTTTCTATAATGGCAGATGCATGGCATTCATTAAGCGATTGCATAAGCAGTATTATAGTTATTATAGGCGGAGTATTTTCTAAAAAACCGGCAGACAAAGAACACCCTTTCGGTCATGGCAGAATAGAGCTTATAACTAGTTTTATTGTTGGTATTATGCTTGTATTTATAGGATATAGTTTCTTTTCTGAGGCTATAAAAAATATACTAAATAAAAAAACTGCTTCTTTTACAATTATAGCTATTGTTGCAATGATAGTTTCTATTGTAGTTAAAGAGCTATTAGCACAGTATTCACTTTGGGGGTATAGAAAATCTGGCTCAAAGTCATTGTATGCCGATGCTTGGCACCATAGAAGCGATAGCATTACTTCTATAATTATATTGGTTGGTATATTGGTAGGAAAAAACTTATGGTGGATGGATAGTGTTTTAAGTATATTAGTTTCACTTGTAATTTTTTATGCCGCTTTCGATGTTATAAAATCAAGTATAGAACCTTTAATAGGAGAATACCCTTCAGAAGATATTATTAAAGATATTAACAGCATTGCTAATGAACTTAATATAAATAATGATAATTCAAATCTTCATCATTTTCATATACATACATACGGAGACCATACAGAAATAACATTCCATATGCGTTTTCCAAAAGATATGACAGTAGAAGAGGCTCATGATAAAGTAAGCGTTTTAGAGAAATCTATAAGAGATAAAATGAATATGGAATCTACCATACATATAGAATGCTACAAGAATTAAATATATTAAAATATAATTTTATCTTTGTTTTTTATTATATTTTATAAGAAACAGCATTTATAAATCGCTAAATATCATATTTGAAACATTTTAAGCATATCTATTTAACATAATATATAGTTATTATGTTACCTTAAGCTACAATAATGATAAAAAAAACTAATTAAAAATTAAAAACTTACGATAAGTAAAGTATTAGTAGTAAACTATTTTTTAAGGAGCATAATAATGTCAACAAGCTCATTTTTTGGCATAGAATTAGGTAAAAGATCCCTTCAAAACTTCAAAACAGCATTAGAAGTAACAGGACATAATATAAATAACGTAGCCACTAAAGGATACAGCAGACAAAGAGTAGTAATGCGTACATTCGACAAACCTCTAGAAGAGCCTAGTTTGAACAGAGCAGAACGTGCCGGACAAATAGGTCAAGGTGCTGAAATAACTACAATAGAAAGATTAAGAGATAAATTTATAGATTCAAAAATAATGGTAGAACTTGGAAGCGATGGATATTGGAAAACAAAAAACAATTATTTACAGCAATTAGAGGCTATATATAATGAGCCTGGTGATTATAACTTGAGAAATGATTTGGATGCATTCTGGGACGCTTGGCAGGAAATGAGTGTTAACCCTGCTGAAAGAGGCACAAGAATGACATTAGTAGAGAGAGCTGATAGAATAAATAACTCATTCAATCAAATGTATAATCAAATGGATTCAATGAGAAATAATTTAAACTCTCTTGTAGAAAATAAAGTTAATAGAATTAATGATATAGCTAACTCTATTAGAAGTTTAAATACTGCTATAGTAAAACAAGAAGCATTGGGTCAGAGTCCTAATGATTTATTAGACAAAAGAGATTTATTATTAGACGAGTTATCATCTTTGGCTAATGTTGATATAAAATCTATTGACCCTGATGAGACAATGATTTATATAGGAAGCCGTTCATTAATACAGGGAAATGTTGTAAATAAATTAAGTTTAGAGAGAAGTGCTATTAATGAAGGCATGTTTGATGTTTATTGGGAAAATGACCATGTACAGCTTAATTTAGATGGCGGAGAATTAAAGGCTTTATTAGAACTTAGAGACGTAGATACTGTTGATGCTATAAATGATTTAGATACTTTAGCTATGAATTTGGCTGACAGCGTAAATGAAATACATAGAAGCGGTTTTGGTTTAAATCAAGAAACAGGAGTTGATTTCTTCACTATGAATAAACAAACTCCTTCTGTAATAGGAAACTATGATTTAAACAACGACGGCACTGAAGATTCTACTATAATGTTTAAGGTAAGCGGTGTAAATAGTGTTGATATTAATGCTAGTATAGGAAGCTCTGGAACATTGGTATTTGGAAGCAAAACTAGAGAGGGTGCTGATGTTGCCATAGATTATACTGCACAAATGAAAGTTGGTGAGTTAATAGATAAAATAAACTCAAGTGATGCTAATGTATCAGCTTATTTAGATGATAATAATAGACTTGTATTAAAGGCTAAAGGTTTTGATGATTATATTAAGCCTTCATACTTCATTAAGCATATAGAAGATTCCGGAGACTTTTTGGTTGGAATATCTGGTTTGTTGAATCAATCTGGAGCTAATGGTGCTTACAATTGGCAGACTACAAATCAGGTTAATCAATTGGCTGGAGATTTTAGAAACTTTACTGTAACACCAGAAAAACACCCTGCTGCTGCAATTAGTGTAAACGATATTATAAGAAATGATATTAACTACATAGCAGCTTCAAAAGGTATAGACACTACTGGTAATGGCTTTAATGATAAATGGAATGGTGTTGGTGATGGTTCTAATGCTTTGGCTATAGCTAATTTGAAAAATAAAGAAATAATGGTAGACAGCAAATCTACATTTAATGATTTCTACACTGGAAGTATTTCTCAAATAGCTTCAAGAACAGAAACAGCAAATTCTGAAAGTGAAAAACAAACTATTGTTATGGAATATCTTGAAAAATTAAGACAGTCTGTTTCTGGAGTTAATTTAGATGAAGAAGTAGCGCAAATGGCAATGTATCAGCATGGATATAATGCTTCTGCGAGAGTTGTTAGTGTTATGGACCAGCTTCTTGATGTGGTAATAAACAGAATGGGTGTATAATACATCTTTAAAAATATAATAAATAAAGCGGTATCTATATTTATAGATATCGCTTTTTTAATTTAAGTATTGTATAATTAAATATTAGTATAATACTAAACAATATGCCTAGTTATTCCGAGATTAGTAGTAATATAGTAGGAGCATTTTAAAAAATGAGTATAAGACTTCGTATCACTTTAATGATATTTGCTGTAATGGCTTTTGTTGCTATTAGTTCTAATTTCTTAAGCAGCAACCTTAATATAGAAACTTTTTATAAAGTTATTGATGATAATATGAATAATAATTTCAAAATTATAGCTAATAGTTTTGAGAATAAGTTCTACTCATCATTAGAAGAAGTCAATAAATTATCCTATAAATCAGCTCTAACATTTAATACAATAGACAGAAGAACTGATACATATTTAACCGATAATGCCTCTAACTTCCTAATGGAAAATATTAATGAATCAAATCCATATATTAATAGAGTATTAAGTATTCTCTTTATACCGAATTATACTTTAGGTTTTAATGAGCTTCCTAAATCATATAATATAGATACAAAAACAACTAATTTTACAATTATTACTAATGATGTAAATGGTGTATGGAGCAATTTAAATACTTATTCTCCTACAGATGTATATTATAAAACTTTCTTATCTTCTATGTTTAATAGAACATTGTTTAATATATCTAAAACTATAGTTGAAAATAATACTATTATTGGTGTTGCGAATATCGCTTTATTCTTTGACTATACTAATACCAGCGAAATAAAAAATATATTTGATATAGATTCATCTGAATTATTACTTATTAATAAAAATGATTTAACTATTATCAATTCTAAAGATAATAGATTAAACAAAAGTAAACTTGATATTATATATCCTGTTTACTATCAATTACTTAATTCAAACCTAGCTAAAGATGAAATTGTAACAGAAAATGTAAACATATATGGTAAGGATTATAGAGTATATATAAAAAGTATATCCGATGTTTTAAATGTAGCTATGCTTATACCAAATAGTTATTATAAATCTCAAATAAGCTATATGAATAGAGCTATTGTTTATACTATTATTATGGTATTTGTTATATCTGCAATTATAATAGGATTCTTCATAAAATTAATATTCTCATCATTAACTAGAATATCTGATATAGTTGGAGATTCTATTGATAATAAAGATTTATCTGTTGATATACCAGAATTATCTGGAGGAGATGAAGTTTCTGAAATTACAAGATGGATGGGTATATTAAGCGGTAATTTCCAAGCTACTATAGCAAACATCAAAAAAATTATATCTATATCTAAAAAGCAAAGTGATAGATTTACAAATCAAATATCTTCAAATTCTGATATAATAAATAATATAAATGAATCAATAGAAAATATTAAAACTAACATTAATGAAGAATTAAATAACTTAGAGATAGTAGAAAACAGCAATAAAAATATTTTGGAATACATAGATATTAACTCTAACAGCATAGATGAAATAGACAGAGACACAAAAGAACTTCAAGAAAAAATAATAAAAGAAGGCGACAGCATAGAGCAAATATCTGTATCTGTTGAACAAATGTCTAAAACTATAGAAGGCATAGATAATATTATATTTAATGCTTCCAATAAAGCAAAAGACTTGCATATAGCATCTATGAAGAGTAAAGAAAAAATGCAAGCTACATCAACAGCTACAAGCGACTTAAGAAATGCTTTAGGTTTTATATCGAATTTCGTAAGTTCAATAAGAAACATAGCACATCAAACAAACTTGCTTGCTATGAATGCTGCTATTGAGGCTGCTCATGCTGGTAAATATAGTTCTGGTTTTGCTGTAGTTGCTGAAGAGATAAGAAAATTATCAGAAGTTTCAAACGAACAGGCTGATAATGCAAATAAAATATTACAATCAATAGAAGAAAAAATCATAGTAACAAGTAATGATTTAACAGAGTCTACTACACAATTTGATATATTGGCTAGAGACGTACAAGAAGTTACAGAGATAATGGGAAGCGTGCACAACTCTTCTGTTGAACAATTAAAAGCTATTAATGAAATAGTTAATTCGATTACTACAATATCTACTTCAAGTGATAATATTAAAAAACAATATATCAATGTGGCAAGCAAATTAGGAGATATAAAAAATAATATTAATACTTTAAATACTTTATCTGTTAGTGCTTCTAAATCTATGGCTAAGCTTAGAACTACATCAAATGCCATATATGAAAACATTGATAAAATATATTCTAACTCTAATGAGCTTTCTACTTATGCAAACACAATGACTAGATTTGCAAATGATAATAATAAAATATTAACAGATTTAAATGATGAAATATCAAGATATACTATAAATACAAAATCATCTTCAGCAACTACAACACAAAGGGTAAGAGGAATATCTTTAATAATATTGAAAGATTTTGTAAGAGAGAAATTTGGAGAGGACGGTTATCAAAAATGGCTTACTGCTATGGAGCCTGCTTCTTCGCTAATATTTAAAAATGATATATCAATAAAAGAATGGTATCCTTTTATGGCTGGTTTCCACAACCCTCATAAACTTGTATGTGATTTGTTTTATGATGGAGATAATGCTGGTATAAGAGATATTGCTGAATACCACTACAACAGACTTATACCTAAATACTTTAATATAATATTGTTATTCGTACCTAGATATTACATCTTACGTTATGTAGCTGAAGTAATATTTAAAGAGATACATGACCCTGTTAGAATTGAAGTTATTAAAAGCAGAAAAAGATTATTGGTAGCTCATATGAAAAACTTTACAGGAAACCCTGAAATATTGGAGTTATCTTTAATGGCTTGGTCTTCTTTACTATTGGGTTCTATTACGCACGTTAAATCTTCTTTAGAGATAACCAAATCTATTAAAGATGGAGAGCTTTATACTGAATTTGTTTTGAAATGGTAAATATTAATCTAATAAATATTTTGATATTTTTAACATTATAAACTATAATATATACAAAAAAATTAGGAAAATTATGAAAGTAACTAAAGGTAATTCGTATACTTATGGAATAATTATATTAAGCATTTCTGCTGCTATGCTTTTAACTTTGGCTTTTCCGCCTCTTAATTTCTTTCCAATAGCGTTTATAGCTTTATTTCCTTTGAATATTATTATATACAAAGCTGATAAGATTAGATATTATGTATTATCATCTTTTTTATTTGTAATAGTATTCTTCGGTTATTTGCTTGTATGGGTGGCGGCATTTATGCTTAAAGAGACAGAAGCTGCTGTTTCTTTTTTAGCTTTATTTACAATATTATTTTTGCTTACTTTACTTTTTTATTTTCCGGCAATGATAATAAGCGGATATCTTTCAAAAACTTTTCCTAATATAAGATTTTTAATAGTACCTGCAGTATTTACTGTTATGGAATATATGAGAAATGTTGGATATTTGGGTTTTCCTTGGGGAATTATAGGTTATTCTCAATGGAACTTTATTCCATTTATACAAATAGCTGATACAATAGGTGTGCTTGGCATAAGTTTTTTGATTTATTTATCTAATGCTGTTATCACTCATTATTTAATATTATACGTAGAAAAATCTGAAAGTATAAAAAATAACAAAAAAATATCAAACAAAAAAGTTTTTTTACCCGCTATAGCAACTGCAGCAGTATTTTTTATTGTTTTAGTATATGGTTTAATAAAAGTAAATTATATAGAAGCTAAAAGAGTTTCTATGCCTAAAACAAAAATGGCTCTTATACAAAAATCTTTTGACCCTAACATTCCTTGGAACAGCATATACACAGGAGAGCCTTATAAAAGAAACTCACCAGGCATACAAGGACTTGCTGAAAGGTTTTTGTTAAAATCAGAAAAATTTCAAAGCGAAGAAAAACCAGACGGATACACTCAAAACAGCACTATCTCAGTAAAAAGAATATGCAAATTGGCAACAGATGCAGCATTATCAAAGCCTTCTCTAATAGTATATCCAGAATCTGTAACAATGGATTCATACAATTATTATCTATCTCGTTATGGAGAAATGTTCCAATATGGAATGGCTTCTAATTCAACATACCCTGCAATTTTTAATACATATATTTTATACAACACAATAAAAAATACTCAAACTCATCATTTGCTCGGTACAACAATTATAGAAGAAAATACAAATGAAAATGCATATAACCCTTATAAATATTATAATGGAATAGAGTTTATAAATGAGCAAGGAAATATTATTGACAGCTACAAAAAAATAAAACTTGTTCCAGGAGGAGAAGCTTATCCTTTTCAAAATAATAAGTTTCTTCTTAATACTTTCCCATTTAAAAATATTATAGCTCTTATATACGAACAATTTGATAAAGCAGGAGCAAGCAGATGGGAGATAGGCGATAAAATATCAGTATTTGAACACCCAAATGGTTATAAGTTCTCTGGTATAATATGCTATGAAAGTGCTTTTGGAGATTTTGTAAGACAGTTTGCATATGACGGAGCTCAAACTATAGCCGTTATAACTGAAGATGCTTGGTCTTACAGCGATAACTCTTTGCTTCAGCATTTTTATATGTCTGTATTTAGAGCAATAGAAAACAGAAGAGACATAGTACATAATGGAAACTCTGGTGTAACTGGGCATATATCAAGCAGCGGTAAGGTGATATCTACTCTTCCTTTCTGGAAACCTGATTATATGATTGCTAATGTAGCTTTGAATGATAAGATTACAATATACACTAGATTTGGCGAATGGTTTGTAGTATTATGCTTTATTGGAATAGTTGCTTTATTTATAATAAAATTAAGCAATACAATTAAAAATATTTATATAAAAATAAAAGATAAAGTATATACAAAAATAAAAAAGACTAAAACAAAAACTGATAAAAAAGATTTCAAACATACAGACAATGAAAAACATATTTATGATATAAAGAAAAAAGAAGAAAACAATCAAAGCATATTCGACCAAAGTACCTCAGAAATATTTAATACTTTAAATGAAATTATAGAGGAAGATGAAAAAAATAATAAATAATTTTGGTGTATTATGGGATTATTTATCAATATATTAATAGCAGAAGATTCTAAGGAAGTATCTGATAATATAAAAAAAATACTTTTGAAAAATCCTGCTGTAAAAATAGTAAATATTGTAAATAATGGTATAGATGCATACAAAACTATAATAAATAAAAAAATAGATTTTGCATTCGTAGAATTTAACCTGCCGATGATGAGTGCTTCTGAACTCCTTAAGCAATTAAAAAAAGAGAGCATTAATACCAAAGTAATAGTATTATCAACTACAGATAAAAATGATGATTTGAATACTAGAATACTTAATTTGGGAGCATTTAAGATTATAAATAAGAATGCTAAAATAGAATATATAGAAAATGAAATATCAAGTATTATAATAAATAAAAATATTAAAAAAGAAGAAAATATAAGAGAAATAAAAATAGATGAAAGTATAAAAAATAATTTATTTAGAAATACTACAATACAAAAAAACACAATAAACACTTTTCCGCACAATATAAGCAGAGTAAGTGATGTAATAAAAAAAATAAACTATTCTGATTTTAAAAATCCAAAACTTATAGCAATAGGAATATCCACAGGAGGTCCTAAAGCATTAAGGAGTTTAATTCCATCTATACCAAAAAACTTCCCAATTCCAATACTAATAGCACAGCATATACCAAAAGATTTTTCATATTCTCTAGCAAAAGGCTTAAATGATGTATCACAAATTACAGTTAAAGAAGCAGAAGATAATGAGGAAGTAAAAGCAGGCTTTGCATATATTTGCCCAGGTGAAAATAATATGGGTATATATTTAGATAATGATAATATAAAAATAAAATTAAGACCAGATTTGAAACTAGACTTGCCATATATGCCGTCAGTTAATCATTTATTTAATACAATTAACGATAACCTAAAAGACCAAGCAATAGCAGTAATAATGACAGGTATGGGCAATGACGGTACTGAAGGAATGATTAATTTATACAACAATAAAAATCTAACTATAGCACAAAATAAAACTACAAGTACTATATTCGGTATGCCTAAAAGTGCTATAGAAAATAATGCTGTTCATTTTATAATATCGCTTTATGATATGGCAGAGTTTTTAGTGCAATATACAACAATAAAATTAAAAGGACTATATTAAAATGAATAAAAAATTTTTACTTATTATAATGACTATTTTTATACTAGCATCTTGTAAAAAAGAGTATAAAGCAGATTCAGAATATGGTGCTTATATGTTTGAAAAGTATATATCAACATTAATATCTGCCAAAGATACTTTAGAGTTTACATCAAACATTGTTACTAATTTAGATGAAAACACTGTAAAAAAAATAAATGAGATGTATGTGTTATATGAGCTTACAACTGCAGATATTATAGAATCTATAAAAAACAGAGCTTCTATATATCAGAGAATATTTTCAGATGATGAAGAGGCTCTTTGTAATTATTTGCCTAAAGATGGTGGGTATTATGATGTGGCTATAACATACAGAGAATATAATGATATAAAAATAGCACAGATAGAATATCCTTCTTTTAATAAAATCTCTAAAAACTCTATTGAAATTGTTGGAATATATTTAAATGATAAATGGAATATTTTAACTATAAACTTTTTTAATTAAAAAATAATATATTTTTAAGGATAACAAAGGATAACAAATGAAAAAAATCATTTTAATAATAATAAGCTTATTTACTGTATCTTGTCTTGATGATGTTAATACTATAAAAAAAGAGAGTTTATTTTCTTTTTATACAGAAATGAAAAATGAAATAATAAATGAAAACATAAAATGGTTAGAAAAAAACTCTAATATAGAAGATATAAACAAAATTGAAAATATAATACTAAAAAATAATGACTCTATTAAAAATATGCTATCATTAAATGACGGAGAATATTCTGCTACAATAAATTATATAACAGCCGAAGCTAATCAAAATGACAGAGGAAGCTATATTATAAGAAATACAAAATTAAGCCCTACTTATTACTATATCAAACTAATATATGAATCTTCTAAATGGAAAATAGAAAGTATAGATAAATTACCTATAAACAATTAACTTTTTATTTCTGATATTTTTACTTCTTTTACTTCTTCAGTATTAGAAACTTTTTTTAGTAGTCATTTTTTCTCTATCAAACTCAGCAATATAATAATTATTTCTTAAAGCTAATACTATATCTTTAGCCCCATTAATTCCGTTATTTTTTTTATAAGAATCTATCATAATCTGTAAAAGAGAAATTGTTGAAGGAAAACCAATATATGCTATTGCAACACCCAAAGAAGGAATTGTAGCTAATGATAAAACCAATACGCTTTTTCCTTTGCTTAAAGTTTTGGAAGATATAATTGCTGTTACAGCTACTACAACTCCTCCAATAAGTAATCCCCAAGCTATTTTACCTGTATTTTTGATATTAGATATTTTCTTTCCTAAAGAAGACTCTATATATATAATATCATTATCTTGCATAATAGCATCAACTATATCGCTTTCATTTTTGCATATAATAACTTCATCTCTATTCATAATTTACTCCTCTATTATTATATAATAATTTTATTAATAAACAAGATAATGAACTTTTTTTTATTAAATATCAATTTGATTTTTGATAAAAAAAATATTATTATATATGTATAAACTTTTTTTAGGATTAATTTTTATGTATAAGATATCACAATTAGAAGAACTACTAAAAAACAATAAACTTGATGAGCAATTTTCTAATATATACGGTGCTGATGATAACACCATTAAAGAGGCTTATATAAGATTAACTTCAGTATTAAACCATTTTAAAAATATAGATAACAGTCAAGATATTCATGTATTTAGTGCTTCAGGAAGAACTGAATTATCTGGAAATCATACAGACCATAATAATGGTTGTGTATTAACTGCTTCTATTAATTTAGACAAGCTAGCTGTGGTATCAAAGAGAAACGATGAAAAAATAGTTATTTATACAGACTATTCTGATAATCCAAACTACATAAATATAAATGAATTAAATATAAATAAAAATGAATATGGTAAATCTAGTGCTTTAATTAGAGGTGTATGTGCTGGTATAAAAGAAAAGGGATATAAACTAGGAGGCTTTACTGCTTCTATTACGAATAAAGTTTTAATAGGAAGCGGACTTAGTTCTTCTGCTAGTTTTGAGTCTTTGGTTGGAGAGATAATTAATGCTCTTTATAATGAAGATAAAATATCAAAAGTAGACATCGCCAAAATAGGTCAGTTTGCCGAAAACAAATATTTTGGAAAACCTTGCGGACTTATGGATCAGATGGGCTGTTCTATTGGCGGTATTATGGCTATAGATTTTAAAGATAACAATAATCCTAAATTAGATAAAGTAGAATATGATTTTGAAAAGGCTGGATATGCTCTTATGATAGTTGATGCTAAGGGAGACCATAGTTCGCTTACTAATGAGTATGCTGCTATAAGAGAAGAGATGAATTTAGTTGCAAGATATTTCTCTAAAGAAGTATGCCGTGATATTACAAAGCAGCAATTATTAGAAAACGCTTCAAATATAAGAAAAGATATTGGAGACAGAGCATTTTTAAGAGCTTATCACTTCATCACAGAAAATGAAAGAGTAGTAGAGCAGATAAACTCACTCAAAGAAAACAACATAAAAAAATATATAAATCTTATGAATGAATCTGGACTTTCTAGTTTCATGTATCTTCAAAACTGTTATTCCATCACAAGCACTAAAAATATGGGAGTTGCATTGGCTATTGCTATGACAAAAGATTTCCTACAAAATGATGGTGCTGTTAGAGTACATGGAGGAGGTTTTGCTGGTACTATTCAGGCTTTAATACCGTTAAACAGAGTAAAAGAATACAATGACTTTATGGACAATATATTTGGCAAAGGCTCTGCAATGAAAATTAGAGTAAGACAAAGTCCTGTTTGTGAAATTTAAAATATTTTTATAATAAAAACTAGTAAAATATATAGATAATACTATTTATCAAAATTAATTCTTTTTTCTTCTACAACTAGAGGTCTATGCATTACTCTTAAATTAATATTTAAAATATATTCGCCTAAAAGACCTATAAAAAATATTTGCACAGAACCTATAAAGAAAACTCCAACCATTAATGCTGCCATACCTATTGGATAATTATTCCAATTAAGTAATTTAACAACAAATGTTATCAATCCTATAATAAATGTTATAATAGAAAATAAAAAACCAAACATTGTAGCAAGTCTTAACACAACCTTTGAATAACTAGTTATACCGAGCATAGCTACATCATATAAAGAATAAAAATTATTTTTAGTTTTTCCTGATTTTCTTTTTTGTTGTTCATAAAATATCTCTTTTCTAGTATATCCAAGCTCAGATACTATACCTCTTAAATAAGGTTCTGAATCACCTAGATTCTTAAGTACATTTATAAAATCTCTATCGTATAGTCCAAATCCTGTAAAATGGGATATATGTTCAGTAGATGATATTTTTTTTATAAGATTATAATATAGGGTTCTTATTAAATACATTATAGGATTTTCCTTGCTTTTATTTTTTCTACCTATAACTATTTTATATCCATTTTCCCATTCTTTAACAAAATCTACTATCAAATCAGGAGGATCTTGGAAATCTGCACATAGTAAAATTGTACAATCACCTGAAGATTGTAAAAGTCCATAAAAAGGTGAATTTAATTGTCCAAAATTTTTGGCATTAAAAATAGCTTTTATATTTTTATTATTTGAGCACAATTCTAATAATTTATTTCTTGTACTATCTTTAGAATAATTATCTATAAAAATTATTTCATAATTGTAATTAGATAATTTATCATTAAATATAGATATTAGTTTTTCACTTAAGGGTATAACATTACTCTCTTCATTATAAGTAGGTATAACTATACTAATTATTTTCATTTTATAACTCCATCATTATTTAATATATTCCAATCTATAGTTCTTTTAATCATATTTTCTAAAGTATAATTTTCAGACACATTTAGTTTAGAAACTATTTTATTATTATCAGGTAAATATACAGATGGTGCTATACCAACATTCGTTTTTCCTAAAATATTAATATTCGTACTATAGGAAAATTGTTTCGTAACTAATTTGGCTAAGTCTAATATTGATATTTCATTCATAGAACCTACGTTATATATTTCATTACTATTAGATTTAAATAATGCAGCAATAATCCAAATAATTAAATCTGCTGTATATAGATATGAACGTATTGGACTTCCATCACCTTTTATGATTATATCTTTTTTTTCAAAACAATTAAGAATAAAATTACCTATAGCATAATGTATTTGTAAATTTAAATAAGTCCCCGTAAAAGCATAACATCTTGCTATAATTGTATCTATATTACTATCTAATAAAATATTTTCTGATATATGTTTAGCCTTACCATATATAGAATCAGGACTACATTTAAAATCTTCTGATATATACTTTAAATTATATGGCTGCTTGCCATATACTGCTCCTGAACTAGTAAATAATATCCTTTTTACATTATAAGGTTTTATTTTTTTTAGTAAATATTTTATTCCATCAACAATAATAGAAAACATTTCATCTGGATTTTCTTTTTCTAAAATAGGATCAACTGAAGCAGCAGCATGTATTACATAATCTATATTATCAAAATCTATGTTAAAATTCCTTATATCTCCATTTATAAATTTGATGTTTTCATTAAGAAATTGAGGATAGTTAGATATAAACTTCTCATAATTTCTAGTTAGTACAGTTATTTTTATATTTGTATCTAATGTATAATTAAAAAATAAAAATGTTTCTAAAAGAAGTTTCCCAAAAAGTCCTGTGCCTCCTGTGATAAAAATATGTTTGTCTTTTAATTCATTAAAATCTATATTATATTTAAGTTTTTCTAATATAAAATTTAAATCTTCAACTAGTACTTTATTCATTTTTTATCAAACCTATTTAGTTTTATAAGGATACATATTGTTAATATTATTACCAAATACTACCTTTGGCAATAAATCAGCATTTTTATCAATTAATACATTTATAAGATATGGTTTTGTAGTATCATTTAAGCAAGAAAATATAGCATTATCTAATAATGAATACGAATCAACATTAATAGATTCTATTTTATAAGCATTAGCAATAGAACAAAAATCTGGAGCACTATATCCTATTACAGATGAACCATAGTATGAATTAAAATTTTCATCTTGAGACTGTCTAATTAATCCTAAAGAAGAATTATTTATAACAAATATCTTTATAGGAATTGATAATTTAGAAATAGTTTCCAATTCTTGTATATTACACTGCATACCACCATCACCAGTTATAACTATAACATTTTCTTTAGTAGCATGATATACACCTATAGCAGCAGGTAAAGCAAACCCCATCGAAGCATATCCGCCTGAAGTTATAAATAAATCATTATCATTCAAAATTAAAGATTGAGCTGCCCATATCTGATTTTGACCTATATCTACAACATAACTTTTATCATAACTACAAATATTAGAAATTTTACTCAAAAATATATTAGGATGTATTCCATCTAAACTTTGTTCTAATTCTATCGGATTATTATCTCTATTTTTTTTTATATAAGAAATCCAATCATTAAAATCATTAAATTTTATGTTTTGTATTTTATTATAAAAAGCGTGCAAAAAATCTTTTAAATTAGCTTCTATATTGTAATAGGATTTTATATTATTATTTAATTCATATTTATCTATATCTACTCTAATAATTTTTTTATTACCTATTAATGCATCAATATTTTTACCTGTTTGTCTTATATCTAATCTACTTCCTAATACTATTAATAAATCAGAATTAAATAAAGCATCATTTGCTTCTCTATGTCCATAAGTTCCAATTAAACCAAACATAAAAGAATTATTTGTAGGAAGAGAGTCAATACCAACTAATGATGTAACAACAGGTATTTGTAATTTATGAACAAGTTTTCTAAAAATTTCTATTGCACCAGATTTTCTAATACCTCCTCCAGCTAATATGAGAGGTCTTTTAGATTTATTTATTAATTCTACTATATTATCTAATACATTATCTTCTATATAAAAATTATTTGTTTTTATTATATTATTATTGAATATTAAATCAGTATCTATAAATTCTCTTTGTATATTCATAGGAATATCCATTAAAACAGGTCCATACCTACCTGATATTGTTAAATCATAAAGCTCATTTAATAAACTAGGAAGTTCTTCTTTACAATTAACAATTACAGCTTTCTTGCAAATTCCTTTAACCATATCTACAATATTATGTTCTTGAAATCCCAACTGTCTTATGTTTTTATTATTTTTCAATTCAGATTGATTAACCTGACCAGAAATAAATAATGATGGTATACTATCATAGTAACTACTTGCTATACCACCAATCATATTAATAGCTCCAGGACCAGATATTCCCATAGCAACAGCTGGCTTATTAGTAACACTAGAATATCCTACACAAGCAAAAGAGGCAGATTGTTCATGTTTCATAGGTATAACTTTAATTTTTCCATTTTTATAAAATGAATTACTTAAATGTAAACTCATACCTCCAACCATTTCATAAACATATTCTATACCTTTAGAAATTAAAAAATTTGCTATATAATCTGATACTTTTATATTCATATATATCCTTTTTTAATTACTATTCAAAAAACTAAAAACAATTCTTTCTATATAGTCTATCATTTCATCATTAATACCAGGATAAACACCAATCCAAAAAGTATTATTCATAATAAAATCAGAATTTTTTAATTCTCCTACAACTCTATAATTTCTTCCTATCATATAGGGCTGTTTTGTAATATTACCAGCAAATAAAAGTCTTGTTCCTATTTTTTTATCATTTAAATATTTCACAATATCATTTCTTGTAAATGGAGCATCTTCTTTAACACTAATAAGAAAACCAAACCAAGAAGGTTCACTATTTTCCTGAGCATTTGGCAATATAAGATATTTACCAAATTTTTGTAATTTATCTTTTAATTTTTGAAAATTAGATTTTCTTTTTTCTATAAAATTATTCACTTTCTTTAATTGAGCAAATCCGCAAGCAGCCTGCATATCAGTAATTTTTAAATTGTATCCTAAATGAGAATAAGTATATTTATGATCATATCCCTCAGGCAAATCACCCAATTTTTGACTAAATCTTTGATTACAAGTATTATCACAACCAGGAGGACACCAACAATCACGTCCCCAATCTCTGATACTTTCCATAGCTTTTTTTAGTACAGGATTATTAGTAAGTACTGCTCCTCCTTCTCCCATAGTTATATGATGAGCAGGGTAAAAGCTTAATGTGGCAATATCACCAAAAGTACCAACTTTTTTATTATCATAAATACTTCCAAAAGCATCACAACAATCTTCAATTAACCATAAATTATGTTTTTCACAAATTTCTTTTACTTTTCTTAAGTTAAAAGGATTTCCTAATGTATGAGCTAAAATTATAGCTTTAGTTTTATCAGTTATTGCCTTTTCTATCAAATCTACATTTACATTGTAAGTTTCTAATTCAACATCTATAAATACAGGTACTAAATTATTTTGTAATATTGGGTTTACAGTTGTTGGAAAACCAGCAGCAACTGTTATAACTTCATCTCCATCTTTTAAAGCTCTATCTTTTAGCAAATGACTTTTTAAAGAACTTACAGCAATTAAATTTGCTGAAGAACCTGAATTACAACTTAAAGCATATTTTAATCCAAAAAAATCTTTCAATCCTTTTTCAAATTCATCATTATATCTATAAGTAGTAAGATGAAAATCTAATGCACTATCAACTAAAGTAGCAATATCATCTTCATCAAATACCCTTCCTGAAACAGGTACAGAACTTTTTCCTTCTATAAACTTTTTTTGAGAATATTCTTCTTTAGCATATTCTTTTACTAATTCTAATATTTTATTTCTATCCATATTAACCTTCTATATAATAATTAATTTGTTTTTCTGTGATATTATTAATATCATTTTTATTTAAATATTCGCTATACCAAATAGCTGTTTGTTTTATAGCTTCTTCAGTATTAAATTTTTCTTTCCACCCTAATTCTTTTCTTGCTAGAGATGAATCTAATCTCAACATATTCATTTCTTTTTTAGATGTTTCAGGAGAGTTTATTATATAACTTCCTTTACCTATATTATCAATAAAAGCTTTAGTAATATATTCAACTGTAAATTTGTTGCCTTCATCTATTGGAGCAAAATTATAGCTTTCTGAAATTGATTTTTTATTAGCTAAATTATAGCATACTAATAAATATCCATAAAGCACATCAAGTACATGCTGCCAAGGTCTTACACTATTTGGATTTCTAAGTTCAACTGGAATATTTTTTTCTATAGCTCTTACTATATCAGGTATTATTCTATTGTCAGCAAAATCTCCTCCGCCTATAACATTTCCTGCTCTCACACTAGCTATATTAACATCTTTAAAAAATGACTTCTTATAACTTTTTATGGCTATTTCAGCACATGCCTTAGAAGCAGAATAAGGGTCATGACCTCCTAAAGCATCATTTTCTCTATACCCCCATACCCACTCTTTATTATCATAAACTTTATCTGTTGTAATCATTACAGCACATTCTAAATTACTTAATTCTCTCATAGATTCCATTAGATTAATGGTGCCAATTACATTAGTTTCAAATGTATACACTGGTCTATTATAACTATATATAACAAGAGGCTGTGCTGCTAAATGAAATATAATATCAGGATTAATTTCTTTTACTATATTTTTTATTTTTTCTAAATCTCTAATATCCTGTATATATGATTTTAATTCATTATTTAGCTTAATTAAATTACATAATGATAAATTATCTGCTTCTAAAGATATACCATAAACTTCAGCACCAAGAGTTAAAAGCAGTTTTGAAAACCAGGCTCCTTTAAATCCTGTATGACCTGTTATCAATACCTTCTTATTTTTGAAATAATTAAATATATTTTTTATTTCCAAGTTTTCCATGGGGCATTTCCTTTGTTCCACATATCCTCAAGTAAAGATTTATCTCTTTGTGTATCCATACATTGCCAAAAACCATCATGTTTAAATGCCATAAGCTCTTTATCTTTAGCTAAATTTCTTAATGGTTCTTGTTCAAATATAGTTGAATCATCTTTTAAATAATCAAAGATTTGTCTATTTAATATAAAAAAACCGCCATTTATATAAGCATTATCACCTTTAGGTTTTTCTATAAAATCTGTGATTATATTATTTTCATTTATACTTATAGCCCCCCATCTTGCTGGAGGAAATACAGCTGTCATAGTTGCTATTTTTCCATGTATTTTATGGAATTTAATCTCTTCTTCTATATTTACATCTGAAACTCCATCTCCATAAGTCAAACAGAAACTTTCTTCATCTTTTAAATATTCATAAGCTCTTTTTAGACGCCCGCCTGTCATACTATGTTCGCCTGTATCAATAAGCTCTATAGTCCAGTTTTCTTCTTCTATATTCAAACCAGATTTTAAAACTTCAGATTTATTATGTTTAAAATCTATCTTCATATCATATAAATGGCGTCTATAATTATCAAAGAACTCTTTAATCATATATCCTTTATATCCAAGAAGTATTACAAAATCATTTATTCCATAATGAGAATAATGTTTCATTATATGCCATATAATAGGTTTTCCACCTATTTCAACTAAAGGTTTGGGTCTTATAGTAGTTTCTTCGCCTAATCTTGTTCCTAATCCACCTGCTAATATAAGTACTTTCATAAAATTATTCCTAATAATAAATTTAAAATAAAAGCCCACAACTATAAATTATAGCTGTAGGCTTGAAATTTAATATATTTAATATATAATAAAGATGATTTATTCTGTTCTGTTCTGTTCTGTTCTGTTCTGTTCTGTTCTGTTCTGTTCTGTTCTGTTCTGTTCTGTTCTGTTAGAACTGTATTTAATATATACTCAGGTCTTTTCTTAGATTCATTAAAAAGATTAGCTAAATATTCGCTTATAACAGATAAAGAAATTAACTGAGCTCCACCCATAAAAAGAAGAACTATTATTGTAGAAGCCCAACCTCTAACCAAAACACTAGGATTAAATAAATACAAATAAAAGACCCTCAAAGAAAATACTATAGCAATAAATATAGATATTAAACCTAAACACAAAGATATTCTTAATGGTCTTGTAGAAAATGATAGTATACCTGTAGTAGCTAATCTTAACATTTTTTTTAATGTATATTTAGTTTCTCCAGCAATTCTAGCATCTCTTCTATATTCAAAAGGTTTTTGAGCAAATCCAGTCCAGCTAATTAAACCTCTAATATACTTAGGATTTTCATAAAATTGTTTATATATATTTATAACTTTTTTATCTATCAATCTAAAATCACCAGTATCTACAGGAAATTTAACTTCAGAAAGTAAATTAATAAATCTATAAAACATTGCCGCTGTTATTTTTTTAAAAAAAGTCTCACCTTCTCTTGATATTCTTTTACCATATATAATAGGTGTTTTAGTCTTTTCGTACATCTTTATCATATCTGGTATAATTTCAGGAGGGTCTTGTAAATCAGCATCTATAATTACAGCCAAATCAGAATTACAATTATGTATACCGCAACTTACAGCAGCTTGATGACCAAAGTTTCTTGAAAAAGAAAATAATTTTACTCTTTTATCATTGTTATTAAGTTGAATTATTATTTCTTCGGTTTTATCTTTACTTCCATCATTAATAAATATAAATTCTGTATCATAATCTTTTATTTCCTTTGATACATTATTTAATCTATCATATAGTACAGGCAAAGATTCTTCTTCATTGTAACAAGGTATAATAAAACTAAGCTTTTTCATTATTTTTCCTTTAATTTACATAAAGCTATTAAACTAGACCCAAAAGGTAAATTAATTCTTCTAAGTAAATATTTTTCAAAATTAAATATTTTATAAAGTAATTCATTAAAAATACTCTTTTTTTCTTTTTCTATTCTTTTTAAGTTAAAAATTTTATCAACAATTCTAACAATAAAAAATGGAGGAAATAAAAAAAAATTAAAATAACTTATTTTTACTATTTCAAAATTATTCTCCAATAATAATTTTTTCAATCTATTTTTATTATATCTTCTATAATGATGATTTATTTCATCATGATATGTAAATAAAAATTGATATGCTGGTACAGTTAATAATATATATTTACCATTTGATAATCTCTTTATTTCATTAAGGAAATCATTTTCATTTTCAATATGCTCCATAACATCCAATGCTGTTATTATATCAAATGAATGATCTTCAAAACCATTATCAAATATATTACATATTCTTATATTATTATACTTTTTGTGACTATATTCATATCCTTCTATACCAATACAATTAGGAACATATTGTAAAATACTTGATAAAAAATCTCCGCTTCCACAACCTATATCTAATAATTTTTTATATTCTAAATCATCTACATTATTAATTATAGTATCTATTATTATATTTTTTCTAGCTCTATTCCACCAAAACCAGTCCTCAAAATTTTCTATAAGTTCATAAGCTTTTTCTTGCATAAAATCTCCAATCAATCATAAAATACTATTATTGGTATATATTTATTTATATAATATCTTTGCATAAATTCTGATAACATAATATTATAATGTGTATTTGGATCATCATCATATCCATATCCTTTTTTTGGTGGCTTATAAAATATTGTTCCAAGTTTTAATCGTTCTATATCATCTTTATTAATAACTATTTCATCAAGATTATTATTGTATGCATCTTTATATATTTGTAATACTATACTCCAATCTCTAAAAGTAGTTTTTGAATTTTCCATAATATTATCATGATATTTCAATAAATTCAATGACATAGTAAATATTAAAAAGAAAAGTATAAAATTTGAAAGTAAAGAAAATATTATATTCTTATTATTAGTATTTTTTAAAAGTATTATAATAAGTAAAGTGAATAATAATATTAACTGAGCATATATAGTAGGAGCATCTATAGAGTAGAAAAATAATATTAAAAATAAAGCTGTAAAAGAAATAGAAAAGTATATATAATTTTCTTTAATTATTTTCTTACTTTTTAATAAAATAAATAATAAATATACTAAATACAATATACCAAGTAATATTAATATTTTATTAAATATTGATAAACTACTAAATTTATTAATTATACTATCCATTATAGTTGTATTTGATATTCTCTGAGATTGCCACTTACCTCTTCCGCTAAAAAATGCAGTCAATGAAAATGAAATTAATGTTAAAACTATTGTTGATAACAGAATAAATAATATATAAAAATTAGGCTTTCTATTATTATTATCAAAAAATAAATTTGTATTTCTAATAAATAAATATAATATTATAAAAAAAGAAAAACCTGCTAAAGTTGTAGATGTAGGTTCCATACTAAAAGTTGAAAAATATAGAAACAAAAAATATAACATATAATGCATATTTTTATTTTTAAAAAGCAATATTTCTTTGCCATAAACAAAATAATATATCATAGGATAAAATACAAGCATAGAAAAACCAAATCCGCCAACATAACAAGCCAATGTTACATAATAAGCAATATTAGTATAATTACAAATATATAAAGAAACTAATAAAAATATTAATTTATATTTTTTTTTATTATTTATAGTCCATACAAATAATGACACTGAGAAAGTAGTTAGAAAAGTATAGAATACTGAAAATAATGCTTTAGATAACATAAGTGATTTAAAAGGATCAATATTAAATATATTAATTAATATTGTACCAAAAGGACGCATGCTTAAAACTATTAACATATCTGCAAAATGTCTTCCTCTTTGCCAAAAATAACCTTTAAAATCATAAATATTATAAAAAATATCATAATTTGTAGCACACCAAAAAACATCATTGTTTGGTCCATTAACAAAATTAATAGAAAATATTATAAAAGCTAATATTATTATATATATAATAAATAAAATATTTGATATTTTATATTTTTGATAATTATCTAAAAATATTATTAAATCATCTTTATTATCAAAGTCTATGTAATTTTTTAAATTATTTGTAAATTTATTTAGTATGTTTATAATATTAGTACTAAAATACAGAATAGATAGTGATATAATGATCATAAAAACTAATATAATAAAATATAAACTAATATTTAATTTATAATTAATACTACCTAAATCATTAATATCATTAATTTCTTTAGAAGATGTAAATACTATAGTATTACCAGATTTTAAATATAGATTATCTAATTCTTGCTCTATTTTTAGATATTTTACATTGAAAACACCTAAAGGAAATCTTAATTGTATACTTGGATGTTTTGAAATTTTATCTTTTTTTATTTCTAACTCACTTATATATATTTTATAGTCATCTGTCATTTTATCTGTATTTGGTATATAAGTAAAATCATCCCAATAGTTTAAATCATATTTGATAGCATAGTTTAAATTTCCACTAATTTTTTTAGCTTCTAATGTTACAATATATCTCTCACCTTTAGACAACTCCAAATTATAACCATATCCAATCCAACTAGTGGAATTTGAAACAGTAAATGTACCATTATCATTATTAAAAACAGAACCTATTCTATTATCATAGTCAGGAGCTGTAGTTAATTCTAAATTATAGCCATATTTTATATAATCTGGCTTCTTATCAAAACTCAATTTCTTTGCATAATCATATATAAAATTATCTGAAAATAATCCACTACTAACAATTTTAGCCTGATATAGATATCCTATCTTAGTTTCAGCTACTAATTGTAAATCCTGCAAATTTGATTTATAGTTTAATTTAGTTAATATAAAGAACAATACAAATACACAAACAATTAAAACAGAGACTATCGTATATATTCTTAATATTAATTTTTTATTTATATTGAATTTATTTATTAGTTTTTTATATACTAAAAAAATACCTATTAAAGACACAATAATAAATATTATCCAAATATATACTTTTAATTTTAACTTATAATTTATACTATCAATTTTTTCTGTATCTATAATTTTAGTAGAAATAAAATTACCAAAAGGACTTCCAGATTCACCAATATTTATTTCTTTAATAAAACCATTATTACTTAATATATTATCTATATTAGGATAGACTCCGTATATATCACTATTTCTAAATACTTTGCTATAATATTTTATTCTAAAATCATAGCTATAATTTGTTATAGAGTTATTAGTAAAAATATAATTAGTAATACTAGATACATCTAACTTATCATTTAGATCGAATAACTTTTTAGTTTCTTCTATATCTAATCCATTAATTTGTAGAGTTTTATCTATATTTAATTTAAACTCTGATAAATACCCAATTCTTTCTTTTTTACCTAAAATATTTAATAAAACTACTGATATAAATACTATTATAATTAATATTGAATATATAGTAATAAAAAGTTTTTTATTTTTCATGTATTAGTCCTTGAAGAAATATATAATTCATTAAATGCAATATTTCTAATGTTGATATAAAAATTATATATATTATGAAATAAAACTTCTAAAATATTTATTTTGCATATTTCTAGCTAATTTTTACGATATTATACTACAATAAATACTATTGTCAATAAAATATTATAGTAAAAAAACTATCTTTAATTTTTATTTTAATATATAATCTTTTAATCTATTTTTGAATTTATTTATAATAAGAGGGTTAAATTATTAATGAAAGCTTGTATAAAAAATTTATCTTCATATCTGCCGGAAAACATATTAACAAATTATGATTTAGAGAAGAAATTAGATACAAATAATGATTGGATAGTAACTAGAACAGGAATAGAAGAAAGAAGAATAGCAGAATAAAAATGAAAGTTCTGCCAATATGGCAATAAAAGCTGTAAAAAAATTAATAGAAAAAAATGAAAATATAAGTGATGCAGATGCTGTAATAGTAGCTACTTCAACAAAATCTTATACTTTTCCTTCTACGGCTGGACTTATACAAAAAGAATTTAATATAAAAAACTCATGCCTTGCATTTGATATATCAGCTGCTTGTTCTGGATATATATATGCACTTAATACTGCAGCTTCACTTGTAGAGAGCGGAGAATGTAAAAAGGTTTTAATTGTGGCAACAGAGAAATGCAGCGATATAATAAATTGGGAAGACAGGTCTACTGCAATACTTTTTGGTGACGGAGTTAGTGCTGCTTTAATTGAGGCTAGAGAATATGATGAAAGCGGAGTAATAATAGCTACAGATATAGGAAGCGAGCCTAATGATGAGATATTGATTGTTAAAGGCGGCGGAAGTGCTGAACCTATCACAGAAAAAAATGTTGAAGATAAACTTAATAGTATAAGTATGGAAGGAACTGAAGTTTTTAAGAAGGCTGTTACTACATTTGATGAAACTATAAGAAAAACTGTAAAAAGTGCAAATTTAGAATTAAGTGATTTAAATTTAATAATTACACATCAGGCTAATACTAGAATAATGAATGCTGTTGCTAAAAAATTAGGCTTAGATGATAGTAAGTTTTATGTCAATATACAAAAATACGGCAACACATCTGCTGCGAGCGTTGGTATAGCATTTACAGAAGCCTTTGAAAAGAATGCTATTAAAAAAGGCGATTATGTTTTACTTACTGCTTTTGGTGCCGGACTTACTTGGGGCTCTACTTTAATAAAATTTTAAAAAGTGAATTGTTATTATGACTTTATACGAATATTTACATAATGGATTTGGAAAAGAAGAAGATTTAAATTGTGCAGAAAAAATGCTTTATGGTGCTAATACTGTTTATAATTTGGGAATAGATAGAAGTGATTTAAAGCTTGCTGCTGGTTTTGGAGGCGGTATGGGGTTAGGACTTACTTGCGGAATATTAACAGGAGCTATAATGGCTTTTTCTAAGGCTTTTATTATAGAGAGGGGGCATGAAAGCACTTTTTTAAAAGAGTTGGAATTTGAGTTTGTTAGTAGATTTAAAGAATTAACTTCTCATACAGATTGCACTCCTTTGAAAGAAGAGTATAGAGACCCTATAGACGGCTGCGATTATATTATATTTGAAGCGGCAAAAATATTTGACGATATAATGCAGAGATATTACAAAAAAGATTAGAGCTTTATTATATAGATAAACAACTATATTTTATAAGTTTGTTTTATTCAACTTTTTTCCGTCTTACACGGTGTGGACTTCGTCAAAGTTTTTGCCCTTCGGGCACGCTTCGCGAAAGTGCAAGTGTTTTAGTTTTATGGCTTTGGAATATATAAATTAAAAATAATATATATATTTTCGTCTATGCATAAAAAGCTAGACTTCATTAAATGCAGTTATTTTGCTTCTTTTATACCAATAAAAGAAGTGGGGGTGTGTACCCTATGGGCACGCTTCGCAGGGGGCAAAGCCACCACAAATAAAAAATTTAATATATTAAAAAAATTAGAGTTTTATATTTATGGATAATAATAAACAAAATGATTTACTTAATGGTTTAAACGAAAATCAAAAAGAAGGTGTGCTTCATATAGATAGTCCTCTTCTTCTCTTGGCAGGTGCTGGAAGCGGTAAGACTTTAGTTATCACAAAAAAGATAGCATACCTTATAACAGAAAAACACATAAGGCCAGAAAATATAATGGCTGTAACTTTTACAAATAAAGCAGCTAATGAAATGAAAGAAAGAGTATGCTCTATGCTTCCAGAAATAAAACCATTTAGGCTTTTTATAAGAACATTTCACTCTGCATGTTTGAGAATATTAAAAGATAATGCTCAATATTTAAATTATAGAGAAGACTTTCTTATTTTGGACGAGGGCGATAGATTAAGCGTTATAAAAAAAATAATGAAAGAAGAAAACACTCCAAAATCTATAAAGCCGAAAGATGTTTCAAGATATATATCTGCCAAAAAAAATGAAATGAGATATGATATTGGTTTTGAAGAAGAGTATTACAAAAAAGTATATGATAAATACAAAGAGTATGAAGTTAAAGAAAATGTAATGGACTTTGATGATTTAATACTCAACACAATAAAACTATTTGAAAAAGAAAAAAATATACTTGAGTTTTATCAAAAGAGATTTAAATATATTTTAGTTGATGAGTTTCAAGATACAAATTTGCAGCAATACAAATTAATAAAAATGCTTACTCAAAAAAATAATAACAAAGAAACAGATAATCAATTAACTGTTGTAGGCGATGATGACCAGAGTATATATGCCTTTAGGGGAGCAAATGTATCTAATATATTAAACTTTGAAAATGATTTTGAGAACACTAAAATAATTCGCCTTGAAGAAAATTACAGATGCCCTAAGAATGTAGTTGAAGTGGCTTTGAATGTAATAAAAAATAATAGCCATAGACACACAAAAAATGTTTTTTCAAACAAAAAAAGCGATTATAAAATAGAAAATTGGATATGCTATACAGATTATGAAGAGGCAAAATCGGTTGCTAATGAAATTGAATTATTGTTTGATGAAGGTTTTGAAGCAAAAGATATAGTTATTTTGTTTAGAACCAACAGCCAATCAAGAGCATACGAAAAAGAACTTATGGCTCATTCTATTAATTATAAAATAGTAGGAGGCGTTGGATTTTATGAGAGAGCAGAAATTAAAGACAGCATTTCTTTTTTGAGACTTCTTACAGGTTTTAATGATAACTTTAGCATAAGAAGAACTATCAATACACCAACAAGAGGAATAGGAGAAAAAACTTTTGCCCAATTTGAAGCATTTGCAGATAAAAAAAATCTCACACTCTATGATGCAATAGATATTATAGAAGAATCTAATATTTCAAAAAAAGCTCTTAACAATATTAAAGAATATAAAAACATATTAGAGAAATATTCAAAAAAAATAGAAGAAGACCCTAAGCATATAGAAGGAGTATTTTTTGAGTTTCTAAAGGAAATAGATTATTTTTCAATATTTAAAAGCGAAGGCAATATAAGAATAGCAACAGCAGAAGATAATATAAAAGAGCTTTTTAATGCATACTACAGTTATTTAAATTACAATTATGAAAACCCAGAAAGCAGTTTAAATATAAGAGGATTTTTAGAAGAGACAACACTATACAAAGACAACAGCAACGAAGATAAAGAAGATGCAATTACTCTTATGACAGTACACAATGCCAAAGGCTTAGAGTTTGAAGTTGTATTTATTACAGGGCTTGAACATGGAGTTTTTCCTCATTACTTTTCACTAGAAGAAGAAAACGGCATAGAAGAAGAGAGAAGACTTTTTTATGTAGCAATTACAAGAGCTAAACAAAAACTATACCTCACATACGCAAAAAGAAGAAGAATAAGCTCAGGCACTATGGAACAAGCTCCTTCATCATTTTTAATGGAGATACCAAAATCTTTATTATATATAAAAGAAAAGGCTAATAGCTATTATATAGAAATAGATGAAGATGCATTCGATTATTAATGATGATGATTTTTCTCATCATGGTGATGACATTCTCCGTCATGGCAGCACTCTTCATCATGATGATGACAATCTTCGCTATGATTATGCTCTTCATGATTATCGTCTTCTTTTCTTTTGATGTTCTCTCTATAAATAGGCTGAAATATTTCTCTAAGTAAACTTCTATTTAAATCTTTTCCTATAAACACTATTTCAAGTTCATCATCTTCGCTAGCACCCGTAATAGCATATCTGTCTCCAACAACATCATACCTCAAAACCGACTCACCGCACTTTATAAACCCCTTAGAGCGAGCAACATAACCAAACCTTCCATGTATAATGTCTTCAATAAGAACTATAAACTCTCCCTCACTTCCTACACTGCAGCCTTTCATGCTTATAGAATCAGGCATATACTCTTCTGTATTTTTGTTTAAAGATTCTTTTAGAGCATACTTCTCATCTAAAAAGTTTTTTAATATAGCCTCCCAAAAATCTTTATCCTTATTAGAATAATGCTCAGAAATTATATCAATATCTCTATCATTTTTTTTCAATATATTTTTAATCTTCTTTACAAGCTCTTCATTATCCTCTTTATCCTTACTCTCCATTTTTGATATAATAATCTTTGAAGTGTTTATAAGCTGGTCAATGTAAATATCATCATAAGAAGAAATAAAAGAATCAAAAGCATTTCCGTCTATTATAGTGATTGGCTTTAACAATGTAATTCTGTCATATTCAATTTGTTTTATATTTTTTATAATATTACTAAGCTTTGCAACCCCAGTAGGCTCAACTATTAAATATTCAGGGTCTAAAGAATTAGCAATAGTGAGAATAGAAGAAGCAAAATCTTTTTTCATAGTACAGCATACACAACCCTCAGTAAGCTCCCATATATTCATACCCTCATCTTTAAGTACATTAGAATCAATATCCACATCACCATACTCATTTTCCATTATCACAAAATCTCTTTTAGTTTTTTTAGCCATTTCTTTAATGAGAGTAGTTTTACCAGCACCTAAAAATCCAGACACTATGAGTATTTTCATTTTACTTCCTTACATTATATATAAATTATATAAAAACATTATACTAAATTATTATACTAATTACAAAAAAAGCTGACAAATATTAAAAAATATATGCCAGCTCTTATTATTAAACTATTATTTATTTTTCAATTCTTACTACAGGTTTAATTAAATCTGCAGGTTTATCTCTCATCATAAATAAAGCTTTTTCAAGATTGTCCCAACCATCAAATACATGAGAAACAAGATGATGTACATTTAATTTTCCAGAAGAAACTAAAGAACCGAGTTTTTCCATTCTAAGTCTTCCGCCAGGCATAAGTCCGCCAAGTATAGCTTTATGACCCATACCAACACCCCATTCAACTCTAGGTATTTGTATATAATCACCTTTACCTAAATAGTTAACGTTACCAATTTTACCGCCAGCTTTTAGTGAACGAACAGCTTCAGCAAAAGTTTCAACACCGCCGCCAGCAATGATAACTTTATCAACACCTTTACCATTAGTCATTTTAAGAACTTGTTCATCTATAGGACCATTTTTATAACTAATGAACTCTTCAGCACCATATTTCTTAGCAGCCTCAACACAGTTAGGTCTAGTACCAACAGCAATAATCCTTGAAGCTCCTCTTAAAGCAGCACCAGCTACACCCATAAGTCCAACAGGTCCAATACCTATAACAAGTACACTGTCACCATATTGTACATCAGCTAATTCTGCACCATGAAAACCAGTAGGAACCATGTCAGAAAGCATACAAGCATCTACAGGGTCAATATTGCTAGGTAAAATAGCTAAGTTACCGTCAGCATCATTAACATGGAATACTTCTCCGAATACACCGTCTTTAAAGTTAGAGAATTTCCAACCAGCAAGCATACCGCCTGAATGCATAGAATAACCAGCTTGAGCTTCTACGCTATTCCAATCAGGAGTAATAGCAGGAATTAATACTTTATCACCAGGTTTAAAGTCTTTTACTAAACTTCCAACTTCTACAACTTCACCGCAAGCTTCATGACCTAATATCATGTTATGTCTTTCACCTATAGCTCCTTCCCATAATGTGTGAACATCAGAAGTACATATAGCTACAGCTAAAGGTTTTACAAGTGCGTCTGTAGGTCCGCAAGCAGGTCTTTCTTTTTCAATCCAACCTGATTGACCTATTTTTAACATAGCATAACCTTTCATATTCCTCTCCTTTATATTTAAATTATACCTAATTTATAGTATATAAATATAATAGCAATTGTCAAAGTTAGAGTATGAAAACTTAACTATTTTACTAAATTTATATTAATTAGCTTGAGAAGTTATATTATCAGTACCCATCTTTGAGTATATGCTATTTAATTTATCTTGTATAATAGCAGCTGAAACTATACCTAAACCAACAAATGAAAGTACAAGAAGTAAAACAGAAGCATCTTCTGTATTGTCAATACCTACTTTTGAAGTCATATCTTTATATATTATTCTAGAATATTTATAGAACCAGTATAATTGATAGAATGGTATAAATAAACATAGTATTAATTCTAATGTTGGATTTATTTCTGCATTATTCATAAAGTTTTTTATAGAATCTGTTGTTTTATATAACCAGTATAAATAATATATACCGCATGTTACAACACTTAATATTACTAGCATTGGGATTGATTTAATATTTTCGTTTTTCATAAAATATCTCCTAAATAAATTAATTTGGTATAGGATAATTTATTTTTAAAAAAAGTCAATTATAATACTATTTTTTTATATATTAGTGATAATATAAATAATATTGAAATTATAATTAAAAATTTATATAATTGCTTTAATTATTATTTTTATAGGATATAAATATGATTAAAAGATACACTAGAAAAGAGATGGGTGAACTTTGGAGCTTACAAAATGAGTTTCAGGTTATGCTTGATGTAGAGATTGCAGCTTGCGAGGCTATGGCTGAAATTGGAGAGATACCTCAGGAAGCTGTAAAAAGAATTAAAGAAAAAGCTACTTTCACAGTTGAAAGAATTGCTGAAATAGAAAAAGAAACTAATCATGATATTATATCATTTGTAACAGCTGTTCAAGAGAATGTTGGAGAAGGCGGACAGTATATACATAAAGGCTTAACTTCAAGCGATGTAAAAGATACTGCATTAGCTGTAATGATGAAAAAATCAGCTGAAATTATATTAGAAGATTTAAAAAGATTATCTGAAGTATTATTAAGAAGAGCTAAAGAGCATAAATATACTCCTTGCATAGGACGTACTCATGGTATACATGCCGAGCCTATGACATTAGGACTTAAATTCATTTTATGGTATGATGAAAACGAAAGAAATATTAAACGTGTAGAAGAAGCCAAAAAACAGGTTTCTGTTGGTAAGCTTTCTGGTGCAGTTGGAACATACAGTAACATTGACCCACGCATAGAAGAAATTGTATGTAAAAAATTAGGTATAGAAGCTGACAGAGTTTCTACTCAAATAATACAAAGAGATAGGCACGCACAGTATCTCACAACTTTAGCAATAGTTGCTAGTTCATTAGAGAAATTTGCTACAGAAATTAGAAACCTTCAAAGAACAGATATTAGAGAAGCAGAAGAGTATTTCAGTGAAAAGCAAAAAGGCTCATCAGCTATGCCGCATAAGAGAAACCCTATCACTTGTGAGAGAATATCTGGTTTAGCTAGACTTGTAAGAGGCAATGCATTAGCTTCTTTGGAAGATATTACTCTTTGGCATGAGAGAGATATAAGCCATTCATCAGTAGAGAGAGTTATACTTCCAGATTCTACAATAGCAGTAGACTATGCTCTTAATAAGTTTATTGATATAGTAGACAAACTTTTAATTTACCCTGATGCTATGAAAGCTAATATTGAAAAAACAGGCGGTTTGATTTTCAGCCAAAGAATATTGATAAGCTTAGTTAATAAAGGCATAGACAGAGATAATGCATACAGATGGGTACAGAGAAATGCAATGAAAAAATGGCTAAACAATGAAGACTTTAGAGAGAATGTTCACAAAGATGAAGATATAACAAAATATTTAAGCTCTAAAGAAATTGATGATTGTTTTGACTATGCTTATTATTTGAGAAATATTGATGTGATAATGAAGAGATTTGGGATATAATTTTTTATTATACTAAAAATTTTTAACTTTTTTTATTTTAGTTATTTGTAGGGCTTTTTAATATTTTTAAGAAGCTCTTTTTTTTTGCATTTATTTATTAACTTTATAATTTATTTATTAATTTATGAATTTGCTAATTTCAAAAAATAGTATATAATCGTACTAATTCTATATAAGGATTAAGCTATATGATTATCAAATTAATAGAAATGAAAAATGATTTAAACAATAAAAACACATATCATCAAATTTTTAATGACGCATTTTCCTATCGAAGAGAGATGGAACTTTGATATGATACTTCAAAATAAAAATGAATCCAGCTATAAATTTTATTCTATTTTAGATGATGATAAACCAATAGGCTTAACTATGATTTGGAGCTTCGAAGAGTTTTATTATGGAGAGTATCTTGCTATAGATAAAAACTTAAGAGGAAAAAATTACGGCTCAGAAGTATTAACTAAAATATTTGATATGCATAATGACAAATTAATCGTTATAGAGGTAGAGCCTTATGATTTGAATGATATAGCTAAAAGAAGAATTGATTGGTATAAAAGATTTGGGCTTATATTATCAGATTATGATTATGATATGCCTTGTATAAAAGACGGCAAAAAAGACACGATGAAAATGAAAATTATGACAAACAGAGAAATAAAATCAAAAGACGAATATAATAATATAATCACAACATTATATAATAAAGTTTATAGTCCGAGATTGGATAATATTGATAATTGGAAAGATTAAAAATTATTAAATAATTTAAATCTTCTTTTTGGACTAAATATTAATATAATATGCCCTATTATATCTTTTTTGTTTATAAGGCCGAAATGTCTGCTGTCTTCACTTAAAGATATATTATCACCCAAAACAAAATATTCATCTTTGCCTATATTATATACAGCATTATCCTCTTCGCTAAAAATATAATATTTATGCCTTATAAGCTCGTCGTTTAAATAGAGTCCTCCATCAAAAATCTCTACTTTATCTCCCTCTTTTCCAACAACTCTCTTAACTAAATTATTAGTCCCCATTCTAAAAACAATAACATCAAAGTTTTTAATATTATTAAAAATAAAATTGTTTTTTAAAAGCAATATCTGGTCGCCCTCATAAAAAGTAGGCTCCATTGATTTATTGCTTACTATATAGGTATCAAAGAAAAATACCCTAATAAAGCCTGCCAAAAATAAAGCAAGCAAAGATGCTAATACTATCTCTAAAATCTGTCTCTTATTCATTATTAATTATTTAAATCTCTCTTCCATTTGTTAATTAAATTAAGTGCCTCTATTGGAGTGATGTCATTAATATTTAAATCTTTAATTTCTTTTTCTATTTCGCTTTCTATTTTTTCTTTTTCATCTACTAAATTAACATTAGAATCTGCTTTAGAATTAAAAGGAAGAATATCAGGAGATTTTTTATTATTTATCTCTATATTCTCAACCTGTATGCCAGCCTCATTTTCAAGCTTTTTTAATATCTCTGAAGCTCTCTGTATAACTTTATGCGGAGCACCTGCAATTTTTGCTGCATATATACCATAGCTAGACTCAGCAGCTCCCTCAATAACTTTTTTCATAAATATTATTTCATCTTTATACTCTTCAACCAATACCTTATAATTTTTTACACCTTCCAAATCTTCAAGCATAGTAAGTTCATGATAATGCGTAGCAAATAATGTTTTTGATTTTTTATTCTCTTCGTTTACTAAATATTCAACTATAGCCCAAGCAATAGAAAGCCCATCATAAGTAGAAGTACCTCTACCTATCTCGTCCATTATAACAAGACTTCTATCAGTACAGTGATTAAGTATATAAGCAGTTTCGTTCATCTCTACCAAAAATGTACTCTCGCCCTTTGCTATATTATCGCTCGCACCAACCCTTGTAAATATTCTATCAACTATAGATATCTTGGCACTCTTAGCAGGTACAAATGAACCAATCTGTGCAAGAAGAACTATTAAAGCAGTTTGTCTTAAATATGTACTTTTACCGCTCATGTTTGGTCCTGTAATTATTAGCAAATGCTCATTTTTATTGTCTAAATATGTGTCATTTGCTATAAAGCTTTCGTTTTTTAAATTCGCTTCAACTACAGGGTGTCTTCCTTCTTTTATGTCTATTATGCCGTCATCTGTTATAATAGGCTTTGTGTAATTTTCTTCTGCAGCCAAACAAGCCAAAGAAGCATAAACATCTATTACTGATATTATCTTTGCCATTTTTAATATAGATGTTAAATATTCATTAACCTTATTACGAACTTCTATAAATATATCATATTCCAAAGCATAACTTTTTTCATTAGCTTCGTTTATAGTCTTCTCATATTCCATAAGTTTGCTTGTGGTGTATCTCTCGCTTCCTACTAATGTTTGCCTTTTTATAAAATCTTTCGGAACTAATGATATATTAGATTTTGTTATCTCTATATAATAGCCTATAACATTATTGTATCTTATTTTTAAATTATTAATTGAAGTGATTGATTTATATTCATTTTCTAATTCGCTTATCCAAGTTCTTCCTTCTCTTCTTGCCTCATTATATTTTTTTAGCTTTTCATCATAATCATCTTTTATAATGTCGCCTTCATTTAATACAATTTTAGGGTCTTCTAGTATTGCTCTTTCAATTAAATCTGTAATAATTTTTATATCGCCTATCTCTTCAAAGTTTACATCATTAAAATTATTAAGCACAAGCTCTGTAATTATTTGCAAAGATGAAAATAAAAACCTTTTTAAAGATACCAACTCTTTTGGATTAATCCTTCCAAGTGCTAACTTTGAAGCAAGCCTCTCTATATCTCCAACATCAGAAAGCATGTCCATTATTCTATACATGAACTTCTGATTCTTATAAAAATATTCAACATTATTAAGTCTTTTATTTATCTCATCAATATCAAGCAAAGGCTCTACTATTATTCGCTTTAAATATCTTGCTCCCATAGATGTTTTTGTTTTGTCTATAGTGTCAAACAATGTCATTTTATTATTGTCGTTTCTTATAGTTTCCAAAATCTCTAAACTAGATATTGTGGCATAGTCTAATGTCATAGAGTCTTTTCTGTTGTAGAGTTTTATGTTTGATATATGCTCTAATGATGTTTTTGATAATTCTTGTAAATAATATATTAAAGAACCAAGAAGTGAAACTATTAAATGCTTATCTTCTATGCCGAAGCTTTTTAATGATATTGTCTTAAAATGATTAGTTAATAGTTTATATGCATAAGAATATTCAGCTGTATAATTTGGGGTGGTGCTGAAAAATATATTTGAAAATCTGTTTTGTATTTCTTTTATTATCTTACTTTCTTTTACAGATTCTACAGTCATTATCTCTTTCGGAGAGAACCTTATAATCTCTTCGCATATCTCATCTAAAAAGTCTTTTGTATTATTATTCTCAAACTCTGTAACATACAATTCACCAGTAGATATATCGCATATAGCAATAGCAACATTATTTTCACTTTTAGAAACTATTATAGAAGCTAAATAATTATTACTCTTTGATTCTAAATATTTATTTTCTGCAATAGTGCCTGGAGTAATTACTTGAGTAACATCTCTTTTTACTATACCTTTTGCTGTTTTAGGGTCTTCCATTTGGTCGCATATTGCTATCTTTTTTCCAGATTTTACAAGTTTTGACAAATAATTATCTATAGCATGGTAAGGTACACCTGCCATTGGAACATTTGCCCTTTTTGTAAGAGTAAGCCCCAAAAGCTCTGAAACTATTTTAGCATCTTCAAAAAATACCTCGTAAAAATCTCCCATTCTAAACAAAAGTATACTGTCGCTATATTTATCTTTAATCTCTTTATATTGCCTCATCATCGGTGTGAGCTTTTCTTCTTTAGGTGAGTTCTCTGATGATTCTTCTAGTGAAAAAAAAGTTTCTTGCATATCTTTATAAAATCCATTATCATATTTTTATTGAAAAATAGTATATTATATTTATTTAGTTTTATCAAACCAAATATTATAAACTGTATAACTATATAGTGGTTTTATTAATTTTTTTATAATTTTTTATAAAACTATCATGTAAATACCTCTTTTAAGTTGCTTTTTTATATTAAATATTGTATTATAATATTACTTTATGTAATATTGTTTATTAAAAATAAGTATTTATTAATTGTTTTTTTTGTTAAATTAAGTATATATATAAAAACACAATATATATAAAAAATACCATTATAGAGAGGATTGAGCATAACTCAGTCCTTTCGCTTTTTTAAATTATAGTTATTAAAAATAATCAGAGAAATAAACTTGTTCTTTAGGTATGATGCTTTCTAATAATTTAATAGCATTAGCTGTTGCTTCTATTCTTCCAATTTTGTAAAGATATGAAGGACTTTTATAACTCATAAGCATAGTAGTTAAAGTTTTAATATCCATTTTTATAATATATCTATCTTTAGAGTTTCTTTTATATTCTTTTGAAATTCTTTTGCATACAGTTTGTTTATCTTCATTCCAATAAATCATAAAGCTCGCATTATTCCACTTAGCCATATCATCTTTTATTATTAAATTAATTTTTTTATTTTTTGGTTTTCTCAAGAAAGGATAATTATTAATAAACCCTTTAACATCAGTAATCCTCGCCATAATATATGGTCTTATAGTCTCTTTTATTTCGCTGTCTTCAAGAAGGAAAGCTATAGGCTCATTTGTATAATTGTATCCTTTAACTTCATCAACCATAGAGAAATGTGCAGATATATAATTCCAAAGTCCAAGCCTAGCCTCAAAATTAATATAAACCATCTCTTTTATATGAAACACATCATTTTCAATAACATAAACCAAATATCCTTCAGCTTCATTTTTGTCATTATAATATAGAGCAACTATAGTGTCATCAACTTCCCATCTCCAATACTCTTCCCACTCCAAATCGCCGCGAATTAAAGCACCATGCCTAGCATAAGAAAATTTATTATAAAGCTCTTTCAAATCATCGCTGTCTGTAGAAACTCTCTCCACTCTCCCTTTACTAGTCATAGTTTTAGGAAGCTGAGTATCTTTTATAGTAAAACTCATTTTGTCGGATATTATCTCCCACCCTTTTCTTCTGTAGAAAGGAATAGAGTAGGGATATAATACAGATATAGTCTGCCCCTCTTTTTTCATGTTTTCAATACTTTTTATCATCAAATCATTCATAAGTCCAAGATTAGAATATTCCGGATATGTAGCTACTCCTGTAACGCCTGCCATTTTGTAAATAACGCCGTGTATATTCATTTTCATAGGGTATACTGCTATTTGAGAAGCGAGTTTTTGTCCGTCAAACCAGCCTAAAACTTTTGCCTTGCTTAATACTGCAGATTTTGCCTGCTTTATTTCATCAACCTCATAACCTAAAGTAATAAGTTCATTATTGCTCACTTGAAAAGCGTATCTTAATAAATTATTGAAATCATCTAAATCTTTGAGAGTTAAATATCTAATTTTGAATTTCTTTTTTTTCTTATTTATTAAATCTTTATCAATCATATAAAACCTAAACTTTACATAACTTATAAATAATATTAAATCAAAACTTTATAATTGTCAATTTATATACAATATATATAAGATACAAATTTACTAAAGTAATCTATTATTATATCGATAAGTTTTACTATAAATATATATTAATAGTTTTATAATTATTATCTTGTAGAGGTGTTCTTGTGTATAATTCTATAGTAGGCTATGCTCTTAAAATTATTAAAGGTAATATCTTATTTTCTATTATCATCTTTATAGCAATGTCGCAATTAATGACTATTACTTCTATTTTTGCTCTTATGTGGAAATATGAAATACTCCTAAACGAAAATATTCCTTTCTTTAGGGCTTTCTCTATATATTCGCTTCTTATTGTGCTATTTATAGTAGTGCTTTTAATTGCTATTGTTACTATTATATATATTTTCTCAAAAAATAGCCGTATGTTTTCTACTTTGAGAATTTTTGGGGCTACTAAATTATCTTTAAAAAGGCTTTCTTTAGCTTTGAGCTTTTTATACCCTCTTATCTCATACATTATTTCAAGCTTGGAAATTATTATAATTTATATCAGATACCGCTCTTATATATTAACTATTATAAACACAAGCGAAGTATTGAATAACGCTTTTACTATATTTTGTGCTAATGTAATATTATTTTTAATATTTATGTTCGGTGCTTTTATTACTAATACCGTACTTCTAAACAGAGACCCTTATGAAGATTTGAGAGGAACACTATGAATATAAAAATTATTAACATTTCTAAAACTTTTTCTTTAGGTGTAAATAAATTAGATGCATGTCAGGATATTAGTTTAGATATTAATCAAGGAGATTATATAAGCTTTGTAGGTCATACTGGAAGCGGTAAAAGTACTCTCTTAAGCATTATAGGAGGAATACTAAAACCTACAAGCGGTTCTATATATTATGACTCATACAAAATTGATAACCCTTCAGAAGAAGTATTATCAAGCTTTAGAAGAGAATATTTTTCATATATATTTCAATACCCAGTTATTATACCAACAATTAATGTATTAGATAATATTTTAATACCTTTAGCTTTTAAACATAAAATTACAGATGAAAAAATAAATCAAACAAAAGAAAATATAGAACTATTCGGTCTAAAAGATAAAATGCACCTAAAAGCAGCTCATTTATCAGGCGGTGAAATGAAAAAAGTAGCTATACTAAGAGCTTTAGCCTATGGCTGTAAATGCCTAATAGCAGATGAGCCTACAAGCGATTTAGACCCAGAAACAACTACTTTACTTATGGAAATATTAACAACTCTCAACAATCAAGGAACTACAATCATTATGGTTACGCATGCTCACAATATAGCAGCACATGCCAAAAATGTATACGAAATGTCTGAAGGCAAGATTGTTAGATGTCTTAAATAACTATGTAATTTTACAAAAATACGCACTTTTTTAAAAAAAATATTACTTCTTATGATAATTTTATACTATCACTATCAAATTACTATTGATAATAATATTATTTAGCTATATAATTTTACTCAAAATTTAATAATAAAAAAGGAGATTGTGTTATGTCTTCAAGAGTAAAAGAGAGTATTGAATCTATTTACAGTTCAATAGTTCAAAAGAATGCTGGAGAAAAAGAGTTTCACCAAGCAGTAAAAGAGATGTTAAGCACATTAGAAGTAGTATTAGAGAAGCACCCAGAATATATAGAAAAGAAAGTAATTGAACGAATATGCGAACCAGAAAGACAGATAATATTTAGAGTGCCTTGGATGGACGACAAAGGAGAAATACATATAAACAGAGGCTTTAGAGTACAATTCTCAAGTGTAATGGGACCATACAAAGGAGGTCTTCGTTTTCACCCTTCTGTATATTTAGGCATTATCAAGTTTTTAAGTTTTGAACAAATATTTAAAAATGCACTTACTGGCTTATCAATAGGAGGCGGTAAAGGCGGTTCTGATTTTGACCCTAAAGGAAAAAGCGATAATGAAGTAATGCGTTTTTGCCAGAGCTTTATGACAGAGCTTCACAGACATATTGGTGCTGATATTGATGTACCTGCAGGAGATATAGGAGTTGGTGCTAGAGAGATTGGATATTTATTCGGTCAATACAAAAGATTAAGCGGAAGATATGAGGCTGGAGTACTTACAGGAAAAGGTTTAGATTACGGCGGTTCGCTTGTGAGAAAAGAGGCTACTGGTTATGGACTAGTATATTTCACAGAACTTATGCTTAAAACAAGAAATGAATCTTTTGAGGGTAAAAAGGTAATTGTATCTGGTTCTGGTAATGTTGCTATATATGCTATGGAAAAAGCTTCACAGTTAGGAGCTAAAGTTATAGCTTGTTCAGATTCTAACGGTGTGTTGTATGATGAAAATGGAATAAATTTAGACACTGTAAAACGTTTGAAAGAAGTAGAGAGAAAAAGAATAAAAGAATATGCTGATATACATAAAAGTGCTAAATATCAAGAAAATGGCTGTATATGGGATATTGCTTGCGATGTTGCTTTACCTTGTGCTACACAAAATGAGATTAATGCTGACAATGCTAAAACACTTGTAAAAAACGGCTGTAAATGTGTGGCTGAGGGAGCTAATATGCCTGCTACACCAGAGGCTATAGATGTATTTTTGAATGCTAATATATTATATGCTCCTGGAAAGGCTACTAATGCTGGAGGAGTTGCTACTTCTGCTTTAGAAATGCAGCAAAATGCAAGCAGAGACAGCTGGGATTTTGAATATACAGATGGTAAACTAAAAAACATTATGACTAATATTCATAACACTTGCTATACAACAGCAGAAGAATACGGCTTTAAGGGTAATTATTTAAAAGGAGCAAATATTGCAGGATTTGTAAAAGTTGCTGAAACTATGATTCCTTTTGGGTTAATATAATTAATTAATAACTAAACAAATAAGGGGCTTTTAAAGCCCCTTGTTTTTTATATAGTAAGTTTTTTATTTGTTCTTTTTTATTGTTATTTTTACAGTAACTATATGATGAGTACTTCGTCAAAAAAATTTTTACCTTTCAGGCACGCTTCACGAAAGTATAAGTATTTTTACTTTATACATTTGAAATATGTACTAGGTATAAAATAATATTTATATTTTAGACTAAACAATACAGCCTTTTTGCTTCTTTGCGGCAGCAAAAGAAGTGGTGGTGCGGGGGCTAGTCCCCGCAAATAATAAAAAAGATGAAAATTTTATTGTTCTTTTTCCCGCGTACGAGCTGTACCACCTTGCCGCACGGTAATGCTATGCTTTTATTATAACTTCTTAGTCGTGCGGGGGAGTACATTTTTATGTACAATTAAATTATAAAATTTATAATCAAAATGCAGTTCTTCGCAAACGTATCATAAAGCTAAAAACTTATCAATATTAATTTATTATTTAGTAAGGTGTATATATTCTCTATTCTTTTTAGTTACCCTTCCAACAATAGCCGCACAATCAATGCCCTCACGCCATAAATCAGCAAGCATATTCTCAGCATTAGCCTTATCTACACATATAAATAATCCGCCAGCAGTCTGAGGGTCAAAAGTAAGCATCTTTAAGCTATAATCCACATTCTCATCAACTAAAATATTCTCACCAACATAACGCATATTTGTAAAAGCAGCCCCAGGTATACAGCCAATATCCAATACCTCATAACTCTTCTCAAACATAGGCAATGCTGATGTATTTATCTCTATAGTTACATCACTAGCCTTAGCCATCTTGTAAGCATGACCAGCAAGTCCGAAACCTGTTACATCTGTAGCACATTTTGCATTATATTTATTCATTACAGCACAAGCTTTTTTATTTAAAGTACTCATAGCATTAAATACATCTGTAATAGCACTTTCTTTTATTAATCCCTGCCTCATAGCAGCTAAACAAGCACCTGTACCAAGAGGCTTTGTAAGTATTATAATATCTCCGTCTTTAGCAGCAGAGTTTGTAGTAATATTATTAGGATTAGCAAAACCAATAACAGCCATACCATATTTAATTGCTGTATCTGTGATAGTATGCCCTCCTACAACCAATACGCCTGCTTCTGTAGCTTTGTCTTGTCCGCCTTTTAATATTGTAGCAAGAGTATTAAGAGAGTTTTCTTTTGGATACATTGTAATATTTAAAGCTAATTTTGGCTCTCCTCCCATAGCATATATATCGCTTATAGAGTTACAAGCAGCAATCTCTCCAAATAAATAAGGGTCTGCAACAACAGGAGGAAAAAAATCTACTGTAAATATAATAGCATTATCCTCTGAAATCTTATAAACTCCAGCATCATCTCCTATATCAACATCAGATAATAGATTAGAATCTACTTTTGTTTTTAATATAGGCGATAATGTCTTTTCAAGCAAATCAGGCGGAATTTTGGCAGAACAGCCGCCCTCTAAAGCACAAGATAATAACTCAATTTTCTCTTCTTCTTTTTTAATATCTTCCATAAAATAAAATTCCTTAAAATAATTAGATATAATTATAATACATTTACAAAAAAATAAAACTAATAATGCTTAGTTATTACATTTATTTAAAAAAATTATGTAAAGTAATTTTCTTTAATATCGATAATTATTATATAAATTAAGGGGTGATATTTATGTTTAATTTATACGAAGAACTTACAAAAATTGAAATAATTCTTAGCAAAGAAATAGAAGTTTATAAGATTATATTAGAAGATGAAGAGAGAAAAGTAAACTCTATCATAGATACAAGACTTCAAGATGTGCATATGTATTGCGATCATCAAAGTGAAAAAATGAAAGAAGCTAATGAATTAAGAAAGTTAAGAGAAAATATTACAGATTTGATAATATTAAATAAATTCCCTCATCTTTCTCAAACAGCTACTTTATCTGATATAATAAGAAAAATACCTCTAAACAAAACAGCTAAAATTTCATCACTTCGTTTGGAGCTTGTAACTTTAATGGCTAGATTAAAACATCTAAACAAATTAGCACCAAAATTGTTTGATGAAGCATTAGATTTTTTTACAGATATGAAAGAAGTATTAAATAGAAAGTAAAAAAGTAGGCTACAACAACAAAGGAAAAGAACATTTGCTTAATAAAAGATTATCTGTATTAATTAATAAACAAGTGTGAAAAATATAATATAGTATATATAAAAAGCTTCGTATATAAAACGAAGCTTTTTTGTTTTAACATAAATATTTATTTAAATACTTTAATTAAAAAATATATTAGTTTTTAGAACATCTCTCATTTATTTCTTTAACTAAATTATCTATTTTTTCATCGTCCATTCCATGGCCTCTACAGCCTTCTTCAAGACTCTCCCAACTAGCAACATGACAGCCTACACAATGAAGACCATAGCTCATCATAATCTCTACTGAATCTGGAAATATCTGTATAATTTCCCCTATACTCATAGTTTTATTTATCATAATTTATCCTCTCTTATAATTTTTTAATTCCTATATAATATATATAATATAATTTTTTGTCAAAAAGTAAAATGATAATTATCTATTAAATACTATTGGATAATATTCATTATAGTTTTTTATATATTTTCTTAAATAATTTAAATTAAACTCACCTGTATTTTTTAGAGTTTCTTTTTCAATACTAGAAAGCTTTTTTACCATAGAACTATTGCCAAGCTTTTTATAAACACGCTTAAAAGTCATAATAAAAGATAAACTATTATGATATGTAATATCCTCATCAAAAACAGAAGCAGCCTTCTCTAAACTAAAACCATCTTTATTAGTAAGTGCAAAATAAGCATACAATAATAATACATAATCATGACAATTTTCGCTATAATTATCCACAGCATCTTTTATTAATTCTAATGCCAAAGCTTCATTTTTAGTTACGCCTATACCATTATAATAGCAATGAGCTAATGCCGCTTTAGAACATGACGAATGATAATTATTCATTTTTGCTATTTCATTAGATTTATAATATATTTCAAAAGCTTTATCTTCGTTTTTTTCTATTCCTCTTCCTAATTCGTAGGCTCTTCCCAATATAATATGAGAAGGTTCAAATGTACTGTGTAAATCAATAGAAGTATTAGCCATTCCTATTGCGAGTTCTGGTGAGGGTGTGAGAATATTTCCATAAAATAACTCTTTTGAATATATATAATAAGCAAAAAAGTCATTCATATTTATTGCCAATTCTAAATATTTAATGCCTTCATAATAATACTTTTGAGGTATATTGTATATCATCACTTTTGCTATTTTTCTATATATTATTGCTTTATTTAATTCAGTACTGTTTAATGATATTTTTAAGTTTTCTATTATAGTTTCATAATCATGAGATCTTGTTTCTATTAGAGAGAAAGCATATACATATCTTAAATGATACATCTCTTCATTGGCATAACTATTATCTAAACTACCTAATACTTCTTTTGCTGATAATGCTGATTCTTTATAGTTTTTTAATTTATAATAAGAAAATGTTTTATATATTAAAGCTCTAATATTTTTTATTTTATCTAAATATTTAATAAGATGTTTATAGTCTTCATCTGTTTTGGCATTATAATAATAAAACTCTAATATATCATTATAAAACCATTCATTAAAATCATCATTATTTTTTAATATATCATCAAATTCAGCTTTAGCTCTTTCAGCTTCTCCAATATAAGCATATAAATTACCTCTATAATATTTATACCTCATATATTTTTTATCTAGAGAAAAGTTTTTTATTATTTTATCTAATAAAGAAAATGCCTCTTTAATATAATTGGTATCGCTATGATATTCGCCGCTTACAATATAATCATGCAAAGCCTCAGATTTACCAAGCAAAGCAGCTAATTTATATTTATTGTCTGTTTCAAGCAATATGTCATAGTTTTTTATAGCATTCAAATAATCCTCTTTACTAAAATACCATTCAGCTCTTTCATAAATTGCATTATAATTTTTGTCATTAAGCTCTATAGCCCTATTTAAAAAAAGCAAAGCATCATAATAAAACTCGCTATCAACACCCTTTTTAGCCAATGCAATAGCCTTTAAAAAATAAGCTTCATCATAAAAAGGGAAATCTTTTATAAGCTCATTAGCCTCATAATCTGCCTTAATCAGTATATTTAAATTATAATAACAAAGACCTCTCTCAAACCTCGCTATTTTGGACTCTTCAATATCAACTCTCTCAATAAAATCATCATAATACCCAATAGCCTGATGAAAATCAGAAGCGTTCTCACCATTATTTAAATAGCTATTAGCAAGCATAAGCAAAGCATCATAAGCCTTATTATCTTTTTCAAATAAAATCTGTGCATATTCTCTCTCTTTATCTACATTAGCTATATCTCTATTTAAATACATTAATCCCCTATAAGCATCAATTATATTAGGGTCTATCTCTATAGAATGAATAAGGTCATACTCTATATTTGAATATATTAAAGAAAGATTTGCACTAGAATAATCATATTTGTTTTTTTGTAAATCTATAAATCTAAACTTACCTCTCATATAAAAAGCTTTGGCATTATCAGGCTCATTATATATTAATAGATTTAATTCTTCTATAGCTCTTTTATAATCACCATCATTAATATATCTATTAATATCTTCCAAAGAATCCATGAGAATAGTTCCAATTTTTTATAATATAAAATTATAATATTAAACGAATTATAAATCTATAAAGCATAGTGATTAGAGGAGGTACTACCATTTGAAGTATAAGCAAAAATACTAAAGGAGATAAATCTATTACTCCTATTATAAGCTTATCTCTGAAGTTTCCAAAAATTTTATCTATCACTCCGTCAGTAATTCTATAAAAGAAATTAACTATAGGATTGTAATAATCTAAATGTATAGCACCAAAAGCAGTAAGCCAGCTGATAATAATCCATATAAACCATATAAATGAATATAGCCTTAAAGCCTGCATTATAAGAACATATATAAAATTAATAATTTGTATTAACATAAACCCTCATTATTACTTAATATTGCTTAAAGCCTCATTAACATCTTTGGCAGTATTTACTATAGTGAGAAATCTTGTAGCTTCAAATAAACTTGTTAATTTAGTGCTTAAAGAACAAAAATAAACCTTTCCGCCTTTTTCACCAGACACTCTTAAAGCAGAAGCTATTAATCCTAAAGCAGAAGAACATATATATTCTATATTATGAAAATCAAATACAAAATTTAAAATACCAGCATCTTTTATATAATTAAGTTTCTCTTCCAATATATCAACATTTTCAGATATAATATTCTTCTCTATATTAATAATAGCAGTTTTCCCCTCTATAACAGTACTAACCATTCTTTTTACTCCTTATATACATCTTTTAATTTTATTATATATAATGAAAAAATCAATATTATAGTTTTATGTAATTTTGATAAAAATAAAATTATTTTTTATCCCATTCAATTAATATAGGACAATGGTCGCTTCCAAGAACATCAGTTAAAATATCAGCCCTTTTAATATTGTTTGATATTTCATTATTAACAAAGAAATAATCTATTCTCCAGCCCACATTCTTCTCTCTAGAACGAGTCTTCATATCCCACCAGCTATAATGTCCGCCTTCTTTTACAAACATTCTAAAAGTATCAGTAAAACCGCTATTTAAAAATTTTGTTATGCGTTCGCGTTCTATAGGCAAAAAACCAATACTCTTCTCATTTTCTTTAGGTCTAGCCAAATCTATAGCCTCATGAGCAATATTCATATCTCCGCATAATATTACATTAGTTTTATCTTTTAATTTTATCATATGTTTAGTCATTTCATCATAAAAAGAAAGCTTATAATTAAAATGCTCTTCAGATTTGCCGCCATTAGGAAAATAAACATTAAATATAGTAAAATCATCAAACTCTAAAGCAAGTATTCTTCCTTCTCTATCTGTAAACTTAGAACCGAATTTATTTTTTATTTCTTTGTTTGGCTTTAACTTAGTATATATTGCAACTCCGCTGTAGCCTTTTCTTATTTCAGGGTCAGCAGGATTAATAAATAATTGATAGCCTTCTATGTTTCTTAAATCTTCAGGAAGCTGTTCTTCAAAAGCCTTAGTCTCTTGCAGACATATTATATCAGCATCTTCTTTTTTAATAAAATCTAATAAGCCTTTTTTGTATGCCGCTCTTATACCATTAACATTCCAAGAAATTATTTTTAGTGTACTCATATATTCCCTTTAATAAGTTATTTAGTATTATACTAGTATTTTTAGTATTTGTCAAAATCAATAATTTTTATACACTAAATAATATTCAAAATGATTTAGCATAAACTTTTAATACAGATAAAATTAATATGTTTTTTCAAATGATTTATTATAAAATTATTTATTTAAAACCTTATATAAGAACTCTTTAGTTCTAGAATGTTTAGGATTATTAAAGAACTCTTCAGGTGTTTCATCTTCAAGTATAATGCCGTCATTCATAAATAGTATTCTGCTTGCAACATTTTTAGCAAAACCCATCTCATGAGTAACTATAAGCATAGTCATGCCCTCTTTAGCCAAATCTATCATAACGTCCAAAACTTCTTTAATCATCTCTGGGTCTAATGCAGAAGTAGGCTCATCAAAAAGCATAACCTCAGGCTCCATAGCTAAAGCCCTAGCAATAGCAATTCTCTGTTTCTGCCCGCCTGAAAGTTTATTAGGATAGGTGTCTTTTTTCTCAACAAGTCCAACTTTTTGTAATAACTCAAGTGCTTTAGTTTCTGCTTGTTCTTTAGTGTAGCCTTTTAATTTCATCGGTGCTAAGATAATATTTTCCATTACTGTTTTATGAGGAAATAAGTTAAAATGCTGAAATACCATGCCAACCTTTTCTCTTATCTTATTTATATCAGTTTTTTTGTCCAATATGTTTTCACCGTCTATAAATATCTTTCCGTAGGTAGGCTCTTCAAGTCTGTTTATGCATCTTAAAAAAGTAGATTTACCGCTTCCAGAAGGACCAATAATTGCAATAATCTCACCCTTCTCAACATTAACATCTATTCCCTTTAATACTTCTAATTGATTAAACTTTTTATGTAAATTTTCTACTTTAATCACTTTCTTTAAGCCCCTTCTCTACCTTTCTCATAAACATAGCAAAGATAGAAGTTAATATCAAATATATTATACCCACAGCAATAAGAGGCTCAACCCCCCTATAAGTTTGACTAGTAATGATGTTAGCCGAACGAAGCAAATCAACTCCCCCTATAAAACCAACAATAGAAGTCTCTTTAATAAGTGTAATAAACTCGCTCACCAAAGCAGGAAGTATCTTTTTAATAGCCTGCGGTATAATAATCTCTTTCATAGAAAGACCATAATTAAGCCCCAAAGCTCTAGAAGCCTCCATCTGACCTTTATCAAGACCTTCAATACCGGCTCTTATAATCTCAGCAACATAAGCAGCAGAGTTAATACCAAAAGCTATAGCAGAGATAATTAGTATAGGCGTATTTCTTAAAGCCCCCACAAATACAACATTTGCCCAAATCATAAGCTGCACAACCGCAGGTGTACCCCTTATCAAATTAACATATCCAAATGCTAATTTTGATATAGGATTAAATGTCTCAAACCCTTTAATATTTTTTAAAGGATAAATATGCGATAATTGCATCAGAGCAATAAATATACCAAGAACTATACCAATAAGTGTAGCAAATAAAGTAGTTCCTATAGAAAATAAAAGCCCCTTAACCATATACATATATCTATGGTTAGCTATAAATACTTCTTTAAGCAACTCTAAATATTCTGTCATCTGCTTTCCTTAAATTATCTCTGTGTTTTATCATTCAAATATTAAAAATATTTTTTTACAAGCTCATCATATTTGCCGTTTTCTTTCAAAGTATCTAAAGCTTTGTTTACATCTTCCAAAAGTTTAGTATCTTCTTTTCTAAAACCAATACAAAGCTCTTGTATAGATAAATCTGTTTTAATAGCTTTAAGACCTTCATTGTTCTTTATATAACCAACAGCTATAGGATAATCCATTATAGCAGCATCTATTTTGCCATTCTGTAAAGCAACAACAGTATCTGCTGTTCTATTAAATCTCTCTATTTTATCAACTTTTTTACTCTCTGTTAAAGCAACATCTCCAACATATCCTAAAACAACACCAACTGTATAAGTATTGTTTAAGCTGTCAAAGTTAGTAATAGTGTTATTATCTTCTTTTACTATAATAGCCTGCTGAGATTCAAAATAAGGCTTAGAAAAATTAATAACTTTCTTTCTTGACTCTGTAGCAGTAATACCAGCTATAAGTATGTCTATAGTTTTAGCCTCTAAAGCAGGTATAAGTCCGTCAAAAGTCATATCTTTTATTTCTATTTTCTTTCCTATTATTTTTGATATCTCATTTATAAGCTCAACATCAAAACCAACCACATTGCCGTTCTCATCTAAATATTCAAAAGGAGGATATTCAGCATTAGTGCCTACATACAAAACATCTTTCTCCTCTTTCTTAGAACAAGATAATACCACAAGCAAAGAAACCAACAAAAGAATCTTTAATATATTTTTCATAATTTTTATCTCCAACTAATAATTATATATTTACTTTTCAAAATATTTTGCTATAAGCATATCGTAAGTGCCATTTTCTTTTATAGTATTTAAAGCATCATTAACTTTTTTAAGTAATTCTGTATCTTCTTTTCTCATAGCAATAGCATATTCTTCACTTTTAGAATCTGTTATAATTAATTTTAAATCATTATTTTGGTCAAAATATTTGCTAGCAGGTTCATAATCTAAAACTACAGCATCTACTTTTTTACTTTTTAAAGCTAATATAGCCTCTGATGTAGCACCATATTTCTGAGCATTTACATTAGACATTGCACTTACAATTAAGTCACCTGTAAAACCTAATACAACACCAACATTTTTGCCTTCTAAATTATCAAAGCTATAAATATCTTTATTATCTTTATGAACTAGTATAGATTGCTGAGTGCTATAATAAGGGTCTGTAAAATTAACAAACTTCTTTCTCTCTTCATCTGCAGTCATACCAGCAATAATTATATCTATCTTTTTAGATTGTAAAGCAGGAAGAAGTCCGTCAAAAGCCATGTCTACAACTTCAATATCTTGCTTCATTATTTTAGCTATTTCGTTGATTAAATCTATATCAAAACCAACAATATTTTCGCCGTCTCTATATTCAAAAGGTTCAAATTCAGCATTAGTGCCCACATAAAGTTTATTTTCTTTTGCAGAACAGCTCATAAAAGCAACTAAAGATATTAAAAGTATTGATGTAGTAATTATTATTTTTTTAAACATTTTTTATCTCCTAAATTTTTTTTACATGTATAAAATATATAATATTAACATATTTTTTTATTAATAAAATGTGTTTTTTTGATTATAATAGACAGGTAGGCTTAACGCCTGATTAATACTTGAAAGAAAGAGAGTATTTTTATATTAGAAAAACAATTAATCATAAAATAACTCCGTAATTTAGAATCAATTATAATACAGCAAACAAAAAAGTCAAGTTATTTTAAAATACTAGTTTTATATTTATCAAAAAGAGTGTTAGAGAAATCTGTATATTCTATTGCCTCTTTTATGCCTTTTAAATCTATATTATATACATTTTTTGATTCTCTATAAGGTTTTATTGTCATAGTAGTATGATTAATTAAATCTCTAAAAAAGTTAATTATTTCATCTTCCTGTACTATTCCAAATGACGGAGAAATAGTATAAAGTATATCAAAATTATTTTTTTCTGAACGAACTATTGGTTCTATTTCTGTTGTTTGTTTATTGTCAAAATAATATGATATTACAGCATCATCATTATTAATTTTATCTTTATACCAAGTAATTGTGATGTTTAATTGTTCTTGTCTTGATGCTATATATACTTCTAGCTTTTCATCAAGATTTAGAGACATTGTAACAGTTTTTTTATCTGTTCCGTCATATACAATTGTTTTTACTTTCCAATTATCATATTGCTTTGATGTAGCAATAGGATAGAGATTTAAAGCAAATAAAAATAATATAATTAATGTAATATTTCTTGTCATAATTTTTTATCCCAAAAATTAAAGTATACTATAATATACGAAATAAATTAAAAATAGTTTAACATATTATTTAATTATTATAGCTAATAATTTTGCAACACTATTTATATATTTTTTTTATATTATATTAGATATTTACATATATAATATTGTTTTAGTAAAATACATAATAAGGATAATATAAATGAACAAAAAACTACTGTTAATTATTATGACAGCATCAGTACTGTTATTAAGCTGCAGCAATAAAAAAACAACAGGAGTAGAATACAGCTCTGCCTCATCATCTAATGAAACAAATAATAACGAAACTAATACAGAAATAAATAATAATAAAGAAGATATTATAAAACATGAAGGCACTTGGAGCGGAGAACTAAAATCAGATAACACTATTGAATACTTGCCTTGGAAATTTGTAATAAAAAATGATGCTTCTATAGATGTATATATATCAGGCTCTAGCTATCCTGAACCTAGCTTATCTTTTGACAAAATAATTATACAAAACGAAAACACTTTAGAGTTCACTGTAATTGATGATTATATCTCTTATAAAACAATATCTACATTTAATGCTGATAATTTTACTGCAAATGTTGTTGTTGAGGTTAGTTTTACAGATGATAACAATCAAACACCTGTATATTATAGAGGCACTATGACAAAGAAATAAATTAATAAAAAAATAATATAAAATTAAGGCTTAAAATTATAAAAACTTTGTTTAACTATATGCATAAAATATTAATTTGGAGTAATGTTTTATGCATACCAAAATATATTCAGAAGCTCTTTACGGTATAGAAGGCATACCAATAACCATAGAAGTAAATATATCTGAAGGCTTGCCTAAGTTTGATGTTGTGGGGCTTCCAGACCAGGCAGTTAATGAGGCAAAAGAGAGAGTAATTGCTGCAATAAATAACAGCGATAGATTTTTCCCGCCAAAGAGAATAACCATAAATTTAGCACCAGCAGATATAAAAAAATCAGGAAGCATGTATGATTTAGCTTTTGCTTTGGGGATATTATCATCTAGTGCTCAGTTGTTTTTTTCTGATTTTATGAATAACACTATAATACTTGGTGAATTAGCATTAGACGGAAGTGTGAGAGAGGTAAAAGGAATATTCTCTATGCTTTTAAATGCCAAAGAATTGGGAATAAAAAATGCCATTATACCTTTTAACAATATGGAAGAAGCTAATATTATTGAAGGACTTAATTTATACCCTGTAAAAACACTTAAAGAAGCAATGGAAGTTTCTGAAGGCAAAAAAGAAGCTATAATATCTAAAGGTAATTTTAATTTTACATCAGACAATAATGAAGCTGTGGATTTTTCTGAAGTAAAGGGACAGGAATATGCAAAACGTGCTGCAATGATAGCTGCTGCTGGCGGGCACAACTTTATAATGATAGGATCCCCCGGCTGCGGAAAAACTTTGATAGCAAAAAGAATACCCACAATACTACCTCCGCTTACTTTTGAAGAGGCTATTGAGGTAACAAAAATATATTCATCATACGGACTGCTTTCAAAAAATATGCCAATAGTAAAAAAACGCCCATTTAGAATACCTCATCATACTTCCTCTCATGTAAGTTTAGTTGGAGGAGGCAGAAATATAAAAGCAGGTGAGATTACTTTGGCTCATAATGGAGTATTGTTTCTTGATGAGTTTGTGGAGTTTCAAAGCTCAGCACTTCAAACATTAAGAGAACCTATGGAAGAGAAAACTATTACAATAAGCAGGGCTAACGGAAGTATTTCTTTTCCTGCTAATTTTACTTTGGTTGCTGCTATGAACCCTTGCCCTTGCGGTTATTATGGAGATGAAAAACACACATGCCGATGCTCTGAAATGGCAAGAAAAAAATATATTGCAAAATTATCAGGTCCTATACTAGATAGAATAGATATATCAATAGAAGTACGCGGTATAGATTATGATAAAATGATTTCAAAAGCTGACGGAGAGACATCTTCTTCTATGCGTAAAATAGTTACTGATGCAAGAAAAATACAGGAAAAACGCTTTAGAGAAAATGGACTTAAAATATTTTCAAACTCGTCTATGGGAATAAAAGACATTGAGAAGTTTTGTATATTAGACAGCAAAGCTAAAAATATATTAAATATGGCCATGCAAAAGTTTTCAATGAGTGCAAGAAGCTACAACAAAATACTTAAAGTTTCAAGAACTATAGCTGATATAGAAAATAAAGAAGTAATAGAAACCTCGCATATAACAGAAGCTTTGCAGTATAGATTTAATCTAAACTAATAATTCAAATATTAAACTATTTTTAAATTAAATAGTTTAATATTATTAAGTATTTTATATATTATTTTTTTTCAAATAAGTTATTACTTCATCTACAAAAATCTTATCTCTAAAAGCAATATGCTCCAACAGCCAATCTTTTAAATATTTTAAAAATTTATTAGCAACAAAAGGCTGACCCTCTTCGTATTTTCTAATTTGATTAACCAATTCCATACAAAAGTTTTTATGCATAGCTTTATGATTTTCAGCATCAGAATAATTGATTAAATCCATAATCTTTTCTTCTGTCTTAAAATGATATTGCGTATAATCAATACACTTCTTAACTGCCTTAATAAAAGCACCATTAGTATCATTGCTATTATTAATAGTACTTAAATAAAGTTCATTAATGATGTTTACAAGTTCTTTATGCTGGCTATCTATGATTTTATGCTTAGTCTCATATATAGGACGCCATTTTATAAACAACTCAGAATCATTCTCTTCTTCTACAACATCAATATTTTTTTCAGTATCGTTCATAAATCTCATTCCCTCCTAATTATAATATATATAATCAACAATTATTATAATATATATCTGCTAATATCCCTATTTTCTTCTATATCTTTTACAGCCTCCTTAACATTATCGGAAGTTATTTTTATAAATTCTCCGCTATGTTCATCTGCACTAAAAGAAATCTCTTCAAAAACTTTTTCCATAATAGTATAAAGTCTTCTAGCTCCAATATTTTCAACATTAGTATTAATATTATAAGCCAAATCAGCTATTTTCTCTAAAGCCTCATCTTCAAACTCTATAGTAACACCCTCAGTTTTAAGTAATTCCTGATACTGTTTAGTAATAGCATTCTTAGGATTAATAAGTATATCTTTAAAATCTTCTTTTGATAAAGCTTTTAATTCAACTCTAATAGGAAATCTTCCCTGCAATTCCGGTATCAAATCAGAAGGCTTATTAACATGAAAAGCACCAGCCGCTATAAAAAGTATATGGTCAGTTTTTATAGGACCATATTTAGTATTAACTGTTGTACCTTCAACTATAGGAAGCAAATCTCTCTGTACACCATGACGTGCTACATCTGCACTGTCTGTTTTATTTCCGCTAGCAATTTTGTCTATCTCATCTAAAAATATTATACCCATATTTTCAGCTAAAGATAAAGCATCAGAAGTAACTTTCTCCATATCTATTAAACTTTCAGATGCCTCATTTATAAGATATTTCTTAGCCTCTTTTACTCTTAATTTTTTATTTTTTTTATTTTTGAGGCATAATGCTTCCAACCATAGACTGAATCATATCATTTTCTTCAAATCCCATTCCAGGTATGATACCAAACATTCTGCCCTGATTAGATGATATTTTTATTTCAACATAGCTCTCATCAAAGTCCCCATTGGCTATGCGTTTTTTTATTTGTTCTTTGGCATTCTTTTTCTTTTCAGCCTCTTCATCAGATATTATTTCATTATCTTCTTTTTTTACAGATGGAAGTAAAAGTTTAGCAAGTTTATCCAAAGCAATATCAGTAGCCTCTTTTTCAACCTCTTTCATCATAGAAGTTTTAAGCTCAAATATAGCCGCATTAACTAAATCTCTAACCATGCTCTCAACATCTCTTCCCACATATCCAACTTCAGTATATTTAGTAGCCTCAACTTTGATAAAAGGAGCATTAACTAATTTAGCAAGTCTCCTAGCAATCTCAGTCTTACCAACCCCAGTAGGTCCTATTAATATAATATTTTTAGGAGCAACTTCATCTTTTAACTCCTCAGGTAAATGACGTCTTCTATATCTATTTCTTAAAGCTATAGCCACAGAACGTTTAGCCTCAGTTTGACCTATTATATATTGGTCTAAAGCTTCAACAATTCTTCTAGGTGTAAGCTCACTTTCTAATTTCGCATCAAATGACATAATTTATTCTATTACCTCCAAAGAAATATTACTATTGGTATATATACATATTTGTGAAGCAATTTCCAAAGACTTTCTAGCTATCTCTTTAGCAGAAAGATTAGTGTTTTCACTCAAAGCCATAGCAGCAGCCTTAGCATACTGACCTCCGCTTCCAATAGCAAGTATATTATTCTCACTCTCTATCACATCACCATTACCAGACAAAAGAAGCATTTTCTCTTTGCTAGCCACTATAATAAGTGCCTGTAAATTTCTAAGCATCTTATCAGTTCTCCACTCACGGGCAAGCTCAACAGCAGCACGAGTCAAATCACCCGAAAACTCCTGAAGCTTCTTTTCAAACTTTTCAAACAATGTAAAAGCATCGGCAGTAGAACCAGCAAAACCTGATATTACCTTACCACCGTATAATTTTCTTAATTTAACAGCATTAGGCTTCATCACAGTCTCACCTAAAGTAACCTGTCCGTCTCCAGCTATAGCAGTAACACCATCTCTGCATACCGCACATATAGTAGTGCCTTTAAACATATACTATCCTCTTTAAACAAAGTATTACTATATATTTTAATATATATTCTATTCTAATGCAAATTTTTTTAATAATCTAACAATAATTAATCTTATATTATAAATATACTCAAAGAAATAGTTTTGTCAATTTATGTATTTTTCTAAATGTGTGAGTTTTTTAGCGTATGATAAACAATTATATTTTTATATAAATTTTTATTCAACTTTTTCCCACGTACGAGCTGTACCACCTTGCCGCACGGTAATGCTATGCTTTAATTATAACTTCTTAGTCGTGCGGGGGAGTGCATTTTAACGTACAATTAAATTATAAAATTTATAATAAAAATGCAGTTCTTCGCGAAGCGTATCCGAAGGATATAAGGTTCTTTTATACCAATACCGAGTAGGTGCCTTGCCTACGGCACGCAGAGCGTCGGCAAAAGAACTGGGGTCGTGTACCCTTCGGGAACGCTTCGCAGGGGGCAAAGCCATGCAATAATAAAAATAAAAAAGTTAAAAATTCACTCTTCATCAACTATAGGTTTCTCTATAATCTCTAAAACTCTATTAGTCTTATCTATTTTACCAAAATAAGCCCCAACAAACGGTATAGAAACTTCCTCTTTACTATCTTCTAAAGAAATAACAAAAACATAATTAGAAGGCAAAGAATATAAATCTACTACCTTTCCATAAAGCTTACCATTAGAATCTATTACATTATAGCCTATAATTTCAGCCTCATAAAAACTATTATCATCTAAAGAAGGAAGATTCTCATAGTCAATATAAATATCTTTTCCTATTAGAGCTTTGGCATCATCGATACTGTCTATTTTTTCTAATTTGAAAACAAAAGATTTATTTTTTTTCTTGATGTTTATTATTTTATATTCTTGATTATCAATATATATATTAGTATTATTATTTAAAATAGGAAGAGAGGCAAAATAACTTTTATCAATAAAAGTACACTCCACCTCTCCATTTAAGCCATGCACACTAGTGATAGTTGAATAAAAAATCTTCAATTGTCAATAATCTCAAGCATAACACGTTTACCGCTTTTCATAGAAGCAGCAAAAAGAATAGTTCGTAAAGCATGAGCTATACGACCTCTCTTACCTATTATTTTACCTATGTCGCTTTGATTAACCTTTAGTTCGAGAATAGTACTTTTTTCACCTTCGATTACTTTAACACTAACCCCATCAGGCTCATCAACTAGCTTTTTAGCTAGGTACTCAATAAGCTCTTTTTCTTCCGTCATAGCACACTCCTTTTATTATAATATATAATTAAGCCTCAGTGTTACTTTCTTCTGTTGTTACTTCCGGCTTAGCTTGTGTACGATTCTTACGTCTTTTCTCAGGATTTTTTAATGCTCTTCTTTGCTTTCTGTCAAGCGGTGCGCCTTTATCTTTTTCCATTAGACCTTCTTTTATAAGAATGCTTTTAACTGCATAAGTAGGCTGTGCACCATTAGAGAGCCATTTCTTTATGTTCTCTAAATCTAATTTGTATAAAACATCTTTAGCCTTAGGATTAAACCAACCCAACTCCTCTATAAAACGACCATCGCGTGGAAAACGAGAATCTGTTGCCACTACACGATAATGAGGTTCATGTTTGCGACCTATACGTTTTAATCTTAATTTTACCACCTTTCTTTCCTCCAAATTATTACATTAATTTATTTAAATCTTCTATAGACATACCTATGCCCTCTAGGGATTTTGCCAATTTATTCATTTTTTTAGTACTGCCCATCATATTTTTCATCATTGTAAATTGTTTTATCAACTGATTTACATCATAAATACTCTGACCACTACCATTAGCTATACGCATCTTTCTTGAATTGTTCAAAGGAAATAATGCCAAACGCTCTTTTTTAGTCATCGATTGTATAATAGCTTTATATTTTACAAACTTCTGCTCTTCTCTGCTTATTAATTCATTATCTACATTAGCCATTCCTGGTATCATAGAAGTCATTTTAGATATACCGCCCATTTTAGTTGTAGCATCAATTTGTTTCAAAAAGTCATTATAATCGAAATTATTTTCTATAACTTTTTGAAGCATTTCCTGAGCTTCTTTTTCACTTATAGCAGCACGAGCCTTCTCAACAAGTTTTACTATATCACCCATGCCAAGTATTTGACCTGCAACTCTTTTGGCATCAAATACATCTATATCTTCTAAATGTTCACCAGTACCTATAAATTTAACTGAAGAACCTGTTGCATAACGAAGTGATAAAGCAGCACCGCCTCTAACACCAGAATCGAATTTAGTAAGTATTACACCATTTATGCCAATATTGCTTTGAAAACTTTTAGCAACATCAAATACACTTTGACCTGCTGTAGAGTCAACAACGAGTAATTTTTCTGTAACATCAACAGAATTAACAACTCTTCTAAGCTCAAGCATCATCTCTTCATCTATCTCTAAACGTCCTGCAGTATCTACAATAATCATATTGTACTGCTCTTTTTTAGCAATAGACATAGCTCTTTTTAATATCTTATAAGGCTTTTTCTCTTTTGTATCTATATGACAAGGAACACCAACCTCTTTAGCTAATACTGCTAATTGCTCCATAGCTGCAGGTCTGTGTACGTCAAGACCAACAAGAAAGACTCTTCTTTTATCTTTATAGTATTTTGCTAATTTAGCAGAAGTTGTTGTTTTACCAGAACCTTGCAAACCGAATAGAAGTGTAACTGTTGTTTTTTCTACTGGTTCTAATTTAAGACCGCTTTCACCTTCGCCTATCATAGAAACTAATGTATCATGTACATCGGCTACGAATTGATTAGCGGGGTCTACATTTTCTAATCTTTCTTTACCTATAGCTCTTTTTTTTGCTTCTTCCAAAAATTTATCAGCTGCTTCTAGAGATACGTCTGCTGATAATAGAGCTTCTTTAATGCCTATGAGGGTATCTTCTATATCTTTCTCAGATAATACTTTTTTATCGCGTAATTTGGAGAACACGTTAGATATAGATTTTGTTAAATTATCAAACATTTAAAAATACCAATAAATCAATAATTTATGCATAGCTATTTTACGACAAAAACATAAAAATGTCAATAACTTTTAGATAAATTCATACTAACTGATATTGCTTGAAATATTTTTTTTCATCTTTTAAAAATATTATCTAACATATTAAACAATTTTTTTATATATTTTAATTATTAAGAACCAATTAAAATTATGTAAATATAAAAAATTAAATAAAAAAGTCGATATTAATATAAATTATGAAAAACATATTAAAACTTATTATTCTTACATCAATACTAATTAGCTGTAAATTAGAAAATATTACCGGCACTGGTGTAGATAATAGATTTGCAGGCACTTGGACTGGAAAAATTATAGAAGAAGATAATAATACAAATATACCAGACATACCAATACAGCCTCCTCCTGGCGGAGAAGGAACTACAGAAGATAACACTAACGAAAGAGATATAATCGTAACTATTAATGAAGACGGCTCAATATCTATAGATAGTGATTCAATACCGGCATCAAATATATATAAAGATATAAAAAACAACGTACACTACTATACAATATCATACATCACATCTTATCAAGAAAACTCTAGTACAGTATTTAATTATATGATTATATTTGAAGATAATACCAAAGCTACTATAGAAGGAACAACTATAACAACATTAAATGAAAGAGAAGAAAGAGTAAAAGTTCCTCAAACCACCATAAATAAACAAACTGAAACTAATTAAATAACAATAAAATTCTTCAATAACTCTATTGTGTAAAACACTAATTAATTATAATATATACAAATCAAAAAAATAAAAAATTGGTTAAAATATATGAATGAATTTTTTAAATGCGACAAACCTAAAGAAGAATGCGGAGTATTTGGAATATACTCAAAAGAAATAAAAAAAGACATATTAAAAACTCTTAACTATGCACTATACGCTCTTCAGCATAGAGGTCAGGAAAGTGCTGGAATAACTGTATCAAATTATAAACATTTATTTACTTATAAATCTATGGGACTTGTTTCAGATTTATTTTCTAGTAACATACCTAAAGAAACAGAAGGAAATATTGCTATAGGTCATGTAAGATATTCTACTACAGGAGCAAGCAAAATAGAAAATGCTCAGCCTCTTGAAAACTTATTTAGATTAGGTCAAATAGCTATAGCACATAACGGCAACCTTACTAATGCATATCAATTGAGAGATAAATTAGAACAAGAAGGTGCTACATTTAATGCTACTTCAGACAGCGAAGTTATAATAAAATTAATAGCAAGAAAAACTGTAAATAATTTTATAGACGGAATAAAAGAGACTATCAATATAATTGAGGGAGCTTTTGCTTTGGTTATAGTGGTAGACGGAAAGTTAATTGGAGTTAGAGACCCTCATGGAATACGTCCTTTATCATTAGGAACTAATTCTAATGGAGATTATTTTTTAGCTTCTGAATCTTGTGCTTTAGATGCTGTGGGAGCTAAATTTGTACGCGATATAGAAGCAGGCGAAATGGTGATTATAGATGATAATGGTATTCAATCTATAAAATATAAAAATACTAAATTAAAAAACTATCCTTGTGCATTTGAGCATATATATTTTGCAAGACCTGAAAGCAATATAGATGGAATTAACGTATATAATGTAAGATTTCAAACAGGTGTTTTACTTGCCAAAAAAAATACAGTAGATGCTGATATTGTAATAGGTGTACAAGACTCTGGAACTATTGCCGCATTGGGATTTGCAAAAGAAAGCGGTATTCCTTATAGCATTGGTTTGGTTAAAAACAGATATATTGGAAGAACATTTATTATGCCGGAGCAGTCAAGCAGAGAAGAAACTGTTAAATTAAAATTCAATCCTCTAAAGCATTTAATAGACGGTAAAAAAGTTATATTAATAGATGATTCACTCGTAAGAGGTACTACAAGTAAAATACTTATTGATATAGTGAGAAAAGCAGGTGCTAAAGAAGTGCATTTTAGGTCAGCTTCACCTGTTATAAAAAACCCTTGCTATTATGGTGTAGATATATCTTCCAAAAAAGAACTTATAGGAGCAAAACTCTCTGTAGAAGAGATTCGCAAAGAAATTAATGCTGATACTTTAGAATATTTATCTATAGAAGATATGTTTAAAGCTTTAGGCGGAACTAATTATTGTATAGGTTGTTTTAACGGAGAATATCCTACATCAATACCTAAAGAATAATATCTGAATAATATAATTACTAATACTATATTTTTGTTATAGTTTTTTATTTATTAAAAAATGTTGTTTTATATATCATCATTTTCTATATTATCTTCATCTTCTTTATTTTCTTCTTCTGCCTCTTCATTAGTATTATTTAGTTTTTCTATTCTAATCTTTGTAACAATATTTCCGCTCTTTCCAACAACAGTAAAAGAATAACCATTATATTTAATAGCCTCATTTCTCTTTGGAAGCCTTCCAAGATAAGAAAATAAAAATCCTCCCACAGTATCAGCATCATCATCTGGTATATCAGGAATTATTCCATATTTATTAATCTCTTCTATTCTCATTCTAGCATCAACTAAAAAACTTCCGTCATCATTACTCTTCACTTCCTCATCATCATCTTCATCAAACTCATCTCTAATATCTCCAACAATCTCCTCAAGTACATCTTCCATACTCACAATACCAGAAAATCCGCCATACTCATCGACAACCATAGCAATATGAATCTGCTTAGTTCTAAAATTCTTCAAAAGCTCCATAAGCGAAATAGATATAGGGACAAAAAAAGGCTTGTGTATTATCTTTTTTAGATTAAAAGTTTTTTCATCTATATCAACCAAATCTTTAACATAAAGCACACCTACAATATCATCTATACCATCTTTATAAACAGGTATCCTAGAGTTTCTATCTCTGTTAAAAGCTTTAATTACCTTCTCATAGCTTGTATCTATATGAAGCATATTTACATCAACTCTCGGTATCATTATATCTTTTACATTTTTGCTTTTAAGCTCAATAGTATTTATTACAATCTCTCTTTCTTCTTCTGTTAATAAACTTAAATTAATATAATGACTTTTATCGTTATAATTATCTTTATTTTTTTTAACTATCTTTTTTAATATCTTTTTTATTGGCATTATTATAATTCCCTTTTATATGTTCAAGTATTTTTTTATATAATTCTCTCATTCTTTTATAATTTTTTTTAAGAGATTTTTCTGTATAATTATGATGTATACCTTGCAAATGAAGTATAGAATGAACTATTAATTTTATAACAGTCATCTTTATTTTATCTTCGCTATATCTATCCAAAACCCACTCATAAGAAATAACAATGTCCCCACCTTCATTGGCTTCTCCCATAGGAAAAGTTAATACATCGGTTGCTTTATCTTTATTTCTAAATTGTTTGTTTAATCCTCTTATATAATCATCATTAGAAAAAACCAGATTTACTTCACCATCAATATTAGCAGCTTTTACAGCATGACTTAAAAAATATCTATAAATATTGAGATTAATATCATAATCAGTATTGTTAAAAACATTAACATTTTTCATACTATTTCTTTACTTTATCTTTATTAAGAGCTTCTTTTTTAGAATTGATATTTTTAATAAATCTTTCTTTTGTTTTTGAAACTTTTTTAGTATCTATTTTTGTATTTTTTTCAGTATTTTCATTTTTATCTTTATTTTCTTTGCCTATATCTTTTGGAAGCTCTGGATATTTTATTCTCTCATGCAATGATATTAAAATCTTCTGTAAGCTTATTCTTTTAATAGTTTCAATATCTTGTAATGTAAGTCCGCTGTCATTTAATTCGCCTTCTGCCATTTTGCTTTTTACTATATTATCTATAAGCGAAGATAATTTTTCTTTGGTAGGGTTATTTATTGTTCTGCTTGCTGCTTCTATTGAGTCTAATATCATTAAAATAGCTGTAATTTTTGATTGAGGTTTTGGTCCTCCATAAGTAAACAAGCTTACATCTATATCAGGGTCTTCTTTTAGAGCATCTGCATAAAAATATTTTATTAAACTTGTTCCATGATGTTCTTTTATGGCAGCTATTATCTCTTTTGGAAGCCTATATTTCCTTGCTATCTCCACACCAAAACGAACATGCGATTTTACTATGGCAGCAGATAAAGTAGGTTTTAATTTATTATGTCTGTTATCATCTTTATTTGTGTTTTCTATAAAGTATAATGGATTTTCTATTTTACCTATATCATGATAGTATGCAGATACGCAGGCTAATCTTCCATCTTCTCCAATCTCATCAGCTATAGTTTCTACTAAATTAGCCATATTAATAGAATGGTGATAAGTACCAGGAGCATTAATTTGAAGCTGTCTTAAAAGAGGATTGTTCAAGTCTGCCAATTCCTGAAGCCTAAATATAGTAGCAGTCTCAAGTAAATACTCACAAATAGGAAGAATAATCATAACAAGTATTGCCTGTATTAAACCGCTTGCAAAAGCAAATACAAAAATCATATGGTTAAAATCAAAATTATCTTTAATAAATACATTAACTAATGATACTATGCTCAAACATACTCCTATCTGAATGCCTAGCCATAAAACTCCATTTCTGTTATTAATTTTCTTTGTAGAAACAGAAGTTATCATTGATATTACAAATAGTGAGAAAAACTCATATACATCAGCCTGCACCATATTGGCAGCTAAAAGAGTAATACATACAGTTACAATAGCAGAAATTCCTCTTCTTGCCCCAAGTAAAGTATTAAGCATAGAAAACATTGGTATGAAAGTGTATATATAAAATGGTATATTGATAAGTTTATCCGATACATAGTTGCTTATAAAATATGCTATAGACATAATAAGCAAATATTCAAGCGAGAATAAAATAAAATTCTTAAAGTTAGTATAAAAGTCTATATTATATTTAAATATAATGTATCCCACAAAAGCAAATAACATCAATATAAATAAAGCCTGACCTATTAGAGTTTTAATATTATACTCAAGAAAACTGCTATTATCTAATATATATTTTAAAAGATTAACCTTATCCTCTGTAACCCTTTCACCTTCTTCTAAAATAGGAAATCCTGCTTTTATTGTTGTATATATAGGCTCTACAGATAATGGAATTTTGTTTATCTCTTCTTGAGTTTTTTCAGAGTTATAAATTAAATTATCTACTAAAAATACATTGATTATGGAAGATATTGTATTGATATGAAATACATTTAAATCATTATATCTATTTCCCAAAATAGAGCTAATTTCATTTTTTAAATTCTCTAAAAAGAATATTCTGTTTTTTGCAGCTATTCTCTCTTCAACAACATAATCATTATACTTATAAATAAATATTCCATTATTAAGAATTAATCTTAAAGTTTCAGGTGTTAAATTTCTTCTAGATATTATACCAACATCAAATAAACTCTTAAGCGTATCTACAACCTTAGCCTCATATCCAACAGTATCTCTATTAATAATAGCATTAGAAAAAATAGTCTTATTAATATTGAGATTATATTCAGATATTACAGCATCATACATCTCATCAAAAGAAACATTATTAGTATCAAAGCTTTTAATAAAATTAAACATATTGCTAACTTTTGATAAAGACTCTTTTTCTATGCTCTCAGGCATTTCAAATATAGGTCTTACATTCGCTTGCAAATATGCTATTAATCTTTGAGTCTCTTCTATATTTTTATATTTTATATTGTTTTTTGCAATCAATGGTTCTTTTACAGTTTCGCCAATAGACGGTATTGTAATTTTTTGCATATAATTTGGAAACACTAATAATAATGTTATTATATACAAAATCAATGCTATTAATAATTGAAATATCCTCTCCATATTAAGAGTTTTATTAATTATAGATTTTATAATTTTTTATTCGTGTTCATAATAATTTTTATCCATTAATTTTACACATTTGTATTATCAGCATTATCATAGGCTTCTAATATTTTAGAAACTAACCTATGCCTTATCACATCTTTTTTATCAAAATGATGAAAAGCTATGCCTTCTATATTTTTTAATATTTTAATAGAATGCTCCAAACCAGATTTTACATTCTTAGGCAAATCACTTTGAGTAATATCCCCAGTAATAACAGCCTTAGACTTTTCACCAATCCTACTTAAAAACATCTTCATCTGAGCAACTGTAGTGTTCTGTGCCTCATCAAGTATTATAAAAGCCCTGCTTAAAGTTCTTCCTCTCATATAAGCTAAAGGAGCTACTTCTATTTTGTTCTCTTCTGTGTATTTTAATATTATATCACTAGACAAAAGACTATACAAGGCGTCATATACAGGTCTCATATACGGAGAAATCTTTTCTTTAAAATCACCAGGTAAATATCCTAAACTCTCACCCGCCTCAACAACAGGTCTTGTTATTATCATACGCTCAATCTTATTTTCTGCAAGCAAACTTATACCATAGGCAACAGATAAAAATGTTTTACCCGTACCAGCAGCACCTGTAGAAAAAACTATATCATTAAAAATCATCTTCTCTAAATATTCACCCTGAGAAATGGTTTTCATCTCTATGTTTCTTCCAAGATAAGGCAGCTTTATACGCATATTAATTAAAGAACTCTCACGCTCTTTAAATATATTATCAGATATATTAATAACCTTTTCTAAAGAAATTTCGGTATTAGAAATATACATGTCTTTAAGTATATATATTACTTTTAGAGTGTCTTCTATATTTGAATAGTTACCCTCTATAGTTAATTCATTTCCCTTTGGATATATTGAAACATTAAATTTATTCTCTAAAACTTGAAGATTTTTATCCTCTGCACCGCAAATGGAAATATATGCTTCATAATCTTTAAACTTTACTTTATTGTCTAATCTTTTTTTATTTATATTATTATCCTTATAATTTTATTGTATTATAATATAGTACAAAAAAATTAATTATTGTCAATATTACATACATCAAAATTTAGATTATGGAATATATAAATAAATTTGTTATAATTTATATTAGAAAATAACAAACGGAGTATTATTAATGATTAGAGAAGTAATGCATATAGGCATCACAGTAAGCAATATGGAAAAATCTATACATTTTTACAAAGATATATTAGGGCTAACTTTTAAAGGCGAAGCTATGATGGAAGGCAAAGAAACAGATTTATTATTTAATATGAAAGGAGTAAAAGTAAAAATAGCATACCTTAATGGAAGCGATAATATAATAGCTCCTCCAATAGAGCTTTTGCAATTTATAAATGAAGAAGCTAAAAAAGATACTTCTCAATTAAATAAAATATCTATTTCTGAGATTTGTTTTAGAGTTGAGAATATAGATGAAATGTATAAACATCTAATAAAAAACAATGTAGAATGTTTATCAGAGCCTCAATATTTTGACTTTGAAAATTACGGATTTGGTAAGAGTAAAGCTTTATATTTTAGAGACCCTGATGGTATCATATTAGAACTAATGGAGAATATATAATTATAAAAGGTTTTAAATTATTATTTTAAAATTCTAATATTATAAAAAACTTAATATTAATTACTCTCTGCTTGAGAAAACTTTATCTATAATGCCGTATTCTTTAGCTTCTTCAGCACTCATGAAATAGTCTCTATCCATATCAGCTTCAAGTTTTTTAAGTTCCTGACCAGTATGCTTAACAAATATATCATTTAATATAGCTTTTAGTCTGATAGTTTCTCTTAATTGTATTTCCATATCAGTAACCATACCTCTGGAACCGCCTGAAGGTTGGTGTATCATAATTCTTGAGTTTACAGTAGCAAATCTTTTGCCGCTAGCACCGCCTGCAAGAAGCAAAGCACCTGCAGAAGCAGCCTGACCAACACATAAAGTAGCAACATCAGGCTTTACATATTGCATAGTGTCATACATACCCAAAGCAGCAGTAACAACTCCTCCTGGGCTATTTATATATAAAGAAATGTCTTTTTCAGGGTCAGCAGATTCCAAAAATAACAACTGAGCTATTACAACATTGGCAACATCATCATTAATCTCTCCGCCCAAGAATATAATTCTATCTTTTAAAAGTCTTGAGTAAATGTCATAAGAACGTTCGCCTCTGCTTGTTTGTTCTATAACATAAGGTATAGTCATATAACTTTTTTCTATATATTTTTTATCAACTCTATCAAATTTATACATCATAAACCCTTTTTTAAATTATCTAAAAATTAATAACCAGCCCAAAGATCATTTTCATTAGCAACAAATCTTCCAGCATCTTTTTCTGTAATATTAATATGCTCTTTTATATAATCTAATATAGCTTCTGATACAGCTCTGTTTTCTGCCTCTTTCATTATATGATTAATAATGTCTTGCTGCTCTTCTTTAGGTCTTTTTGATAATCCTAAATAGCTTTGATATTGATAAAGTCTGTTAGCATATTCTTTAGCTTTATCTTCATTTATGTTAAGAGAATCTTTATAAACATCAGCAAGTTTAGCCATAATCAAGTCAAAACTAATTTGTTTTTTTACATTCTCTTCATATTCTTTTTTAATATCATCTTCTTTTTTACCAACAGAAATTAGGAAGTCTGTTTTAGTCATTCCGTTTCCAGAAACTTGTCTTTCAAAGTCTTCTAAAGCTCTATTTAATTCCATTTCATAATAGCCTTTAGGTATATCTACTTTTACAAGTTCTAACATTTTATTAAATATAGAATCATTTATAAGCTCAGAATCCGCTCTAGCTTCAGCTCTTTTAGCTAAATGATCTTTTAATCCTTCTTTTACTTTTTTTACTTCTTCTTCTTTTGAATCATCTTTAATATTTGGTTTTTCTACTTTTAAAACTTCCATGATTAAAGTAGCTTCTCTGCCATTAACAAAAGTAGTTAAAAGTTTTTTATCACCTTTTTTAACATCTACAGCATTTTTAGCAAATATAGTTTCATTTTCATTATCTGTAGCTATAAGAGTTAATTCTTTATTATATTTTTTGTTTTCTTCATCATCAAACTCAATTTTTACATATACTTTATCGCCGAGTTCAGATTTTAATTCGCTCTCTTCAAAAGGAGAAAATCTCTGTAAAGATAATTTATATGCTTTTTCTATAGCCTCATCATCTATATTATATTTATTTTTCTCTAAAGAGATAGATGAAAGTTCAGGCAAAGCAATCTCAGGAAGAGGATAGTATTCATAAGTAAGATGAAGACCATCATCTTTATTTTCCATATATGATAATTTAGGAGTAGCGATACATTTAGCATTTTTTTCATCGCTATAAGTATTCCAAACATTTTCAATCATCACTTCATTAGTAGCAGATTCCAAACCTTCTCTATATCTAGAAAGTATAATATTATTAGGAGCATGACCAATTCTAAAACCTTTAATATTAACTTTAGGTTTATAATATTCAATTTGTTTTTCTAATTCTTTATTATAAGCATCTTTAGAAACAACAACCTTTAGAGTAACTAAATCCTTATCATCTGTAGAAGTTTCGAAGTTAAAATCTTTAATTTCCATTGATATACAACCTTTATATAAAAAATTAAAAAAACCCTCAACAGAAAGAATAATTTCTATTGAGGGTTATCTGATGAGCGGGAAACGGGACTCGAACCCGCGACAGTCTGCATGGCAAGCAGAAACTCTACCAACTGAGTTATTCCCGCATTAGACTTGTGAAATAATATAACATAACTCTAATTAAATGTCAATAGTTTTTTTATATTTTAACAAAAATTAATTTATATAACTATTCATCAATATATTCAGAAATATCTCTGTTAGAACGTCTCCAATTACCTACTACTTTCCATTTTTTTACATCACAATATCGGCAAAAAGGTACAGGCTTTGCAAGAAATTGTAATATTTCATTATAATCTTTAGCTTTATATATATCGATATAATCCAACTCTGTAACCTCTAAGTTTTTATTAAAATATTTATTAAAGTGTTCAATATTCGGTATTATAGGGCAAGTATAAAGCTTACCATCTTTTAAATGAATACAATGATTAGCATGAAAGCAATTTATAAAACTATAGAAAGCATCTTGAGATTTATTTAAATCTAAAACAAATTTCCAACTAACTTTCTCATTAAAACTTTTATTTTCAACTAGTTACAAATATTATATTATATTCTTTTGCTTTTTTCTCTATAGCATCTATATCTATATTTATATCATAAACTGTTACTATAATTTGAATTTTATTCTCTTTACAAACATTCCAAAATTCTTCATCTTTTTTTAAAAGCATAATCCCATTGGTATATATTGATATTGCATTATTACTAAAGTATTTCCTAATTATCTTAATATACTCATTGATATTTTTATTAAGCAATGGCTCACCACCCAACAACATAAGCTGATATATTCTTCCATTAGTAATTTCATAAAGACGCTTTATATCATTTTCAAAACTTTCTATAGACACATATCTTTCTTTAGCAAGCTGAGAGAAATGATTACAACTAAAGCAGTGCAAATTACAATGCTCTGCTAAATTAATTTCTACAAGATACAAAAAATCTTGAGGTGTCACTCTTTTTAACTGCTCATAAGTAATATTATTATTATCTGGAAAAAATTTTGAATATAATTTTGTTCTAGCCTTATCTCTAATTTTTTTTATAGGTATCCACCATACTATATCATCTACTATAGTTCTGCTCATAAAATACTCCTAAAATTATATATGAAAATTATATATGAAAATTATAAAAAATAAATAATAAAATTAATATTTTTTAAACATTAAATTGATTAAGCATTTTTATAATATACCGAAAAATTAAGATAGTATAATATAAAACAATAGGGGGAAGAATGTATAAATACACTATAGAAGGCTCTAAAAATATTAATGGAACTGTGAAAATTTCTGGTTCTAAAAATGCATCACTTCCTCTTTTGGTAGCTTCAATACTTACTGATGAACCTGTAACACTTCATAATGTACCAGATTTAGTTGATGTGCAGGTATTAATAAATATATTAGAACCATTGGGAAAGAAAGTTGATTTTAAAAACAACACCACTGTGATAATATCCCAAAACGGCAAAAGCGATGAAGCTCCATATAAACTAGTAAAAAAAATGAGAGGCTCTATTATAGTGCTTGGACCATTACTTGCAAAACGTAAGCATTGTAAGGTTTCATACCCCGGCGGCTGTGCTTTTGGTCCAAGACCAATAGATTTGCATCTGAAAGGAATGGAAGCATTAGGTGCTAAGATTGATATCACCGCCGGCTATATAGACGCCACTGTAAAAGATAATCTAATAGGTGCAGATATAAACTTATCTGGAAAAAATGGCCCTACTGTTTTGGGTACTGATAATGTTATGATGGCTGCTACTTTGGCTAAAGGTACAACTATTATAAGAAATGCCGCAAGAGAACCGGAATGTACAAACCTAGCAGAATTATTAAAAGCTATGGGGGCAAAAATTGAAGGCATAGGAACTTCTACTCTCACAATAGAAGGTGTTGAAAACTTAAAAGGCGTAGAGTTTGAGGTGATACCAGACAGAATAGAAACAGGTACTTTTTTGGCGATGGCTGCTGCTGGAAGAGGAAAATTAAAATTAGAAAATACTAATCCAGAACATTTAACTTATGTGTTAGATTTGCTTTCTTCTATAGGCTGCGATATAAAAACTACAAAATCAACTATAGAAATAGATGCTTCAAATAAAGAATTAAAGCCTTTTGAAATAGAAACTCTTCCATATCCAGGCTTTCCAACAGATTTGCAGGCAATATTTACAACTTTAGCATGCACAATAAAAGGTTCAAGCAAGATAAAAGAGACTATTTACCCAGACAGATTCAGCAATGTACCAGAATTAATTCGTATGGGTGCTGATATAGAATTATTTGAACCTAGCATTATTGTAAACGGCGGAAACAAACTTTCTGGTGCTGATGTACAGGCTAGTGATTTGCGTGCCGGTGCTGCATTGGTTATTGCTGGTGCTGTAGCAGACGGTGTTACAGACCTTCACAGAATATACCACATAGAAAGAGGATACGAAGACTTTGTAAATAAATTAAACAAAATTAATATAAAAACAACAAAAGAAAAAGATGATATATTATAAATAAAGGGGGATATATATAAATGGTTAGAGGAGTTTATACAGGTGCTAGCGGAATGATAGCAGAACAATACAGACTTGATGTTGTAGCTAATAATTTGGCTAATGTTGATAAACCTGGTTTTAAAAGAGATACTGCTACTTTCAAAGCTTTTCCAGAAATGATGGCTGCTAGAACTGAAGATGATGGAGTTGTAATATTTCCTCTTGGTTCTACAGATATAAGACCTTATGTTGGAAGACTTGGTACTGGTGTAGAAGTAAATGAAGTTTTTACAGAGTGGGAGCAAGGTTCTTTAAGAGAAACTGGCAATCAGCTTGATATAGCTTTGGGCGATAAGGGATTTTTTGCAGTAGAAACACCTCATGGAGAAAGATACACTAGAAACGGAAGCTTTTTAATTGATAAAGATAATTATCTCGTTACAAAACATGGATATAAAGTAATGGGAGAAAATGGTTATATACAAATAAAATCTAACAACTTCAATATAGATGAAGAAGGAAGAATTAGCATTAACAGAAGATATCAAGACAACGAAGACTTTGTTCAGTTTAATGATAATGAATGGGAAGATGAAGAAATACTTGATACTTTAAAAATTGTTCGCTTTGAAAATGAAAGATACCTCAAAAAAGAAGGAGAATCATTCTGGGTAGATACAGATATCAGCGGTCCTGCTTATATAGCTCAAAAAGGCGTAGACAGACCTAAAGTATTATCAAGATTCTTGGAAATGAGCAACGTAAACCCTATAAATGAAATGGTTAGAATGATAGAAGTTCAACGTGCTTATGAATTAAACTCAAAAACTATATCAACACATGATACTCTAATAGGAAGAGTAGTTAATGAGGTTGGAAGAGTATAAATTAATATTTTGATAAAAATTGTACGATAATGTATAATAGTATCTAAAATTATATAATTAAAAGGAATGGATTATTGTATGGCTGTAGATAAATTTCAACACAAAATTATTTTCTCTCTAAAAATGCAGCTTATTTTTACATATATAATAGTAAATCTGCCTATATGGTATATTATACTATACTTTTTTATATACAGTCATAAAATTCCCTTCTTCGGTATTAAAATAATAGCAACTATATTTTCTGTAATATCAATACTAAAATATTTTGATATATGGAAAAACGGTCTAAATATACAAATAGCTAGAAAAACTATAAGACTCTTTACAGCAACATCTATAATCTCTTCAGTATTAGAAATAGCATTATATAATATAATAAATAAAGATGTTTTTATATATACATCTATAATAGCTGTAATTGCCTGTTTATTAGTAAATGGAGGTGCCGTTTCTTTAACTCTGCTTTCATTCAAAATAGCTACACTTAAATTAGACTTAGAAACTAATATTAATACTTTCTATATCCCAATTACAACTAAAATCCTCTATACTATTTATTTCTTTTTCTTTTCTGTTGTATTGGTATTTTTAATCTATTCAATCAATGTAAATGAAAATTTATATATCAATAATTATATTAATAACACATTAAACGAAATAATAAAAATAGATGATAATATATATTCATTAAACAATAGTATAAAAAATGATTTAAATATTTATAATAGAGTTATAAATAATGTTTATTCAAATAGATATACTCAAAATAGAGATATTTTAAAAACAGAAATAGAAAATAGATTATCTTATATAGACAGAGTATTAAAAAATAATTATAAAGCAATTTATATAAATATAGATAGAGAGTTTTTAGATTCAAACTTAGCATATTCTATTAGTATAACTAAAAATGCATCATCTAATGATAATGCTTACACACTAAGAACAGCAGACAGCTTAACTACACACCCTATATTAGAAAACAATACTACAAGAAGAGATTTTTATATATCAATAATAGCTAATGATAGAAATAATATTAATATATCAGCACACTACCCAATAACTTTAAATGACATTCAAGCAGGATATATAATATCAGATATTAATATAAATAATTATTACAGTAATATGATTACAAATACTTCTATATCTGATTTATCATATATATACTATAACTTTAATACAAAAGAAGTATTATTAAGTTCAGAACAAGGCAATATGTTAGAAAATGCCAATACTGTATTAAGAAGAAAGTCTGCTGATTTAATAAAATATCTAAATGAATTTGAATCTCAATTAGATAATAAATCTTTCTATGTTACTCCAATACTTAATATAAACGGCAATAGAACTATGGTTATAATGTATTACATGAAAGATTTAAATATTTCTGCTGTATATTATAAAGACCTTACTAGTATAATAAAAAGTTCTGCTATAGAAAGAGAAATATCTATAATATTATCTATAGTTATAATAATATTCTTAGTTGTTTCAGCTACTTATTTGTATATTATAAGACAATTATTTAAGCCTATAGATTCAGCTACAGAATCTGCTAAAGGCCTTATAGGCGGTAAGGGAGATTTAAGAAAAAGAATATACTCTAAAAATAATGATGAAATTGGAGTATTAGTATACAACTTCAATTTATTCCTTAATGGTTTAGATGACATTATAGGAAATTTAAAAACAGAAAGTAATAATGTATTCAATGAAATAAAATTAATAGACAGAGCAATAGAATCAAATGCTCAGATGGTAAATGACCAAAGTGCTAGTATTACAGAAAATATAGCTAGTGTAAATAATATTATTAATTCTATTAAGAATGTTACCAACTCTTCAGAGCAGCAGAAACATGCATTCTCATCAGCTTCAATTGCCGTAGAAGAATTATTACAGACAATTTATAAAATAAGCGATAACATGGAAAAACAAGCATCTGCTGTAGAGCAAACATCTTCTTCAATAGAAGAGATGATATCAAATATTACAAGTGTAGCTAAAAGTATTAGTAAAGCACACTCATTCTCAAAAAAATTGCTTATAGATGCTCATGACGGCGGAGACATGGTAGATGAGGTGATAGAAGCTGTTAGAGGTATTGAGGAAAGCTCTGACCAAATTAAAGAGATAGTTAACGTTATTCAAGGTATTGCCGAACAAACAAACCTTTTGGCTATGAACGCAGCTATTGAGGCAGCACATGCCGGCGAACAAGGTAGAGGTTTCTCTGTAGTTGCTGATGAAATTAGACTCTTGGCAGAACATACCGCAGATAACACAAAAACTATTACAAACATCATTAAAACTATTACTAAAAGAATAGATGAAACAGTAGAACTTGCAAACAACAGTGGAAAATCACTTGAAAATATACTTGATATGTCTGAAAATACTTCAAGGGTTGTTGCAGAAATTAATACTGCAAACAGTGAGCTTGAAATAGGCGGTAGAGATATACTTGAAACTATTAAACACTTAAATAACATTACTATGGGTGTTAAAGAAAATGTACGCGAGCAGATTAACAGCGGTGATGTGGTAGACAGCCAAATTACATTACTAGACCAAATTAACAAAGAGGTTGCTGAGATTATTGAGGCTAATAGTGTTGGAGCTACTGAAGTTGTAAGCACTATGGCTTTCTTAAATGAATTATCTGTAAAAACAGCTAAAAGTAATCATGAGTTCTTTATGGTTACTAGTAAGTTAAGCGAAAGTTTTAACAAATTCCAATCTCTTATGTCTGGATTTATTACAAATGTTGATAACGTGGAAGAAAAATCTGATGATATAATATTAAATTTAGATACAGAAGAATTTGATACTAATGATATAGATATTAATAAAATAAATGAAACTGAAAACAAAATAGATGTGGAAATAAAAGAATTAGAAGAAGAATTATCAAATACTGAACAAAATGGTTTTTCTAAAGAGGATAAAGTTCTTGAAATATTAAAAGAAGACTTTAAAAATCCTGATATGTTTTATTAATACACAAAAACATTATATTATTATATTATATTTTACTTTTTATCTGAAAATTAATTATATTATTAATAATATTATATTTCACAATAATACTCATTATATGTATTGACAATAATAAATTAAAAATATATACTAAAATTTGAGTATGCTTAGGAGATAGAATGTCCTTATATAATATAGCAGAAATAGATCTAAAAGCATTACAAAACAATATAAAAATTATTCGTTCTATGACAGGAAACACTAAATTACTCACCATAGTGAAAGCAAATGCATATGGTCATGGTATTGTAGATATGTCAAAGCAATTAGAAAATCTAAATGTAGATGCTCTTGGAGTTGCTACTGTAGAAGAGGGAGTAAAGATAAGAGAGGCTGGTGTAAAAATACCAATAATTGTTTTGTTTCAGCATTTTAAAAATGAAGCAGAAGATGTTTGCCGATATGATTTAACTCCTATTATAAGTAATGCTGAATGTTTAGATGATTATGACAGATTTTTGAAGAATCATAATAAAAAGTTAAAACTGCATATCAAAGTAGATACTGGCCTAAACAGAATGGGAGCAAAACCTAAAGATGTATTAAGCTTGGCTAATAAGATATTATCATACGGCACTTTAGAGATAGAAGGAATTAATACTCATTATGCTGCTTCTGATGGATTTGATGATATATCTAAAGAGTTTACAGAAAATCAAATAAAAATTTTTAGTGATGTTTTAAATGAATTAAAAACAAACGGCATAAAAATAAATAATGCTCATACTGCAAATTCTGCTGCATTGCTTTATTATAAAAATGCCTATTTCGATATGGTTAGAGCAGGCATAGTAGTTTATGGATATACAGAGAAGCTCTATGACTTTGGATTTAAGCCTATACTAAATTTAAAATCTAAAGTTATTTTAACTAGAAAAATAAAAAAGAATGAAACAGTTTCTTACGGCATGACTTGGAAAGCTGATAAAGATACTAATATAGCTGTAATACCTATAGGATATGCTGACGGACTATCAAGAAAACTTTCTAATAATTGGGAAGTAAAAATAAACGGTAAATATTATCCTATAATAGGAAAGATATGCATGGATATTATAATGGCAGATATAGGAAATGAGGATAATATAAAAGAAGAAGATGAGGTTTTAATATTTGGTGATGATGAGAGACTTAATGCTAATACTATGGCAAAAAAAATAGAGAGTATAAGTCATGAGGTATTGGTTCGTATTGGTGAGAGAGTTAAGAGAGTTTACAAAGATTAATTATAAATAAATATTTTAATAAAAAATAATTTTAAGGAGTACATCAAAATTTAAATAAACTAATTAAAAAAAGGAGATTATTATGGTTGATATGATAGCAAAAATCAACGGCATTATTAACGGTTTTGTGTGGGGACCTGTAATGCTAACCCTATTGGTTGGAACTGGTATATTTTTAAGTATTAGAACTGGTTTCTTACAAATTACACAAATACCTTTATGGGTAAAACATACTTTTGGTTCTTTAGCAAAAAAACAAGATGCTGATGATAATATTACCCCTTTTCAAGCGGTGAGCACAGCATTAGCAAGTACTGTTGGTACTGGAAACATTGCTGGGGTTACTACTGCAATAGTAGCAGGAGGACCTGGTGCTTTATTTTGGATGTGGTTTGCTGCTTTTTTTGGAATGGTTACAAAATATTCTGAGGTTATATTAGCTGTTCATTACAGAGTTAAAGATGATCAAGGTCATCACCATGGCGGACCTATGTATTATATATCTAAAGGTGCTAATTTACCTTGGCTTGGCAGTATATTTGCTGCTTTTGCTGCTTTGGCTTGTTTTGGTGCTGGAAACATGACTCAAACTAATGCTATGGCGGCTGTTGTTTATCAAAATTTTGGTATACCTAAAATTATTACTGGGGTTGTTGTTGTTGCTTTAACTGCAATTATAATAATCGGAGGAATTAGAAGAATTGCTACTGTTACAGAGAAACTTGTTCCTGTTATGTGTGTTATATATTTAGTTGCTGGTATTATTATTTTAGCTTTAAATTTAGATAAGATTCCTCATGCTTTTCAAAGAATATTCTCTGAAGCTTTCAATTTGAAACAAGTAGGTGCTGGTTTCATGGGATATTCAATAATGATAGCAATGAAATTTGGTTTTGCTAGAGGTGTATTTTCAAACGAGGCTGGTTTAGGTACTGCTCCTATGGCTCATGGTGCTAGTAACTCTAAAAACCCTATAGAGCAAGGTTTATGGGGTATATTTGAAGTACTTATTGATACTTTCTTTGTTTGTACTTTAACTGGACTTATGGCTATTATATTCTTAGAGGCTAATCAAGGTACTAAATTAAACGGTGCTGAATTAATATCTGCTTCTTTTGGTGCTAACTTAGGACATGCCGGCTCTATAATACTTACTGTATCATTAATATTATTTGCTTTCTCAACTTTTGTTGGTTGGTCACATTATGGAGTTGTTGCTTTAGGTTATCTCACTAAAAGAAATAAAATAGCTTCTTATGGTTATAGAATTATATTTTTAATTATTGGTATAATAGGTGCTGTTGCTCAATTAGATTTAATATGGTCTATAGCAGATACTTTAAATGGTCTTATGGCTATACCAAACTTAATAGGTCTTTTAATTTTATCTCCAAAAGTAGCTAAACTAACAAGAGAGTATTTGAAAGATCCTTCTTCAACAATTATGAAAGACTAAAAATAACATAAAAAAATAATAAAGCACTCGCTTAAAAAAGCGGGTGTTTTTTTATTTGCAGTAAAAATTTTTTTGATATTATTTAGATTATTTTACTTAATTTTCTATAAAATAAGATTTCACACTTTTAAAGCACTATCCCCGTTAGAATCTATTGCTACAATCAGCATCATGTCTTCAACATAAAGCTCTCTAATAGCCTCAGTGCCTAAATCTTCAAAAGCTATTACTTTGCATTTTTTTACACAATGAGCCATATAAGCAGCAGCTCCTCCTATAGCACAAAAATAAACTCCGCCATATTTTTTTATAGAGTCAATAACATCTTTAGACCTAGCACCTTTACCTATTGTAGATAAAACTCCTAATTCTGTTAGCTTTGGAGTGTATGCGTCCATTCTATAGCTTGTTGTAGGTCCAACGCTTCCTATAACTTCATTTGGTTTATTTGGTGAAGGGCCTGCATAAAATATTGTTTTGTTTTCTAAATCTAATGGCAATTTTTCTCCATTGTTTATCATGTCTATTAATCTTTTATGTGCGGCATCTCTTGCAGTATATATATTGCCTGTTAAGCTTATCATATCGCCTGATTTTAATGTTGATAATATTTCTTTTGTGAGAGGAGTGTTTATCTTTTTTATTTCCATAAAATTATTACCTTAAAAAATTTTTATTAAACTATTTAAACTATTTATAAAATAATTTCTCTGTGTCTTGTAGCATGACAGCCTGTACACACACATACAGGAAGTGATGTTATATGAGTGGCATACATATTTATATGCACGCATAAAGCAGTAGTTTTCCCTCCAAATCCGGAAGGTCCAATATTCATTTTATTGATTCCTTCAAGAAGCTCTTCTTCAAGATTTTGTAAACGCTCATCACTATTTTTTGAACCCACCTCTCTAAGCAAAGCCCTCTTAGCAATATCAACGCATTTCTCCATATTACCTCCAATACCAATACCCACAATCATAGGAGGACAAGCATTAGCACCTGCAAGTTTTATTGTATCATAAACAAACTTTTTTATTCCATCTATTCCAGCAGAAGGAGGAAGCATAGCAATCTTTCCCATATTCTCACTTCCAAATCCTTTAGGGGCTACTACAATCTTAACTTTATCACCATCAACTATATTATAATGAATAATAGCAGGAGTATTATCATTTGTGTTTTTTCTCTCTAATGGGTCATTTACAACAGACTTTCTTAAATACCCTTCTTTATACCCTAATGCCACACCTTTATTAATAGCTTCTGTTAAACTACCGCCCTTAAAATGAACGTCCATTCCAACATCAACATATATAATTGCCATTCCTGTATCCTGACATATTGGCTTTAATTCTTCTTTTGCTATATCTGAATTTTTTATAAGTACATCAAGTATATTTTTTGGGAGACTCTCTTTTTCTTGTGCTAAAGATTTTTCTAATGCTTTTTTTATATCATCGTTTAAATAAATATTAGAATCTATGCAAAGTTTAGCAACATTTTCTGTTATAACATTAACATCAATTTCTCTCATATATTTTTATACCCTATTAATAATTGTTATATACTAAAAATTTTTATTTTATTAAAATTTATATTTTTTAATTTTAAATATCTGCGGGGCTTTGCCCCACACCCCACTTCTTTTATTGGTATAAAAGAAGCAAAAGAACTGCAATTTCAATAAAATTATTCTAGTATATTTATAATACAAAATAAAAATTTAATTGTCAATTTTAAAAGTAAATTTAAAATCTAAAAATAACTATTTAAATGTTTAGATTTATACTGAAAATTTTTAACTTTTTTATTTTTATTATTTGCAGGGCTTTGCCCCCCTGCGAAGCATGCCCTTAGGGTAGCACCCCAGTTCTTTTGCCGATAGGCACCTACTCGGTACGACCGTAGTAAGTGCCTTCGGTATTGGTATAAAAGAACCAAAAGAACTGCATTTTATTATAAATTTTATAATTTAATTGTATATTAAAAGGTATTCCCCCGCACGTATAAGAAGTTATAATTAAAACATGGCATTACCGTGCGGCAAGGTGGTACAGCTCGTACACGGGAAAAAGAACAACAAAATTGACGAACTAGTACAAATATATTTTCTTAAGCTTATCACAAAATATAAGTATATTAGTACACACAAATAAATAAAAAGAACTATAGTACTTAAAACAACTCATTTTTTATGAATTTAATTATTTTTAATTATTGCAAAATAGAATAAATAATTTAATATTATATTATAAAATTATCAATTCTATAATTGAGTACAAAAATGAAAGAATTATACAAATTAGATAATGCCGCAAAACTTTTTGTATCTATAAAAAATAAAAAAAACATTCCTATATTTAGAGTATCAGCTCTGCTAAAAGATAAAGTAAATGAAGCAACACTGCAAAATGCCCTAGACATCACAATGAAAAGGTTTCCAACTTTTGCTTTGTCAATAAAAAAAGGATTGTTCTGGAACTACTTTGAAGAAAATAATAGAAGGCTCTTAGTTGAAGAAGAGAAATATTATCCTTCCTACAACATAAATTATAAACTTAATAATGGTTATTTAGTTAGAGTGGTTTATTATAAATATAGAATATCTGTAGAAATTTTTCACTCTCTTGCAGATGCTACTGCTTTAATAAGTTTCTTAAAATCTCTGCTTTATCATTATCTCACATTATCTGGAAAACAAATTAATGACCCCAATGAAGATGTATTTAAAGACAGCATACATACAACTCGCGACTATGATGACAGCTTTAAAATGCATACACAAAATAAAAAAACAACAACAAAAGAAAAGAAAATTAAAAATGTTTATTTAATAAAAGGTAAACAATTAAAAATATACGGAAACAATGTTGTTCATGGAATTGTTAGCGTAGAAAATATTAAAAAAGAAAGCAAAAAATATAATGTTACTATCACAGCCTATATTGCTTCACTTTTAGCGTACTCTATATATGAAGCAAAAATAAAAAATAGATTAGATGGCAAAAATATGGTAGTATGTATTCCTGTTAATTTAAGAACAATATTTCCTTCAATATCTTTAAAAAACTTTTTTGGTGTGGTTAATATACAAATAAATACTTCCAATGAACTAACCTTTGAAAACATTATAAAAATAGTTTCTAATGAAATGAAAGAAAAACTTCAAAAAGAAAAATTAGAAAACTTTATTTATCAAAACACAAAATTAGAAAATAATATATTAACAAAATTTATTCCATTATTTATAAAAAACTTTGTAGTCAATTTGGATTTTGAACTCTTTGAAGATAAATTAAAAACTCTCACATTATCAAACTTTGGAAATATTATTCTTCCAGAAGATATGAAAGAATATATTAACCATTTTGAGGCGGTGGTTTATAATACAATAAATAGTCCATTAAATGTAGGCTTATGCAGTTTTGATGATAAATTATCTATTACATTCAATAGAACAATTATAGAAACAGATATTATAAAACACTTCTTTCAAAATATTTCAAAAGTTACAAAGACAGAAATTTATTCTAATGATTTTGGAGTGTAAAAAAAATGCCTTATTGCAATAATTGTAAATTAGAAATAAAAGCAAACAAATGCCCATTATGTTTTAGTGAATTAGAAAATAAAAATAATACATATTGCGAAGAATATCCTTCTTATGATTGGTATTATAAAAAAATAAAAAAAGTTAATGCTAAAAAGATAGTTTCCTTGGTTGCTGTAAGTGCCATCATCATTATAATGCTTGTTAATATATCAACTTCTTCAAAATATAATTGGGCTATGATATCTGCTGTGTCTGTTGCATCTGCATATTTTACATATATATGTTTTACAGCTTCAATATTTTATTTAAGGCAAAAATTATTAATAGAGTTTTTTATACTTCTTCCTTTGGTGATAATAATAGATATATTCAGCGGATTTTATAAATGGTCTTTTAATTATGTGATGCCTTTTTTATCGCTTGGATTAAATGTTTCAATGCTTATAATAGGCATTATAGACCATAAATATTTTAATGAATATGTTTCTTATATAATTTCTGCTGCTTTTATATCTATATTAATGATTGTTTTACCGCTATTTAATTTTCTTTATTGGAGTAGTTTGGCTGCTTTTGGATCTGGTATAATTGTTATTCTTACTATGATTATATTATTTAGAAATGAGTTTATTTTATCTTTGAAAAAAATTTTTAATGCATAAAAAATATTATATAAAAATATTAGGAGTTTTTCATGAATAATAAAATAAATAAAATAAAAAAAACAAAAAAAAATAAAAACTTAATAAAAGAATATTTAAGCTATCCTGTAATGGCTATTAACTTTATTAAAGCAGATAAAAAAATTAAGCCAACTAAATTTAAATATAACAAAAACAAAAGACAATATATTTTATATTTCCCAGCACAATTAAAAGAAAATGAAAAGCCAAAAAAACAATTAATAGTATATATACATGGAGGCGGTTGGAGAGAGGGAAGTGCTGATTTATATAGATTCGTTGGAAGGAGATTTGCAAAAGAAGGTTTTAATGCAATACTATTAGGATATAGATTAAGCAAAAAAGCTAAATACCCTGCTCAAATAGAAGATGTATTTAATGGTTTTAATAAAGCACTTTCTATATTAAAAGAAAAAAACATAGACTATTCTGATATAGTTGTTGTAGGCTCATCTGCAGGTGCTCATTTGGGGGCTTTGCTTGTTTATAATAAAGATATGCAAAAGAAATATAATGTTGATATAAATAATTTTAAAGGATATATATCATTAGGAGGACCAACAGATTTAAACGTATGCACCAATGAAATTATTACTCCAATGCTTAATCAGCTTTTTGAATGGAATTATAACAGAGATTTAGCAAACCCTTATAACTATATAGATGGAAGCGAAAAAAATAAAGTGTTATGCATACATTCAGGATTAGACCCTATTTGCGATGTTCAAAACTCAATCAATTTTTCTAATAAAGTTAATAGTTTTAATGATGGCTTGGCTAAATGTATTGTATTTGAAAACAAAGAAATTTATCATAATAATTTGGTTAATGGAATATTTTTTGAGACTATGGACAGCAACAATATAATGGACGAAGTTTTTAAGTGGATTGAAACATTATAATAATATAAAATAAGCAACAAAAATTAATTTTTACTAAGACATAGGTATTACTTTATATATATTCCAAAATATAGAGTTAAAATGTTCGCATTTTTTGCAACTTTGACGAAGTCCGCACCGCGAAGGCGGGAAAAAGTTGAAGAAAAAAATTGATATAAAATTATTGTTTTAATATATACTAAAAATTTTTAAGTTTGTTAAAAATCTATTTTTTATTTTAATTGTTTGTGGTGGCTTTGCACCCACACCCCCAGTTCTTTTACCGAGTAGGTACCTTTCGGTATTGGTATAAAAGAACCAAAAGAACTTCATTTTTTAGCTTGAAATGTTGGTATTATTCTATAGTTTATAATATTTAAAAATATACAAAGCTATAGTATTTGCACTTTTTGGTTCTTTGACGAAGTCCACACCGTATAGCTTCGGGAAAAGAACAATAAAAAATTACACAACAAAAGTTAAAAAACAAAAGCCTTGAAATTAATTCAAGACCTTTGTTTTTTTTAATGTAATAATTTTAATTCTTATGCTAAAAATCTAGAAATAACAGGCATTAAAATCTTTATTACTAAAAGAGCTGCCAATATCCAAGTGAATAATGTAATCTCTTTTGTTCTTCCTGTTAATAATTTTAATAAAGTGAAAGCTAATATACCAAAAGTGATACCCTCAGCAATACTATAAGCAAAAGGCATAAATATAATACAAACAAAAGAAGGTATAGCTTCTGTATAATCAGTAAGGTCAATTTCTAATATAGGAGTCATCATAAATAAACCAACTATTATAAGAGCAGGAGCAGTAGCAGCACTAGGTATTGATAAGAATATATGTGATAAGAATAATGATATAGTAAATAATATAGCTACTACAACAGCAGTAAGTCCAGTTTTTCCGCCCTCAGCAACACCAGAAGCACTCTCAACATAAGTAGTAACAGTAGAAGTACCCATACAAGCACCAAATATAGTTCCAACAGCATCTGCAAATAAAGCCTGTTTACAGCGAGGAACTTCTCCGCCTTTTGTAAGCATATTAGCTTTTGTACAAACACCAACCAATGTACCAACAGTATCAAACATATCCACAAAAAGGAAAGTAAATAATACTATAAACATATTAGGGTGAAGTATATTAGCAAAATCTAATTTGAAAGCAACAGGCTCTAAAGAAGGAGGAGCAAAACTTGCATAAGGAGAAAGCTGAGTGATTCCCATAGGTATTCCTATTAATGTTGTTAATAATATACCAATCAATATAGCTCCTTTTACATTGTATGCAAGAAGTAAAGATGTTATTAATAAACCTATTATAGCAAGAAGCGGAGAGCCTGAAGTAATATCTCCTAATGAAATTAATGTTGCATCATTATTAATTATAATTTTAGAGTTTTGAAGACCAATAAATGCAATAAATAAACCTATACCAACAGATATAGCTCTTTTCATATTAAGAGGTATACTGTTTACAATAGCCTCTCTTACATTGAAAATAGTTAAAACTAAAAATATAATACCTTCAATAAAAACAGCAGTTAAAGCAGTCTGCCAGCTATAGCCCATACCAAGTACAACAGTATAAGCAAAGAAAGCATTAAGACCCATACCAGGAGCTAAAGCAAAAGGTAAATTAGCTAATAGTCCCATAATTAAAGTAGCAACTATAGAAGATACCACTGTAGCAGTAAATACAGCCCCTTTATCCATACCAGTAGCACTAAGTATGCTAGGGTTTACAGCCAATATATAAGCCATAGTCATAAATGTAGTAATACCAGCTATGATTTCGCTTTTTACATTAGTACCATTTTCCTTTAGTTTGAAAAACTTTTCCATAAATAATCCTTATAATAATTTTTAATAAAGAAACAATATATATACTTTTCATTATTATTGCAATAGAATATTTTAATAATATTATATAAATAAAAAGAAGAGACCTAAAAATATTTTTAAGCCTCTTCTACAATAATAAGGAATAACTATTTTTTTTATCAATTGTCTTTTTTATTAGTCATCAAACTCCTGACCCAACAAATTACCAGCTTTATCTATATAAAGCTCCATCATATTATTCATTTTTACTTTATAAACATTGTAATTTTCCATTTCTACTGCCCAAACCTCTGCTTGAGGATAAGTTGCTCTTGCTGTAGCTAATACTGCCTGAGGAACTTGATTAAGAGGTACATACCAATCAGCAAATAAAGCTGAAGAACCTATTACACTTAAAGCTATTAATAAACAAATTATTTTTTTCATTATTTTACTCCTTTTATTTTGGTTTATTATTAATCATCAAATTCTTGACCTAATAAATTACCAGCTTTATCTATATAAAGTTCCATCATATTGTTCATTTTTACTTTATAAACATTATAATGCTCCATTTCTACTGCCCAAATTTGTGCTTGAGGATAAGTTGCTCTTGCTGTAGCTAATACTGCTTGAGGAACTTGATTAAGAGGTACATACCAATCAGCAAATAAAGCTGAAGAACCTATTACACTTAAAGCTATTAATAAACAAATTATTTTTTTCATTATTTCACTCCTTTTATTTTAATTTATAATATTATTAATCATCAAATTGCTGACCTAATAAATTACCATTATTATCTATATAAAGCTCCATCATATTGTTTAATTTAACTTCATATATAGTGAATTGCTTTTCTATTTTTATAATAGCAGCCTGAGGATAAGTTTTATTAACAGTAGCTAAAACATTAGCAGGCAATATTGTAGTAGGCATATTTCCATAAGTTTTTACTTCTTTCCATTCACCATTAGGGAAAAAGTCAATTTGTGTTCCATTAGCTAAATATACTTCTATATCTTCCCAATCTCTCTCTATATAGCTTACTTCTACATTTTTGAAATGTTTAGCTATAAAATCTTGAGTGTTTTTAGGCAAAGATGATAATGGCACTCCATATCCATATTGAACATTACTATCTGGTGTTTGCATATAAGGGTTATACATTGTCATATCATTTGCAGTGTTAGTATCTGCTGAATTATTATTATTTTGTGCTAATAACAAGCTTGAAAATATTGATATAATAAAAATAACATTTAATAATTTTTTCATTTAATATCTCCTTGATGAATGTAAGTAAATTATCTTTACAATTATAATTATAGTATATGGTGCGAGTTTTGTCAAATTTTTTTACTATTTTTTTACAAAAAATATATATATTTTGCAGTTTTTTTGCTATTTTAACGTGATTTTATCAAAAAATACATATTATTTGTAAATTTAAAGTAAATTCATTAGGTAAAACTATATTTTTTATATCGATAAAGTAAAAAATATTTACTATATTTCTTGAAGTATGTAAATAATTGTTTTTTTATTTACCTATTATAAATATTAATTTAATTACATATGATAAGCATTTAATAACGGGAACTTTTTAATGATTTATTCGTCTAATTAAATATATTGTAAAATTAGCTTGATATTTTTTATTTGAAGTTTATAATTTATTAGTAAAAAAATAAATTTTTATTAAATTTACGATGTAGACTTTCTTAGGAGCGGTATTGTGAAAAATAGTTTCGTTTTTATATTGATTATAGTATTCAATATTTCTTTATATTCACAGAGTAATGAAAACTCCACAAACTCTAAGATAAGCATAAATTTAGAGCAGGCATTAGATTTAGCAATTGAAAACGATAAAACCCTAAAACAAGCAGAATATGATGTGCGAATAGCTCAAACTCAAAAAGATGCATCATTTTCTGATTTATTTTTACCTTCATTAACAGTAAGCGGCGGACTTAACTTATCAGAGCCGAAAGAATATCAATATAACAACTTAAACACAGGAGTATATTCAAGTGCTGATACTTGGAGTGCTCAAGCAACATTATCAAAAACACTATTCACTGGGTTTAGAAACTGGAATACTGATAAAGCCAGAGAAATAAACTTACAAATGATGAAAGAGATATATTTTGATGAGAGAAAGAATGTAGCAATAAACACACAGCTAAATTTTTATAACACATTTGTAGCTCAAGAAAATTATAAAGTATACTATCAGCAGCAGCTTAATTATAGTAATAGAATGAGAGAGTCATACATAAAATACAGAAACGGACAAGTTTCAGAATATGAATATTTGAATGCGAAAGTACAATATGAAAGTACAAAACCTCAGCTTGTTACACTTAGCAATAATTATGAAAGTTTGAAATTAACATTTATAAGACAAATAGGTTTAACAAATGTATCTGACGATGTTGAATTAATAGGTAATATATTAGATGCCACAAAAATAGCATTACCAGATTTGGATATAAATGTAATATTAGATTTGATAATGGCTAATAATATAGAATTAAACAATATGGCTAATAATATAGAAATGCTTGAATACAACAGAAAAGTTGCAAGAAGCTATTTATGGCCAACTTTTTCAGCAAATGCTAATGTAGGAGTTACTACAATAGATAAATTAAAATTGGATAATAATAAAGAGTTTTATAAAGACAGAAGCGGAGAGTTTAGCTGGGGTGTTGGATTTTCATTGAATTATGCTCTTGATTCATTACTTCCATTCTCATCTACAGCAAAAGCAGCAGAAGAGATTAAATTAAGTATTGAACAAATGGAAATAAGCTATGACCAATTAAGAGATAATATAGAAATCAATAGCAGAAACCTCATATCCACAGCAAAATCTCAAGAGTTAACATTACAATCGCAAGCAGAAAACGCTAAAACAGCTGCATATGCTTTACAAATGGCACAAAGACAATATAGAGGCGGTACAATATCTACATTAGAATTAAATGATGCAGAGCTTACATATTTGAATGCACAGCTTGCATATTTACAGGCAATATACGAATATTTTTCTAGTACATTACAAGTATTAAAACTTTTAGGAGCTTAAGAGGAGTTTTATGATGTTAAGAAGTACAACAATATTATTTATTATTTTATCTATCTTTTTTACTTCTTGTAAAAAAGGACAAGTGAATCTAAACAAAAAAGAAAATCCAATAAGTGTACTTGTTGCAGCACCAGTAAGACAATCTTTAGAAGAATATCTTGAACTTTCTGCCGAAATTAAGGCAATAAAAGAAGTTGAGATTTCATCAGATGTACCTGGTAAAATTGCAAATATACTAAAATATGAAGGAAGTTTTGTAAACAAAGGAGATACTATAGCATTAATTGACAGATTTGTAATAGGTGCTAATTATGCTTATGCTCCTGCAAGAACACCTATTTCTGGTTATGTAACTACTACATATATGGCAGTTGGTGCTTCTATAGCAGCAGCTACACCAATAGCAAATGTTGCTGATATTAGTAAGCTAGAAGTAGAAATACAAGTTCCAGAACGTTCTATTACAGGTGTGGAACTTGGTCAAAAAGTACTAATTAGAATTCCTTCTTCTCCAAACAAAGAAGTTGAAGCTACAATTACAAAAAAAGATTATGCTGTTAATCCTTCTACTCGTACATTAATGGTAAAAGCTTTAATTGACAATAAAGACAGATTATTTTTACCCGGCATGTTTTCTGATGTATCAATACTCTTAAACTCTGCTAATAATATTTTTGTAATACCAAATAGTGCTACATTCTCTGATGACTTAGGAAAAAATTATATTTATGTTGTAAAAGAAGATAATTCTCAAAATCCTCCTCTAGAAGGAAAAGTAGCTACAGACAATACTAATAAAAAATACAGAGCATATATAAGAGAAATAGACATATTATTTAGATCCAAAGACAAAGTTGCTTTAAGCGGCGGACTTGAAGATGGTGAAGAAGTTGTAATGTTTGGTAGAGAGTTCTTAAAAGACGGTTCTTTAGTAAATAGAATAGAAAATGACCCTACAATATTAGAATATATTACACCGCAAAATGTTAATACAAATGAAATAGTAAATAATACTAACAATACTATAAAACAACAAACAAATCAAAGAACTCAAGTAAATCAAGCAAAAGAAAATAATACTGTAAAACAAACTACTACAAATCAAACAAAACCAAAAACATCATCATTATTAGCAAACAATACCAATGCTGCTAAAACTGCTACTCAGCAAAACACAGCTGTAAAACCGCAAACTAATACTGTTACAAAAGTTCAAACTAACACAGCTGCTCAAAACACTAATAATAATGTTATAAACAACACAGTAGAAAAAGATACAGCCGATAATGAAGATGTAGTTAAAAACACTGAGCAAACAAATAATAGTGATATTTACTCTGTTGGTAAATAAAAATTATTATTTGTATTTTTAAGAGAGGTTTATTTATATATGAGAAGTTTTATTGAATTAATAGTAAAAAGACCTGTTTCCGTTTTTATGGGAATAGTGGCAGTTGTTATACTTGGTGTTGTAAGTTTATCTAGGCTTCCTGTAGACTTCTTGCCGGATATGGAACTTCCTTTTATTAGTATTAGAACTACTTATGATAATGCTGGTCCGGAAGAAGTAGAAAAATCTGTTTCAAGACTTATAGAATCTGCTGTTTCTTCTGTAAACAACATTAAAGAGGTAAGTTCTACTTCAGAGGAAGAGGATTCAAATGTATTTATAGAGTTTAACTGGGGAAGCGACTTGGCATCTGCTACTGCCGACATAAGAGAGGCTATAGACAGAATAAGAAAATCTTTGCCAGATGATGCTGAAAGCCCTGCTGTTTATAAATTTTCTACTGATAATATTCCTGTTATGGAAATATCTTTCTACGGTACTGATAACTTATCTGCATTATACAATTTAGTTGATAATCAGATACTTACTTCTATAGAGCAGGTTGGCGGTGTTGCTATGGCTGAGATTAGAGGAGGACTAAAAAGCCAAATTAAAGTTGATGTTGATATGAACAGACTTCAGGCTTATGGTCTTGATATTAACTCTATAGTAAGCACTTTAGCTATGGAAAACCAAAACATATCAGGCGGTGAAACTTATGAGGGTGTTTACAAATATACTTTAAGAACTACTGGTGAGTTTAAAACCGTTGATGATATTGGTAATGTTGTAGTGGCATTAAAAGATAATAACACTCCTATAAGACTTAGAGAATTGGCTACTGTTTATGAGGGTTATGATGAAGACGGAGACGTTATAAAAGTTAATGGTACTCCTGCTGTTAACGTTTCTATAAACAAAGAATCTGGTGCTAATACAGTTGCGGTTTCTGATGCTATTAAAAAAAGATTAGACAGCTTAAACTTACCAGGCGACATAAAATATGAAGTATTATTCAACAGTGCTGATAACGTTAATAATGCTATAAAAGGCGTACTTGATACTGCTTGGCAGGGCGGTTTATTTGCTGTTATTATTCTTATGATATATTTATGGAATGTTAGAACTGTACTTATAATAGCAATATCAATTCCTATGTCTATAATAGTAACATTTACTTTGATGTATTTCTTTGGTACAACATTAAATATTATCTCTCTTTCAGGACTTGTACTTGGTATTGGTATGATGGTAGATAACTCCATTGTTGTACTTGAAAATATATTCTACTACCGAAACAATGGTTATGGTAAATACTCTTCTGCAATAGACGGTACCTCTACTGTGGCACTTGCAATATCTGCTTCTACTCTTACAACAATAGCAGTATTCTTGCCTTTCTTATTTGTAGAAGGTCAAACTGGTCAGATGTTTAGAGACTTATGTATTACAGTTACAGTTTCTATGATAGCTTCTTTGGCTGTTGCTTTAACTATAGTACCTATGCTTGGTGCAAGATTAGTAACTACTAAAAAGTCTAAATTCTTCAATCGTTTTGAAGTATTTTTTGATAAACATTTCCACTCTAAAGTTAATTATGTATATGAAAAAATATTAACTTATTCTGTTAATCATAAAAACAGAGTATTAATACCTGTAATAAGCGTAGTATTTGCTGTTATAATAGTAGGGTTAATATTTATAGGTAAAGAAGGTTTCCCTCAATCTGATGAAGGTCAGTTAATGGCAACTATACAAATGCCTATTGGTACAAGAAAAGAACAAACTGGCTCATTTATAGACAGAATGAGAAAAGATGTTGAAGAAGTTATTGGAAAAGATTTAAGCAGAATACAGTCAAGAGCAAGGTCTGGTTCTGATGCAAATAAAGGACAAATAAGAGCTAAATTAATAGACAAATCTGATGGAAGAACTGTAGAAACAGAAGAATATGTTGAAATGGTTAGAAAGAAATTAGCTGGATATCCTGCTACAATTAACGTTGATAGTGTAAGCAGTATGCGTGGAGGCGGAAGCAGTAGTTCAAGCGGTATAGATATTGATATAGTTGGTGAAGATTTAACAAGAGCTAGAGAATTAGCTAATAATATAATAGCAGCTTTACAAGATGTACCTGGTCTTAGAGATGTTCGTTTGAAAAAAAGCGATTCTAGCCCTGAGCTTAATGTAACTATAAACAGAGACTTAGCTTCAAAAATGGGACTTAATATTAACACTGTTGCTAACTCTATAAAAACAAGCTTCGGCGGTACTACTGCTACAAGAATGACTCCAGAAAACTCTGAAGTTACTGATATTGATGTTATAGTACAGCTTAATGAAAGAGACAGAATAAATATAGACGATGTTAATAGAATGCTTATACCTACAGCTTCTGGAATGGTTCCTGTATCTGCAATTGCTAATGTTAATAAAGATTTTGCACCTACAGAAATAGAAAGAAAAAATGACAGCAGAATAACTTCAATTACCGCAGCAGGTTATGGAAGACCTATGAACCAAATAATGAATGATGTGCAAAAAGCTATTAATGAAAAAGTATTTATGCCTGCTGGTTTTAGTATTGTTTATTCTGGTGATTATGAGGATATGCAAGAGGCATTCGGACAATTATTACAAGCTTTAATACTAGCTTTAGTATTAGTTTATGCTATTATGGCTAGCCAATTTGAATCTTATATAGCTCCTTTCGTTATTGCTCTTGCTATACCATTTGGTTTTGCTGGTTCACTTTTATTACTTCTCATTACAGGACAGACTTTAAGTGTATACAGCGGAATTGGGGTTATAGTACTTATTGGTATTGTAGTTAATAATGGTATTGTACTTATTGACTATATGAATCAGCTTATGCATGAGAAAAAAATTAATGGAGATGCTGCTGCTTTAATAGCTGGTCCTAGAAGATTAAGACCTGTACTTATGACTTCACTTACTACAATACTTGGACTTCTTCCTATGGCTTTATCAAATGGTGAAGGTAATGAGATGTATCAGCCTTTATCTTTGGCAGTGCTTGGAGGATTAAGTGTTTCTACTTTGTTTACACTGGTTATAGTTCCTACTGTTTATGCTGCTATTAGAAACAGAATACCGCTTAAAGATTATGATGCTAAAGATTTGGCTAGTATTGAAACTAATCCAAATGTTGATGATGCTTTGAGTACTCCTGGTAAATAATTGATAAAATAATATGAAAGGCTTGAGTTTTAATGCTTAAGCCTTTTTATTTTTTAAATAATTTATTATTTATTAATTGACTTTATTAATCTTTAATGTTAGTATTTTTATATATCAATAAGGTTATAATAATTATGTATAGCTTAAAAAATGTATCTTCTTTTCACTTAATGATATTTTTATACAAATATCATTTTCCCCAGAAAAACATAAATCTTCAATAATTTTTTAACTAAAAAAATAATCAAATACAATAAAATTAAAAAATATTAATAAAAAAGGATTTTCTTATGGAAACAGAAAAAATTAAAAAAGAAGGAAAAATTTTAAAAATCTTGGACAAAATAGAGAAGGTTGGTAATTCTCTTCCAGACCCCACTACATTATTTGTAGTATTTGCATTATTAATGCTATTTATATCTCATATATGTTTTAAGTTAGGTATTTTTGTTGAATATGAAGTTTTTGATTCTGCAACTAGTTCATATATCACAAAAACAGTTAAAGCAGTAAGCCTTTTAACACCTGAAGGAATAAGACATATTTACACTTCTGCTATAAGCAATTTTACTAGCTTCTTTCCTCTAGGAGTAGTATTTGCTATAATGCTTGGTGTTGGAGTGGCAGATGGTACAGGATTTATGTCTGCAGTACTAAGAAAGCTTGTAAAAGTAACTCCTAAACAATTAGTTACAGCTTCAGTAGTATTTTTAGGAATAATGTCAAATATAGCTTCTTCTACAGGATATGTAGTTTTAGTTCCGCTTGGAGCTATAATATTTATGAGTTTTGGAAGACACCCTGTTGCTGGACTTGCTGCTGCTTTTGCTGGCGTTTCTGGTGGGTGGAATGCTAATTTAATTATAGGTTCTAATGACCCTTTATTTGCAGGACTTTCTACAGAAGCTGCTAGATTATTAGACCCTTCTTATACTGTACAGCCTACAGGCAACTGGTATTTTATGTTTGTGTCTACTTTCCTCATCACAATAATAGGAACAATAGTTACTGATAAAATCATAGAACCTAGACTTGGAAAATATCAGCCTGATGAAAATTCTGTTGTTGCTGATATTGAAGCTAATGAAAAAAGAGGAATGCTATTTGCTATAATATCATTTATAATTTATGTAGCTATTATTCTTGCATTAGTACTTCCAAAAAATGGTATATTAAGAAACCCTGAAACTGGAGGAATACTTCAATCTCCTTTCATGAGCGGTATAATAATAATGATGATGTTTGCTTTTTTAATACCTGGATTATTTTATGGTATAGGTGCTGGTACTGTAAAATCTGATAAAGAGGTTGTAGCTTTAATGGTAAAAACTATATCTACTATATCTGGATTTTTAGTGTTGTTATTTTTTGCTGCTCAGTTTGTTGATTATTTTAATTATTCAAATGTTGGAATAATACTTTCTGTAACTGGTGCTAATTTCTTAAAATCAATAGGTTTTGTTGGAATTCCTTTAATAGTTTCATTTATTATAGTAACAGCATTTATCAATATATTTATAGCTGTAGACTCTGCTAAATGGGCTATAATGGCTCCTATATTTGTTCCTATGTTTATGCAGCTTGGTTTATCTCCAGAGCTTACTCAGGTAGCATACAGAATAGGAGATTCTACTACAAACATAATTGCTCCTTTAATGCCTTTCTTCCCTTTAATAGTAGCATTCGTAAAAAAATATAATAAAGACAGCGGTGTAGGAACTGTTATTACTATGATGCTTCCTTATTCTATAGCATTTTTAATAGCTTGGATTATTCTTTTAGTAATATGGATGTTAATAGGTCTTCCTGTTGGTATAAATGCTCCTATACATTATGGAATGTAATTAAATATTGAAATAGGATTGATAAATGAAATCAAGAGAAAAAAATATAAAAAAAATTATGAGAGAGGAGAATATTGATGCTTTAATAGTATCTTCTCCAGAAAACTTTCATTATGTTACAGGAACAGCATCACATCAGCATGCAGTTTCAAGAATGCCTGCTGTATCTATGGCTCTTGTAAATAGTGATGATAATATTCAAACTGTAGCTATATGTATGGACTTTGAAAAAAAGGCTTTAGAAGATAGAGTGGACAATTGCAAAGTTGTTCAATATGATACTTGGGTTGGAGTTAAAACTTTTGATAAACTTACAAGCAGTGAGGGTTCACTTGGAGCAAAAAACTTCAAAAGCTTTTCTGGTTCGCTTGATATTTTAATTAATTTAATAAAAGAGTATGGACTTGAAAATAAAACTATAGGCTTGGAATTGGATTTTATAAGTATTAATTATTTTAACTTATTAAAAGAAAAGCTTCCAAATATAATAATAAAAAATTCAAGTCCTTTATTTATAAAAGCAAGGTCTGTAAAAACAAAAGAAGAAATTGATATTATAAAAAAAATAGCAAATGTTGGTGCTTTAGCTATGCTTCATACAAGTAAATTTGCTAAACCAGGTATTACAGAAAAAGAGCTTATGGATATTTACAGGCTCAATGTTATGGAAAGTAAAATATGTGTACCAAGCACATGGTCTGCTTTTTTAACAGGAGAAAATGCATCTGCTTTAGCAATATCAGGAAACACTATAGTAAAAGATACTGATATAATAAAATTTGACGGCGGAGTTAATGCTGAATGGGATTTTTATACTACAGATATGTCTAGAGCTTGGGTAATGCCTAATGCCGATAAAGAGCTTTTTAAATTAAAAGACACATTATATGAATCAAGAACATTAATGATAGAAAATATAAAACCAAATGTTCCTTTTTCTGAGATATTTAATATAGGTTTTGAGTATGTTAAGAGAAAATATCCTGGTTATGAAAGAGGACATATGGGACATAGCATTAGTATGGGGCCTCAAACTGCTGAAGCTCCTTTCGTATCTAAAAATGAAACTAGAGTGATAGAAGAGAATATGGTTTTATGTATAGAATCTCCTTGCTATATAGAAGGTATAGGAGGATACAACATAGAAGATATGATTGTTGTTACTAAAGATGGATGCGAAATTATTACTGATGCCGCTCCGCATTATATTGATTAAAAGTTGTTTTTAATATAAAGAGGCTTGAGTTTTTATGCTTGAGCCTTTTTTATTATCTTTATTTAACTTGTTCTAAAAATATATAAAAGTAATAATAGTTTTTAACCTAATAAAAACTTGGGCGGGTGTTAATATTTCTAAACAGGCAATAAAAATAATTTAAATTAAAATTTTAAAACACGCTCTAAAAAATAAAGGGCGGGGTATGTTATTAAAATTTAATTATAATAAAAAACTCAATTCTTTTAATGTTATATATTATTTTATTCATTATGAATATATTTTATTTTTTATGCGTAAACTTGCTTCTATATGCATAATCCAATGCCTTGAAAATGGCATTTGTATTAAACCTCGAACATCTTTTTTACACCAATAATCAATAAGCCAAATTGCATCTTTATCATTACTTACCACATTCAACAATTTTAACTTTTCTTTTCTTTTTTCTGGTATTTTCTTTTTTAATTCATCATAAGATAAACTATTAATTATATTTTCACTGCTATTTTTTACATCAAAAATATAAGAATAAAGTTCATCTAAATTAAGCTGTCTTGAAAAGTCTTCTATCTGAGATTTCATAAGTTCATTTCCTGTTGTAATTATAGGTGAATTGATACGTTTTTGATAATTACTAGAAAAAAAGATTTGCTCATTGTCTGCTATTAATGTATGTGCAACTATATCTTCAATACGAAAAATATGCCAAATTGAATATGCAATAGTTTTATTATGATATCCGTCTGAATTTATAAATGGAATTGCATCAAAATCTTTTCTACTTAATTCTTTATAAAATGATTTTAGAGTTTCTGTTAGCATATTTCTCAAATTAAATAATACAATAATACCTTCTTTATAGCTATCTTTCTTTTTGATTTTAGATTGTATTTCTTTATTTAATTGTGACCATGTATTATTCATAATCAATTATACTCTAAAAATTTCTTCTTCAAATAGAGTATACTATAAACCTATAAACAAATCTATATTATTTCACTTTTTTAGTATAACTATTAATCACTATCATTATAAATAATAAAATTAAAACACAAAAATATTATTTAAGTATTTAATCTACTCAACGCACGTTTAAAAATATTTATAAACATAATTTAAATAACAATTATAATCTTACTAATAAACAAATATATTTTTTAACGTGCGTGAAAATAAACTAAAATTATTTTAAAACTTTATTAATTAATCTTCTATGCTATAATATAAAAATACATATATTAGGAGTTATACAAAAATGAAATTCGCTTATTTAATAATGGATAAAATATTTGATTCTAAAAAAGATAAAGCTTCAATACATAATGGAGTCTCACAAATAATTGGTGTTTCTAATATAGAAGAAGCTATTGAAACAGCTAAAAACCTTCAAAAAGAAGGAATTGACTGCATAGAGCTTTGCGGAGGATTTGGAGAGGAAGGAGCTAAAAAAATAATAGAGGCCACTGAAAATAAAATAGCTGTTGGTTTTGTAATTCATCTTAAAGAGCAAGATGATATTTACAAAAGATTATTTTCTCATTAAATATTATTTATTAATACTTTTTATACAAACTTATATTGACAATTTTTTTACATATGTTAGAATATACTAACACTTTATTAGATTATTAAAATTAGTGAAAGGAGTTATTTATGAAACTAACAGAACTCGACATAGAAGAAGGTTTTGTTGTAGATAATGTGGAGACTCAGGGAGAGATAAGGCAGAGAATCATAGAGATGGGTTTTACTGCTGGTGCTAAAGGCTGGATTGTGAGAAAGGCACCTCTTGGAGACCCTATTCAAGTTCATATTATGGATTATGAAATATCTTTAAGAAAATCTGAGGCAAATGGAATTGAAGTTTCTAAAGCAGATGTTGAAATTAAGAAGATGGCCGATATAAAAACAGGCAAAGTAAAAAGAGAGAAAAAAAACAATACTTGTGATTTATTTTTAGAAGATAAAGAAGAGATTAGTAAAAAGTTCAAAGTTCCTTCAAACAATACAAAATTAAAAGTAGCAATTGCTGGTAACCCAAACTGCGGTAAAACAACAATATTTAACGCTTTAACTGGTGCTAATTATAAAGTTGCTAACTACCCCGGTGTAACGGTTGAAAAAAGAGAATATTCTATGCTATACAACGGATACACCTATGATTTAATGGACTTACCCGGGGTTTATAGCTTAAGTGCTTATTCTCAAGATGAGGTTGTAGCTTGCGATGTACTTCTTAATGAAAAACCTGATTTTATTATAAATGTTATTGACTCTACAAATTTGGAAAGAAACCTTTATCTTACTTTACAGTTGGTTGAATTAGGTATTCCTATTTTATGTGTGCTTAATATGTATGAGCATGCAGAAAATGAGGGTATAAACATAGATGAATCAAAATTGGAAGAATTATTTAGACTTCCTGTAATGAAAGTTCATGGAAATAAACATGAAAGCGTACTTTTAATATTAGATAAAATAGAAAAAATATATGAATCTGGAAATAAACTGCATAGAGATGCCGCTTTAGAATATGGTGCTGATGTTGAGGAATCTATAAAAAACATAGTTGCTTCTATGCATGGAGATATATCAGACATTCATAAGAGATGGCTTGCTATAAAAGCGTTAGAAAAAGATGAAAGAGCTATACACTCTGTAAGACGCGAATGCAACAATGGCGGAGAAGTAATAGAGACTATAAACAAAGAAATTATAAGACTAGAGACAAAAGAAAACTCCAAAACAGACTCTATCATGGCAGATAAAAGATACTCATATATTAGGGGTGCTTTAAAAGAAGTTATAAAAAGAGATGATATACAGGCATTCAATTTTACAGATGCTGCCGATGTAGTATTTTTAAATAAATGGCTTGGCATACCAATATTCTTAGGTGTATTATGGCTAATATTTAAAGTTACATTTACACTTGGTGCATATCCTCAAGGCTGGATTGAGATGGGTATTAGTGCATTATCATCTTTTGTATCAAATCTTTTGCCTGAAGGAAGCTTGTTACAGTCTGTTGTGGTTGATGGTGTGATAGGCGGTGTTGGTGCTGTGCTTTCTTTCTTCCCATTAGTTTTAATACTATTTGTTGGTATATCATTCCTTGAAGACTGCGGTTATATGGCTAGAGCTGCATTTTTAATGGATAAGGTTATGCATAAGTTTGGTCTTCATGGTCAATCATTTATACCTATGTTCTTAGGTTTTGGCTGTACTATACCCGCTACTATGGCTGCTAGAACTTTGAGAAACAAAAAAGATAGAATTGTAACTGTACTTATAACCACATTTATGAGCTGCGGTGCTAGAATTCCTGTTTATGTATTATTTACAGCTGCATTCTTCTCACCAAAAATGGCTCCTACTGTAATGTTTAGTATATATATAATTGGCGTAATAATGGCTTTTCTTGTGGCATTTATATTAAGAAAATTATTTTTCAAAGGCGATGAAACTCCTTTTGTTATGGAGCTTCCTCCGTACAGAGTGCCGCGTGTAAAAACTGTTTTGAGACATATGTTTGACAGAGGTTGGATGTATATAAAAAAAGCTGGTACTTATGTATTTGCTGCTTCTGTTTTAATATGGGCATTAATGACTTTCCCTCAATACAATCCTACAGAAGAGGAATCTGCTGAGTTAATGGATAAAGCAAAAACCGTATTAATATCAGAAAATATAGATGTAAGTGATGAAGAGGCTTTAAATGCTGAATATGATAGACTTGTAGCTTCTGAAGGTTTAAAGCATAGTTTTGCTGGTAAATTAGGAACATTTGTAGAGCCTGTAATGAAGCCTTTAGGTTTTGACTGGAGAATAAGTATTGCTCTTATAGCAGGAGGAGCTGCCAAAGAAGTATTCGTTTCTACAATAGCACAGATAAAATCTATAGAAGAAGATGAAACAACATTAATAGAAGCATTAAGAAATGACCCTGTGTTTAATCCTATAGTAGCTTATGCTTTACTTTTATTTGTACTATTATACTTCCCTTGTTTTGCATCAATAGCTGTAATAGGTTCTGAAATCGGAAAGGCTTGGATACCTTTCTTAATTGTTTATACTTTAGCTGTGGCTTGGATAGTTAGTTTCGCATTCTACCAAATTGCTGGAAGAATAGCTGGAATTATCTAGACTTCATAATATAACCTATTTTTTATTAAAATCATAGATACCTAAGCTTAATGCTTGGGTATCTGTATTTTTAAATAATGTTATATTTTCTTTATAGAAATTTTTATACCAAATAAAATTATAGTTAAATACTCTTTTGTATTATTAATACCAAATAATCTAAACCAATTATTAGAACTATATACTTCTTTTTCTATATATTTAACTCTGTTAAGTAAATGACTATTAAATAAATATTCATCATATGTTTTACTAATTTTGATAGATAAATACTCATTAAATACATCATTTTCAAAACTACTCTTTTTATTAATTTTAGATTTATCTATATCAAGTTCTTGAACAAAATCATAAATTTTTTGATATAATTCTCTTTTAGTTTTTTGCGAACTGGCAGAATAAAAGTTTAAAGTTGGTATAAATACTTTTAAATAAATATCATCTAAAAAATCAATGTAATGTTCTTTATAATAATTTAAAGCATTATTCATATGTATTATTGCATTATTAGCACTAATAGGTGTGATTTTCAAAATATTTGAATTTGATAGAGAATTTTCTCTTTGTCTATAATAGTAAATAGACCTATTATTAAAAGAAATTTTTGGTTTATGTGCCATTAATTTTATAGTAAAATTTGCATCTTCAACACCAAACTTCATGTCCATAAAATATAAATTATTATTTAATAGAAATGAAGTCTTATAAAGCTTATTCCAAACATATGGAACAATCGCTTTATCACTATAAACATTTTCTATATCATTTAGATTCCAAGTGCTTTCAAATTCTTTTTCATTAAACGTATAAATAAATTTTCTTAATTTTTTATTTTTATAAAATTTAATATTTAATGTATTTACTATATCAGAGTCGTATTTTTTAGCAGTATTATACAAATTTTCGTAATAATCTTTTGAAATAAAATCATCAGAATCTATAAAAGATATATATTCACCTTTAGCTTCATTTATACCAGTATTACGAGCAGGACCTAAACCTTTATTCTCTTTATGACTAATTATTTTTATTCTATTATCTTTTTTACTATATTCTCTTAATATATCAATGCTGTTATCTGTTCCGCAATCATCTATGCAAAGTATTTCTATTTCTTTTAATGTCTGATTAATTATGCTATCTAAACATTCTTTTAAATAATCCTCTACATTATAAACAGGTACTATTACACTTATTTTAATCATCATCAAATTCCTTATCAAATTTGAAGTATTATAATATAACAGACTAATTAAATCTATATATCTTTATCATTTTTTTTCTTAATAGAAATTTTTATTCCAAATAAAATAAGAATTAAACAATCTTTTGAATTATTAATACCAAATAATCTAAACCAATTATCAGCTTTTTTTATATCTTCTTTTAAATTATTAATTTTATATTCTAAATCATTTATTCTATCAAATATTCTTTTATTTAATAAATATTTATTATAATTTTCATTTGATTTTATTAATATATACTCATCATATTTATATTGATTTTTATAATCAAAATCATCACAACTTAAAATTATATTTTTTGCAAAATTATATAAATGTGGGTAAAATTCCTCTTGTACAGATTTAGAAGCTATATAAAATTGATATAAAGGTGAAGGCCATACTTTAGCATATACTAAATTTAAATATGATGGAAATTTATCTTTGCAATAATTTATAGTATTTTCCATATACTCTATAGCAGATAAATTATATTTTAAATATTTATAAGACATAGAAGTAGAAGAATTTGAATTAATTCTATAAAAATATTTTGAATGATTATTAAATGATACTTTTGGAGAGTTTAAAAATAATCTAATAATAAAATCTGCATCTTCAGCAGCATTTTGTTTTTTTTTCAATGAAATAAATATCTTTATCTAAAATAAATTTTTTTAAAAATATTTTATTAACAGGATTAAATGTTACTAAATATTTAGAATAAAAATCAACATTATTAAATAAATTATTAGATTCATATTCATAATATTTTTTTATTTTAACAAAATTATCAATATGACACCAATAATTAAATATATTGCCTTCTTTATCATTAGAAACATTTAAAGTATTAACAACATCAGAATTATATTTTTTTGCAGTATTGTATAAATTTTCGTAATAATCTTCTGATATATAATCATCAGAATCTATAAACCCTATATACTCTCCTTTAGCTTCTTTAATGCCAATATTTCTATTATATCCAACTCCCATATTTTCTTTATTTTTAATTAATACTATTCTGCCATCTTTTTTGGCATATTCTTCAAGTATACTATAACTACTATCTGTTGAACAATCATCTATACAAATTATTTCTATCTCTTTTAATGTTTGATTTATAACGCTATCTAAACACTCTTTTAAATATTCTTCTACATTATACACAGGTATTATTACACTAACCTTTATCATATAAAATAACCTTCTTATTTTGATATATTAATATTATAATATAAGTTCATATTTTAGTCTATTAAACAATTAACTTTTTAGCTATATAATGTTATAATTATATTTGTTTGTAATTAGCAAGGAGATTTTTATGGAATTAAAAGTATTAAATAAACAGAACAATTCAAGAATGTGTTTAGTATGCGGATTTAAAAATGATTTAAGTTTGAAGGCAGAGTTTTTTGAACTTGAAGATAAATCACTTTGTGCTTTGGTAACTTTTAAAGATTATCATCAAGGATACCCGGGAAGAGTGCATGGCGGAATACTTGCTGCTATATTAGATGAAACTATAGGAAGAGCAATGATGCCTTATACCGGTGAAGATAAATGGGGAGTAACAACAACGCTTACAACAAAATATAAAAAACCTGTACCAATTAATGAAGAGATTAGAATAATTGGAAAGATTACTTACGGCAATGGCAGAATGTATGAAGGAGAAGGGTATATACTTCTTAATGATGACACAGTAGCCGTAACAGCAAAAGGCAATTACATATGTATGAGCTTAGAGCAAATAGCAGAAATGGATCCAAATAGTGAAGAAGATTGGTATGTGGAGAAAAAAGAAACAGACCCTCAAACTATAGCAATACCATAATTAAATTTGTTTATTTTAATTTCTTAAATTTTATTATATTCGGAGACTAGCTCCCGATAACAATAAAAACTGAATTTTGATAAACTTAAAAATTTTCAATGTATATTGAAAGAATAATTTTTTATCAACTTTTTCCCGCCGCAAAAAGTTGCAAAAAGTGCAAATATTTTAGTTTCATATAAAATAATATCATATATTTTTGGCTATATTTCATAAAAATGCAGTTCATTTTAATTAATATAAAATTCATAATTTTTTGCTTTAGAGCAGGATTTTTTCAAAGCCAAATGAACTAAATCTAACTTAATCTTATTAATATATTTAGCTGAGTAATTGCATATTGAAACACATCTCATACAAGATATGCATTTATCTCTATCAATTATTTTAGGATTATTAATATTTATTGCTTGAACTGGGCATTTCTTAGCACACAATTTACAATTATTACATTTATTTTTAGTTTTAGGTACTAACGGCACTTTACCTGCTTTTTTATATGGACGGTTTCCTTTTAATTTATGTTCATCTAAAAAGTCAGAAGCATTTATTATTTTAGAAGCAAACTCTTTAAGCTTGTTTATATCATTTTCATCTGGTCTGTTAGAAGCATATTTATAAGCTATGGAATGTTTAGCAATTGCAGCTACAGCAGAAGTAACTTTAAAATTTAATTCTTTTGCTATATCATAAAGTTCAATTAAAGTGTCATCATAATCTCTATTACCATAAACAGATACAATAACCGTATTAGCTCCATTACCTTTTATTTGAGATATTCTTTTCGATGCTACCTCTGGAACTCTGCCTGCATAAGATGGTACTGCAATAATAGCAATATCATCTTGAGATATTTTTACGTTTGAAAAGTCCATATTATAATCAGTTAAATCAACTTCTTCTATACTTGCATTATTATTTTTGCTAATTTCCAAAGCAACCGTATCTGCAACTTTTTTAGTGCCGCCTGTTGGGCTAAAAACAATTTTATATATATTCATAATAAAAAACTCCAAACATAATTTTCCTTAATTATAATAAAGTTTTTGAGTTTATCAATATGCATAAAAACTAAATTTTAACGAACTTGAAAATTTTAGTATATAGTTAAAGAAGTATGTTTTGTAATTTAAGTTTTTATTTTATTCAACTTTTCCCGCGTACGAGCTGTACCACCTTGCCGCACGGTAATGCCATGTTTTTAATTATAACTTCTTATACATGCGGGGGAATACCTTTTAATATACAATTAAATTATAAAATTTATAATAAAATGCAGTTCTTCGCGAAGCGTATCCGAAGGATATAAGGTTCTTTTATACCAATACCGAGTAGGTGCCTTGCATACGGCACGCAGAGCGTCGGCAAAAGAACTGGGGTGCTGCACGGTGTGTACTTCGTTAAGGGCAAAGCCCTGCAAATATTTTAAATATAAAAATAGTATTTAAAAATTTTTAAATATAATAAAATTCATTAAGAATCTGGCTTCAATGTGGCTTTGAGGTTTGAAAAAAACTCTTCTTCGTCCATCGCCATATCTTCTGGAAGGCCTTTTCTCATCTCTTCCAAAAATATTGACGGAGTGCATTCAACATCTCTTCCTTGCTTTTTTCTTTTCATGCAATATGTTAATGTGAGGTGCTTTTTTGCCCTCGTCATAGCAACATAGCAAAGTCTTCTCTCTTCTTCTATCTCTCTCTCTGATGAACTTTTATGATGCGGAAGTATGCCGTCTTCCATGCCGCATATATAAACATAAGGAAACTCTAAACCCTTTGCAGCATGTATACTCATAAGCATTACACCTTTCTTTTTCTCTTCTTCATTATTTTCTTCTATGCTCATTAAAAGTATTCTATCTAAATAATTTTTTAAAGTAGCATTTTTATTTCCTTTCTCATATTCAGCTATACCGTTCATTAGAGATTCAATGTTTTCTATTTTTTTACTTCCCTGCTCTTTTGTATCGCTTGAGTTTAATACTTCATTATGATATGCAATTGTATCTAAAAATTTATTAATGTTTTCGTAGAGCTTTGGTTTTTCTAATGTGTTTTTATCAACTGTAAATATTTCATTATAATAATGAATGATATCCAAAAAATCTTTTATTCCTGTTTTTGCCTTTGGAGGTATATCATCTATATTCTCATAGTCAAGTAATGTTTGATATAATGATACTCCGTTTTTTATACTTATTTCATTGAGATTATTAATTGCAACAGCACCAATTCCCCTTTTTGGTATATTAATAACCCTCAAAAGAGAAACCTCATCTTCCGGATTAACAAATAGGTTTAAATATGCAAGTATATCTTTAATCTCTTTTCTCTCATAAAACTGAAAAGCACCAACAACAGTATATGGAATGCCTCTAAATCTTAAAGCCTCTTCAAAAATACGCGACTGAGAGTTCATTCTAAAAAGTATGGCAAAGTTTTCGTAGTTTAAATTTTTGTTTATTGCAGTTTGTGTGATATTTTCTGCTATAAACTGTGCTTCATCTCTCTCATCTTCGCAGGGCATAATAACAGGAGGTATACCTTCATCATTAACAGCAACAACCTCTTTTGCTTTTCTTTGCGTATTGTTGCTTATTACAGCATGTGCCGCTTCAAGTATTGCCTTAGTGCTTCTATAATTTTTGTTTAATGTAATTATTTTAGCCTCTGGATATTCGTTTTCAAAAGAAAGTATATTTGATACATCAGCACCCCTAAAAGCGTATATACTCTGGTCATCATCGCCTACTACAACTATATTTTTATATTTTGAAGCTAAAAGGCTTGTGAGTTTATACTGTGCTAAATTGGTGTCTTGATATTCATCAACCATAATATATTTAAATCTCTCTTGATACTTATCTAAAACATCAGGAAAATTAATATATAAATCAATAGTTAAATTAATAAGATCATTAAAATCAACAGCATTATACCCTTTCAAATAATTCTGATAAACCTCATAAACTCTTTTTGCAATCTTCTCCAAATCATCATGAGGCACTACTTCATTTGGCTTCATTAAATTGTTTTTGTATCTGTCTATATACCAAGCAAAGAGGTTTTCATCATAATTAAGAGTATTTACTTTAACCTCTCTCAAAATATTTCTTATAAGAGTTCTGCTGTCTGAAGAAGAATATATACTAAAGTTTTTTTTGTATCCTAATTTATCTATATCAAGCTTAAGCACCCTCACACAAAAAGAATGAAAAGTACTTATTACTAATTGTTTAGGTTTTTCTTTAAGCAAAGCAGCTATTCTCTCACGCATTTCATTAGCAGCTTTATTTGTAAAAGTAACAGCAAGTATATTGCTAGGGTCTATTCCGTTTTTTATTAAATAGGCAATTCTCTCTGTAATTACTCTGGTCTTACCACTTCCTGCACCGGCTAATGCAAGCATAGGTCCATTAATATGCTCTACAGCTTTTTTTTGCTCTTCATTTAACATTAATGCCATAAAAAATAAAAAACCTTTATTATTATAAGTATTATAAGTTGGAAATTTATTATATATTATAACGAAATATATACAAGCATAGTAATTGCTTATTAAAAATAGTGTATGTATAAACTATTATATTTTATAAATTTTTATAGATATGTTATTAACTTTTCACGCTTTAGTAGCAACATACAAAACAATAATTTTCTATTAATTTTTTTGTTGTTCTTTTTCCCGCAGCTCGCTGTGCGGACTTCGTCAAAGAACCAAAAAGTGCAAGTACAAAATTAATATTAAAGTATATAATTATATTTTATATTTAAAGCAAACTATTAATCTATATTTAAATGTAGTTTTATAATAAATGTGCTAAAAATAAATAATATATTTGTAAAAAATAGAAAGTGATAAAAGTTATTTGTTTTAGTATACTTTAAAAATATTATAATCTGCTCAAAAAATCTAGCTTCTTTTCTATATGATAATTGTCTCCGCCTTCATGCCCATTAAAAGTATAAACCTCAATAGACTTCTCTCCTGCATAATTATTATAAGCAGCAAATACTGTTGAAGGAGGCACTAATATATCCATAAGACCTACAGAAAATAATGCTTTTGCTTTAGCCCTCTTAGCAAAAAATGCTCCGTCAAAATATGAAAGCGTATTAAAAACTATATTCTCTTTATCTCTATTTGTTTTGCAGTATCTCACTATTTCATTATAAGGCAAAGTATCTGTAATTGTAGAAGCTCTTTTATAATCACACAAAAAAGGAACATCTGCCATCATTGCATCTATTTTTATATTTGAAAGCTCACTTAATGCACATGCAGCTAATGATATTCCTCCCCCCTGACTAGAACCATTTATAACAATTTTCTCTGTTGATTGATGTTCTCTAACTGCGTCTACTGCTTTTAGAGCATCTATAAAAACTCTTTTATAATAATAATCATTTTTGTCTAATATGCCCTTTGTGAGAAATCCGTCAGCATGCACTCCATAGCCTTCAGGGTCAATAGTAGAAGCACCATTGCCGTCTTCAGCACCCTGCCCCCTAGTCTCCATCACAAATACACTATATCCTGCAGATGGAAAAACTATATGATTAATAGGCAAATCCTTACCGTTTCCATATCCTAAATATTGAACTATACAAGTTAATTTATCACTGTTCTTTGGTGCTATATACCAGCCGTTTATAGTATGCTTATTGTAACCCAAAAAACTTACTTCATAAACATCAAAAAATTTTAAATGAGTTTGTATTAAATTATATTTTGCTTCTGGTTTATGATTATTTTCTTTTATAGTGTTAAGCCAAAAACTGTCAAAATCGCTTGGTTCTGTAGAGCTTCCTTTATATTGATAAAGTTCATCTATAGATAAATCAAAAAAAGCCATTATTATTTCCTATTAATATATTTTTCTAGGTATTTTTACATTTTTAAGCTGTTCTAATCTGTTTATAATAATCTTTTCAACTTCAAAATTGGAAGGCTCTTCATTTTCAAAACTGTATCCGCTTGCAAGCATAAGAGTTTCTTTCTCTTGTACATAATTACGCATCTTTCTATATATTATAGATATTCTAAATAAAGATAATTTTTGTCTGTAGCCATTCAAATATGATTGTCTATAATAATCAATTGCTGATGTTCTTCTGTTTCTTGCATCATAATGCTCTGCCAATTTAAAATATATTCTTCCCTTCTCCATTTTATTATAGCTTCTCTCAGCCATATTAATAATCTCTTGTTCTGTTTGAGAATAATTAGTTTGGTCTATAAGCTTTTCATATATATCAAGCAAATTAAAATAAGCATCATATTTATAAGAAGGTATAGTTAGATTATTGGCATATTGTATAGATTTTTTATATTCTTCTACAGCCAAACGATATGTAGCAATTCCGCCTTGCTCTGAAGGCTTACCGGCTTCACTTTCATATATCATACCTAATAAATAATGAGCATCAGCATTTTCAGGATAATATAATAAAGTTTTGTTCATAATAAATAAAGCATAAGAACTATTACCTTCATTTATAGCCCTTTTAGCTTCCCCTATATAAACCCAAGCAGGCTGCAATTTTCCGTCAAAAGATGACATAAAAAAGTTAGTATCTATTCTTAAACTTGTAATAGCTGTATTTGTTTGAGAATATAAAGATAAACAAAAAAATAAAAATATAAATACAAAATGTTTCATAAGATATTACACTGCAAATAATAGTTTTTATAAATTCTTATTATTAAATATCGGTATAATAAAACTTTATCTTATATATTTTTTTAACTATTCATATATTTATTAACTATCTCATCATCTTCTAAAGCAGTAAGTATCTCAACACCGTCTTCTTTAACAGCAACAGTATGTTCATAATGAGCAGATAAAGAACCGTCTCTTGTAACAACAGTCCAATCATCATCTTCAATATATATAGCATGATGTCCCATATTAACCATAGGCTCTATTGCAATTACCATATTAGTTTTAAGCACAGGACCAAAACCTTTTTTACCTCTATTAGGCACAGCAGGCTCTTCATGCAAATTAGCTCCAACACCATGACCGTTAAACTCTCTCACCAAAGAATAACCAGCATCTTCTGCAGTTTTCTGTATGGCATAAGAAACATCTCCCAAATGAACACCATCTCTTATCTGTTTTATTCCATTAAAAAATGATTCCATTGTTGTGTCTACAAGTCTTGAAGCTTCTGCTGATACATTACCAACCTTAAAAGTAAATGCTCTGTCTGAATGATAACCCTTATAATAAACACCTATATCAAGACCTATTATATCGCCGTCTTTTAATACTCTTTTTTTGCTAGGTATGCCATGTATTATTTCATCATTTATAGAAGCACATATAGAAGCAGGAAAAGGAGGATTCCCATAACCCTTAAAAGAAGGCTTTGCATTTTGCTTTCTTATATAATCATAAACAAACTTATCAAGCTCTTTTGTAGATATGCCAGGCTCAACAAGTTTAGAAACTTCTTTAAACACATTTGCTAATATATGTCCGCTTTCACGCATCAAATTTATTTCTGATTGTGTCTTTATTTTAATAGCCATTTTTAATGCTTTCCTTTATTTATCAATTTGATTGATTCTCTGTATCATTTGTATTTTCAAAAGTATTTTCTGCCTCAACTTTATCGCTAAAAGAATCTTCTACCACTTTTGTAATATTCTTTTTTTGTCCGCCTGTAATAGTCATCTCTCCCTGTATAACAGCACCCTCTCCAACATCTATCTTAGGAGCTTCTATGTTTCCTAAAACTCTTCCTGTTTCTATTAATACTACTTCATTTGAAGCTGATATATTACCAATCAAAGTACCTGCTATTGTTATGCTGTCTGTAATAATAGTACTTGTCTTTACTTTACCATTAGTACCTATTATTAAATGCCCGTCTATCTTTAAATCTCCTTCAAATTTACCGTCTATTTGAAAAGAGCCTTTTACTATATAAGTTCCTTTGAAATATGAACCTTCACCTATTATACTATTAATCATCTCTCTTTTTGACATAATAATCACACTCCAAATTTATACTTCATTTTGATTTTATAAGTATAAAACTAAAATGTCAAGTTTATATATACTTATCAATAATAACTTTAACCACTTTATACTAAAATAATTAAATTTTTTTCATTATATAAAATAACTTGATTTTTAATGAATATTGTTTAATATTATTGAATACAAATTAATTAAAAGGCTTATTATGAAATTTATTTTTTCAAGAACTATAATAGGAATTTTAGTTTTAATCATCGGAGCATATATTTTGCTTCAGTATGTCTTTCATATATATATACCAGCATTAGCATATGTACCTGTATTTACAATAATAGTATCTATATTAATTATAGTATGGGGCATAGCAATAATACTAGGAAGAGGTTTTTACGCATCAAAAATTATAATAGCTCTCACAGTAATTGTTACAGGACTTTATATTTTAATAAGATATGCTCTTAATATAAATATGCCTTTTATATTGTACACTCCTATATTTAGAATGATTATAGGAATGATTATTATATTTCTTGGAATATATATTATAGTTGGTGTTTATTATGTTGGAGATAAATTACCAAAAAATAAAACAGAAAATTATAATATTAATTTTAAAAGCTCTACAATAGATTTATCAAATATACAAATTGACAGAAATAAAAATGTTAATGTTAATTGTGCTTTTTCTGATACAGTTATTTTAATTAATCAAAATATACAAATACATATAAAAGCTTCTAGTGCATTCGGCAGTATCTCAATACCTACTGGGGATAGTGTAAGTTTTGGAGAGATGAACTTTGTTATGGGTACTTCTGACAAAATACTTTATTTGAATGTTAATGCCGCTTTTGCTCAGATTAGAGTATTATATGTTTGATTTTTTATAAGGATAATAAATTGCATATAATATCTGGATACAAAAAAAATAAAAAAATCATTACACCAAAGAGGGATTTTAGACCTACTCAGGGAAAGGTGAGAGAGGCTTTATTTAATATAATAGATGCTAATGATAAAACTTTTTTAGACCTTTGTGCTGGAAGCGGTGCTGTGGGGTTTGAGGCTTTAAGCAGAGGAGCTAAGTTTGCTGCTTTTATAGAAATAGATAGAGAAGCTGTTAAAACAATATTTACAAATGCAAAAAATATATTTGAAGAAAATCAATACAAAATAAAAAGAGTATCTGCAGATGACTATGTTAAAAGAACTAATGATACTTTTGATATAATATTCTTTGATCCGCCTTATCATTCGAAAATTTATTATGAAGTATTTTTAAATATATTTGAAAGAAAATTATTAAATGATAATGGATATTTATTTGTGGAAATGGGGCTTGAATACTATAAAAGCTTTTTAGAGAAAATAAAAGAATACGATCAAAATATAAACTACGAAATAAAAACATACGGTGAGAGCGTTTTAATAATTTTTAGAAATATGTAATTCAATTTTTTAAGCTTTACAAATAAAATTATTTTGGTTATAATAAAAAAATGAAAAACAAAATCACATTTCTAATATGTATAATATTTATAGCCATTGTATTAAAACTTCTCACATTATCACCAAAGTTTATAGAAAATTTTTATTCTAGAAAAGCTTATAAAGTTATATCAGGAAGTATTGGGAAAGTAACATCAAATTTTAGTTTTTCTATTGCTGAAATACTTTTATTTATTTTTATAATATTAATTCTTTTATTCTTTGTTTTCTCTATAAAAAAAATAATATTTGGACAAGAAAAATTAAAATTAATATTTAACTTTTTATATGTAGTAGTGTGTATTGCAATTATTATATATATTGTTTTTATGTCTGTATGGGGATTAAATTATTATAGATTTCCTCTTATAAATAATTATCAAAATTACTTCTTTGAAAATAATAATATCACAGATGAAGAAGCGTATAACAAACTATATTCATTAGCAGAGTTATTAATAAAAGATTTAAATGATTTGCAAACGAAAATGAAATATGAAACCTCAATCAATACAAATTATCAAGCTCTAAACAGAATGGTTGAAAGTGAATATAATAAAGTTTTTGAAGAGTTTCCATATTTAGAAATGTATTATTCAAGAACAAAGCCAATAAAAATATCAAAACTTTTTTTAAGACTTCAAATAACAGGAATATACTCACCATTTACTTCAGAAGCAAATGTTAATACTCTTATACCATATACATCTATGCCTTATACTATAGCCCATGAAATGGCACATAAAATAGGAATCGCCTACGAAGATGAAGCTAATTTTATTGCATATCTTGCCTGCTCAAAACATAGTGATTTATTTATACAATATTCAGGAGCTTTTGAAGCACTATTATATGTTTTATCAGAACTTAACAGAGATGAAAATTATGCTATGCTTATTTCAAACCTCAACGAAAAAACCAAAGAAGAGATAAGATACAATTATGAATTTTGGAATCAATACAGAGGGCAACTTTCTAATATAAGCCATAAAGTAAATGACACATATTTAAAAGCAAACAATCAAATACACGGCATAAAGAGTTATTCGAGAGTAGTAAAACTTTTAATCTATTACAATATGAGCAAAGGTTTTTTACAATGATAAGATACTATATACTAAAAAAGTTTATAAAAAATTATATTTTTTAATTTTCAATATTTGCAGGGCTTTGCCCCATGCGAAGCGTGCCCGTAGGGTAGCACCTCACTTCTTTTACGACCAAAGGGAGTCCTTTAGGACGACCGAAGGAAGTGCCTGTGGTATTGGTATAAAAGAAGCTTATATCCTTCGGATACGCTTCGCGAAGAACTGCATTTTTATTATAAATTTTATAATTTAATTGTACATTAAAAAGCACTCCCCCGCACAACTAAGAAGTGATAATTAAAGCAGAGCATTATCGTGCGGCAAGGTGATACAGCTCGTACATAAAAATATTCTATTGAAAAACATTTTTTTAGGTATATAATTTATCCCAATAATTTTTTAAAATAATTTATTGGATTCTACTAAAATGAAATTGATTAAACAATTCTCTATAATATTTCTTATTTATTCAGTATCATACATCTTAAGCAAATCTCTAAAACTTCCAATACCTGGTAATGTAATAGGAATGCTAATTTTATTCTTACTTTTGGTTTTTGGAATTATAAAAGAGAGCCATATTGATGAGGCTAGCGATATATTAATAAAAAATATGTCTTTGTTATTTGTACCTGCCACTTTAGCTATAGTTGATGAATATAAATATATTAAAGATGAGATAATACCTTTTCTTATAATATGCATATTTTTTGTTGTAGTGATAATGGCGGCAACTGGTTTATCTGCACAGTTTTTTGAAAATATAGTTAATAAAAAAAGGAAAGTAAAATGACAGCACTATTTCAAGATAATCCTCTAATATCAATAGTAATAACTTTAATAGCATATATCATAGCATACTATATTTATAATAAAACAAAACTTCCAATATTAACACCATTAGTAACAACTGTAATACTTGTAGGGTTTGCTATTTATTTTATGGGTGTGCCTTATAGTGTTTATAATGAAAGCGGCGGAAAATTTATTAATGCATTGATAGGACCTGCTACTGTTGTATTAGCTCTTCCAATATATAGAAACCTTCCAATATTAAAAGCAAATTTATTAGTAATACTTTTAAGCATTGCTATAGGAAGTGCCATTGGAATAGTTGGAATATATTTCACTGCAAAGATTATGGGTGTATCAGAAAATATACTTTTATCGCTTCTTCCAAAATCTATAACTACTGCAATAGCTGTTGATGTTGCAGATAGTATTGGAGCTGTAAAATCTATTACTGTGCTTGCTGTTATAGTATCTGGAGTTGTGGGGGCAATAATAGCTCCTATAGTTTGTAAGATATTTAGAATAAAATCACCTTTAGCTATAGGTATTGCAATAGGCACTGCATCGCATGCTGTTGGTACTAGTAAGGCAATAGAGATGGGAGAGACTGAAGGAGCTATGTCTGGTCTTGCTATAGGTATAGCTGGAGCTTTAACTGTTATACTTCTTCCTATACTATATAAACTGCTTGTTACTATATGGTAAAAATTTTTAACTTTGTTAAAAATATTTTTTAAGTTTTTTATTTGTGGTGGCCCAAAGAAGCAAAAGGACTGCATTCAATAAAATCTAGCTTTTTATGCAAATATATATATTATTTTAGATTTACATATTCACAAGCCATAAAGCTAAAACACTTGCACTTTTTGCAACTTTTTGCGGCGGGAAAAAGTTGAATAAAACAAGAACATACATTAGTTATAATTAATTATTATTATACTTCGTATGCAAGTAAAGCAAGTTTGAAAGAAGCATTGTTGTTGTTAAACTTCCAACGCCATTAGGTACAGGCGTTATAGCAGATGCAATATTAACTGCCTCATCAAACTTTACATCTCCCTTAATAGAACCATCTTCAAGAACATTTATTCCTATATCTATAACAACAGCATTCTCTTTTATATATTCAGCATTAATAAACTCTGCCTTTCCAATAGACACACATAATATATCAGCATTCTTACAAACACTTTTTAAATCTTTAGTTTTTGAATGAGCTATTGTAACAGTAGCAGATTTATTTAAAAGTGATAAAGCAAGAGGCTTTCCAACTATCTCGCTCCTTCCAACAACTACAGCATTAGCACCTTCTATTTTTATATTATAATGTTCAAGTATTGTCATCACACTTTTTACAGTACAAGGAATTAATTCATCATTAGAAGTTAAAATTCTTCCAAGATTTAAATTGCTTATTGCATCAATATCTTTTTTTGTAGATATAGTCTCATAAACAACCTCTCTTCTTATATGCTTAGGCAAAGGCATTTGAAGCATTATACCGCTAATATCTTTCTCTTCGTTTAAATATTCTATTAGAGTGATAAAATCTTTTTCTGTTGTGTTTGTGCCTAACTTATGAAGCTCTCCTATCATTCCAGCATTTTCTGCCATTTTCTTTGCATGCGTAAAATATAACTCTGTAGATTTATCATCATCAAAATAAACAAAATCTATTCTAGGCTTCTTGTTTAATAAAGCAACCTTATCTTTAATTTCTGCTCTTATTGTTTTTGATAATTCTCTTACATCAAGTATATTAGCTGGCATGTTATGGCTTCCTTTAGAATGAAAATAATAAATTTATTCTATATTTTTTAGAGATAAAAAACAAGTATGACAAATGTTTTTGTTTGTTTTATATTTAATACTTTATAAAATAAATAAAAATATTTTATAAATTTACAATGCTTTAAGTATAAAAGAAAATACTTATCTTTTTAATAAAAAATTATTCTGATTTGCAAGATTTACAAATGCCTATAAATACAATGTCATGTTTATCTATTTCTACATTATATTTTTTAGAAACAGCTTCATCTAAATCTTTATTATAAGGCAAATTAATATCTATTAACTTTTTGCATTTATCACATTGAAAATGATAATGCTCGCCTGTGATATGGTCAAACCTTACAGCATCGTCTATTATAGAAATCTTTTGTATCTCATTGTTCTCTGAAAGCAAATTAAGATTTCTATAAACTGTTCCTAAACTAATAGAAGGAAAGTTTGGTTTAATATAATTATAAACCTCTTCTGATGTAGGGTGATTTTTTAATTCCCTTACAGCATTTAATATTACTTGTTTTTGTATTGTGTTTCTGGTGTTGTTCATATTTTACAAACCTCTTATGAAGAAATTATTTATAATTAATAATTAATATCATTTAGTATAATATACTAATTTTTTAATATTTGTCAATAGATAATTTTATACATTTCTATAAGATAAAGAAAGTATATATAAAACAACATCTTCAAAAGGCATATTGATATTTCTTGCCATGGCAGGTATATCAGAAGTATTTGTCATTCCGCCTTGAGTATTAACTTCCATCAAATTAATAAAACCATCATCAGAAATTATAGCATCTATTCTGCAAAGACCCTCACAGCCTAAAACATCATAAGCCTTTTTACAATTTTCTATTAATTTTTTTTCTATATCTTTATCTAATTTTGCAGGTATCTCCATCTCCGTTTTTCCTGGAGTATATTTAGCATCATAATCATATATTTCATTTTTTGGATTAATGCCAAGTATAGGAAATACATATATATCATCATTATCACGTACAAGACCAACAGTTACTTCTTTTCCTTTAATATACGGCTCTAAAAAATAATTATGAGTATCTTTTATATCTTTAACAATATTATCAAATTCTTCTTTAGTTTTAATTAAAGAAACCCCCACACTAGAACCGCTTGAAATAGGTTTTAATATTATAGGGAAATTAAAAGATATATTATTGTTTTTTACAGCATCTTCAAGAAGCTGAAAATCTACAGTAGAAATGTTTGAAGAAAGCCATATTCTTTTTGTATAAACCTTATTCATACAAAGTGAGCTAACCAAAGTATTTTCGCCTGTATATTTAATATTAAGACAATCCAAAAGACCTTGAATAGTACCGTCTTCTCCAAAAGTACCATGCAATATATTATAACAATATTCAACATTTTCTTTTTTTAGAGTTTCAACCAATTCATAATGGTCTTTTACGTCTATCAATATTGTGCTGTCTTTTAATTCTTTATAAGAAGTTAAAGCCTCAAAAACATTCTTACCGCTTCTAAGAGAAACTTCCCTCTCATCGCTTATGCCTCCATGAAGCACGGCTATTTTTTTTCCTTCAAATTTTTTAATATTTTATTTTTTAATTCATTAGTTAATAGCATATTTAATTCCTAAAAAGTTAATAGAAGTTTTTTGATAATAAAAAATCTATATATAATATTTAAATAATATCACATATAGATTGTATAATACTTACTTTTTTTCTCTCTCTCTCGCTTAAAGGAGCATATTTAGATTTATACATAACATCATTTGCCAAATTAATAAACTGCTCTTTAATCATCTCGGCAGCCTCTTTCGGAGTTTTACCAGTACCCCTAATAGCTAAATCATCATTACTAATAACATATCTATCATTATCAAGTTTTGTAATATAACCTTTTAAAGGTCTTTTAAATCTAAACTCATCAATATCACTAAAACTTAATTCTATCTTTTGTCTATCTGCCATTATTTAATACCTGCCTTTTTTGCATATTCTTCATTAGTTAAACTAAATGTCTTTTGAGTAAACAAAATATCATTAGTACTAAAAGCATATGGCACTTTATTTTTTAAAGTGTATACTCCGTTAGATACTGCTTCATCTATTATAATATATAATTCATCAGCATGCTTTTGTTGAAACTTTACAACATCAGCTATTACTATCTGATAATTCATTTGTTTAGTAGGAGAACCTGTATCTCCTATAATATAATAAGAATATCCCTCCAAAGTATCAAGCCATAAATTATTGCCATTTAAATCATACATATCAAAGTTTATATCAATACTCTGTGCCCAAAAAGACATTTCAGAATTAGCATACATAACTCCTGATATATTTTTATCTCTAAGTAAAGATATAGTATCATCATCTAATTTATTTGTAGCTATAGTTCCAGTAGCAGCCACATAATCAGAACCTAATATATAATGATTTGGAAGTTTAGAAAAAGCCAAAGTACCTAATGCTTCTTCTAAAGTTACAAGTTTTATTAACTCACTTTGGGAATTAAAATTACTTATAAAGCTTTTTAATACAACATCTGTATATATCTCTGTATTCAAATATTTTAATCTATCTATATTTACATTAGTCATGCTTTTTGGGAAAGTAAAAGAAGCAATTGCAACTATTCTATTTGTCGATATTATATCATCTACTACAACAACAGAATTTCCCATACTTCTGCATGAGAAAATAAAAATACTTATAAAAGAGAAAGTTATTAATGAATAAATTATTTTTTTATTAAAAAGCATATATTATTTTTATATTCCTTTTTCATTTCTATATTTTAAAACCTGCTCTATAGTAGATTTCACAGCATAATCATTATCTGTAGAAGAAAGCAAATTAAGAGAACGGTCAACTCTTTTATCTTCATAATCTTTCAAAGCTTCAATTGCCGCCATTCTCACCCATTTATTTTTACTAGATAAGCTTCCAAGTATAGAGTTTAAAAGTTCAGGAGCTTTTAAATTACCAGCAACTTTTAAAGCCTCTATTTGTACCTGCAAATCGGTATCAGATATAGCTCTTTTTATACTGTCTATTGCCTCAGGAGTTTTAGCTTCAAGCCTTCCTAAACCATGTATAGACAAACAACGCACATTAAAATCAGGGTCTTCAACACTAGACTTTAAAAAATCACTATAAGCTATTTCTGCCTCAATATTTCCAAGTACCCATATAGCCTCAGCTCTCACTTCCCTTCCGCCGTTTTGTGCAGCATTAAGTACTTCTAATAAAACCTCTTCATTATCTTTATTATCTTGCAACTTCTTAGAAGCCCTATTAACATCATCAAGTCTTCTTAAAGTTAAATCTTTCTGAGAACAAGATACAGAAAATAATATTATAATGATAATGCTTAAAACTTTTTTCATTTATAAACTACTCTTTATTTTATTAATAGCCTCTTTTGCTTTTTCGATATTTTCTATAGAGCCTTGAGCAAAACTATCTTTTCCTCCGCCTCTGCCTCCTGCAGCTGCTATTATATCTTTAATTAAAGAATTAGCCAATATGTTTTTTTCTTTTAAAGCCTTACCAGTAACTTGAACTATTATAGAATTATTGGTTTTACTTATCATAAAGGCTATAGAATCTTTAACTCTCTCTTTTATAGTATCAGCATAAAGTCTTATATCTTTTATATCTTCGTCAAACTCCAAATTGTAAAACTTAATTCCATTTAAATCTTCGCAATTATCTATAAACGCTTTAGAAGATGAGCCTGATGTCTTTAATTGTTTATTTTCTTTTTGTAATTTTTTTATTTCTGTTTGTAGGTTTTCAGCTCTAGTTGTAAGTTCATCTATTTTATTTGCATTAAGTATATGGCTTAAACTTTTTACTTTATTAAATAAATTTGTAGCCTCTCTAGCAGCATTAAGCCCAGTAATAGCTTCAATTCTTCTCACACCGCTTGCAACAGAACCTTCACTTACTATATGAAAATAACCAACTTCAGATGTATTTGTCAAATGGCTTCCACCGCAAAGCTCAACAGAAAAACCTTCGCCTATATCAAGTATTCTTACAGTGTCAGGATATTTCTCTCCAAATAATGCCTTAGCTCCAGAAGCTATAGCCTCTTCTTTCGGCATATATTTTATTACAGCAGGCATTGATTTAAATACTATTTCATTAACTTGATTTTCTATATTTATTAAAGTCTCTTCATTAATAGAATCTGGGTGAGTAAAGTCAAATCTCAAATAATCTTCACAAACAAAGCTTCCTGCCTGATTAATATGATTTCCAAGTGTGAGCTCTAAAACCTTTTGAAGTATATGTGTTGCTGTGTGGTTTTTTCTTATAGCACTTCTTCTGTCAAAATTAACTAAAAGTTTTATCTCTTCTCCAACTTTTAAAGTTTTATTGCCGCAATCAACTATATGTATAATAGTGTTTTCTTTTTTTTGCGTATCTAATACTTTTAGTTTCTCTCCGCTTGAAATCTCTATAAAGCCATTATCTCCAACCTGTCCTCCCATCTCTCCATAAAAAGGTGATGACTCTGTAATTACAGCTACGTTAGAAGATGATGCACTTTCTTTTTTCTCTCCATTCTCATATAGGGCAACTATCTTTGATTTTATTCCATTAATTAAACTATCTCTATCTTCGCCGACATATTTTGTTTCATAATTTTCAACAAAACCAAATTTAGACTTTTTATCCTCTCCTGTTCCTCTGCTTCTTTTTTTCTGTTCCTCCATTGCATCTTCAAAGCCTTTTTTATCAACTGTGAAACCATGGTCATTAGCCTCTTCTTCTGTGATGTCAAAAGGAAGTCCGTAAGTATCAAAAAGCATAAATGCATCTTTACCTGATATTACTTTGCTTTCTTTGTTTTCTTCCATTACACTGTAAAGCTTATTCATGCCTGCAGATATTGTGCTTAAAAATTTATTCTCTTCTTCTTTTAATATTTTTTTAATATTCTCTTCTTCTTTTGGAAGATAATCATATATATCTTTATAAACATTAATTACAGCAGAAGTAAGCTCATTTAAGAAAGCTCCTTTATGACCTAAATCATTAGCAGTTTTTAAAGCTCTTCTTAAAAGTCTTCTAAGTACATATCCCCTTCCCTCATTAGACGGCTTACAACCCTCTGCCAAAACAAATACTAAAGCTCTTAAATGGTCAGCCAATAAGTTTATCTTTGTCTTATTGTTTCCTTCATATTTAACATTAAGCTTATTTAAAATAGCATCAACTATAGGCTTCATTACATCAGTTTGATAATTGCTCTCAACTCCCTGCATAATATAGCAAAGTCTCTCAAGCCCCATTCCTGTATCTATACCAACATTTTTAAGCGGAGTCAAATTGCCATCAACATCTTGGAAAAACTCATTAAATACTAAATTCCAAAACTCTAAATACCTCTCACAATCACAACCCACAAAACAATCAGGCTTACCGCATCCTTTCTCCTCACCCATATCAATATAAAGTTCACTGCAAGGTCCACAAGCTCCAGAATCTCCCGCAGGTCCCCAGAAATTATCTTTCTTTCCAAGTCTAACAATCTTCTCTTTTGGTATTCCTATATGTTCATTCCAAATTTTAAATGCATCATCATCTTTCTCATAAATAGATACATATATTCTCTCAACAGGAAGCTTTATCACCTGTGTAGAAAACTCCCAAGCAAACTCAATAGCTTCTTTCTTGAAATAGTCTCCCATAAAACAAAAATTACCAAACATCTCAAAAAATGTATGGTGTCTTGCTGTTTTACCAATATTCTCTAAATCTGATAATCTAAAACATTTCTGTATAGTAGCTACTCTTGAATATGGTGCTTTTTTTATTCCAGCATAATATGGCTTAAACTGAAGCATACCTGCTGTTGTAAATAATAAACTAGGGTCATCTATTGGTATTAATGATGATGATTTCTCTATAGCATGTTTTTTACTTTTAAAAAACTCTTTAAACTTTTCTCTCAATTCTAAATGTGTCATAATATCTCCGCTATAACATTATGTATTAAAAACTATTATATTAAAAATTAACTCATTAATAATATAATTAAATGCCTCGTTTTGCAAGCTAAATTTACAAATAAACTATTTTTAATAAAATTATAAAAAATATTTGTAAATTAACAAAATTTGACAAATACTATTCTTATTTTATAATATAATTAATTCGAAGATGTGAGTAAATTAATGAATAAACAATTCCATAAATATTTAGATGATGTATTATGGTGGTGTCCTTTCAAAAAATTAAGATATCTAATAAGAGAATACTTAAATAAAATAGAAGATATAGAAAAAGAAAATAAACAAATTATAAATCATTTAAATATCATCACAAATAAAATATTTCCAGAAAATAAAAATGTTGCTGTTATTGCTGTGGATGGTGGATTTGCAGATCAAATAAGAATATATTTAGTAGCTAAATCTTTAGAAAAATTTTACAACAAAAAAATTTTATTTGATATAAGCTGGTATAAAACAAATGGCATGGATGATTCTAAAATAAATGAAAGACGTTTTGAATTAATAAATATATTTAAAGATATAGAATTTAATTTAGCTACAGAAGAACAAATATTTTTAAGTAAGCAATCTAACTATATAGATTTTTGGTGGTATTTTGAAAATATTAAAGCTTCAAATTTATTAGAAAATATTAATGATGAACAAATACAATATATGTACGGTATTTTAGCATTAAATGAAAAATTTGCTATAAAAAATAAAATAAAAATTGAAATACCAAATATATTTCAATTATTAAATTATACAGATGTATTAACTTTAGATAAATATTTCATTCCAATATTAGATGAAAAAAATAAAGAAATTTATAATGATATTATTAATAGTAAAAATACTGTAGCTTGCCATATAAGAAGAACTGATTATATCAATTTTCCTTATTATATAGATTTAAATTTTAATTATTATAAAAATGCATTTGAAACTATAGAAAAGAAAATAAATAATAAAATTAAAATTTTCTTTTTTTCAGATGATTTAGATTGGGTAAATAAAAATATAATTCCTAATATAAAAAATATATATGACTATAAGATAGTTGATATAAATAACAATAATAGAGGATATTTTGATTTTTATCTAATCAGTAAATGTCAATATCAAATAGCTTCTTCTGGAAACTTTTGTAAAGTAGCTCATCAATTTAATGAATTTAATGATAAAATGTTAATAACACCAGAATCTATTAATTAGTTAAATTAGATTTTATTAACAAAAGATCTTATTTATATTCCTATCTTTTTACATAAATCATCTCTAAATTTATCTCTTAATTTTCTAATAGGTATATACCAAGCTAATTTATTAACAATTTTTCTAATGTTAGAGGTAATAGTATTTAATCTATATTCTGCGTCTGATTTAACATAATGAAAATTTTTAGACATAGAATCTTCATCTATAAATAAATCTCTTTTTATAATTGGCGGATGTATAATTTTATCTATTTTATATGAAACCATATTATGAAGAGGGTCATTTTCATAAGAACAATGTGTTGCATCTTTTCCAAATCCTATATTACTTACAAGATTAATATTAGGACATATACATAAACCATCATTAGCTAATATACTAAAACTCCATTGATAATCCCAAATATCATTTTTATTTTTTTTATGGTATTCAATCATTTCATCTAATATACTTTTCCAATAATCAATATAAAAATCAGAAAAATATACTTCTTCTATCTTCTTAGCTATTAAATCATACGAATATTTTTCTAATTTATAATCATAAAGATTCCAAGCTCTTCTCCAAGTAGCCCAACCCCAACATCTTTCCATAGATGAAAAATAATAACTATAATTAGAATATGGTTTACCTATATGATTGCTATGTATATGCATTATTTTATCATTATCTTTATAATAATCTAATAACTCTTCGCAAAAATAAAAAAAAGATTGATTTGGTAAACAGTCATCTTCAAGTATTATACCATCTTCTTCATTTTCAAAAAACCAACTTATTGCTTCTGCAGGACCCAAACCACATCCTAAATTTTTATCTCTAAATAAAGTTTTTACCTCACAATCCCAATCTACTTTTTTTATAATATCTCTAGTAGACATACATCTTTTATAATCATCTTTTACATCTTTTCTAGGACCATCTGCCGCTATATATAAACGAGGCGGTTTAGCTTCTCTTATAGCTTCAAAAACTTTGCTAGTAGTATCTGGTCTATTAAATATAATAAACAAAACGGCTTTTTTCATAAACACACCTTAATTATTATAATTTATAAAAGTATATAACATATAATAAAATTAATCAATAAAATATAATTAAATGCCAATTTTTTTATATAATTTTTCCCTAAACTTATCTCTTTGTTTTTTTATAGGTATATACCAAGCTATTTTATTTATAATGTTTTTTATATTAATAATAATATTATTTTTTATATTTTCTAATTCACTATTAATTATTTCTAATTCTTTTATTTTAGTATCTAATTCTTTAACTTTATTTTCAAATTGAATATTTAATTGTGTTTTATCATATTCTAACATTTGCATATATTCTTCAGCATTTCTAAAAGAAAATCTATAGTAGCATACGTATTCATCAATATCAACATCAGTCTCTATTACATTCGGATGAGTTATTTTCCCTATATCATAGGTTGCTGTATTAGCTAGATAATGATCTTTATAATTACAATGAACACTGTCTATACCCCAACCTATATTACTTACCAAATTTATATTGGGATCTATACATATACCATCGTCTTGAATTATTGAAATAGTCCAAGTGTATGACCAACTATCTATTTTTCTTTCTTTTTGAATTTCAGGATTTTTTCATCATATAAGCTATATCTTTCCAATGTCTCCTCATATATGCATCTTTATATATTTTATCTATTTTTTGGCATATATCTTCATAAGAATATTTCTCTAAATTAGTATCATAATGTTTCCAAGCCCTTCTCCAAGTAGCCCAACCCCAACATTGCATTATAGAAGAAAAATAATAACTATATTTTGTACAAGGTTCCCCATAATGAAAACCGCCTATACTCATTATTTTTTCATTATCTTTATAATAATCTAATAACTCCTCACAAAAATAAAAGAAAGATCGATTAGGTAAACAATCATCTTCAAGTATTATACCATCTTCTTCATTTTCAAAAAACCAACTTATTCCGCCAGATATAGATAATCTGCATCCAACATTTTTTTCTCTAAATAAAGTTTTTACTTCACAATCCCAATCTACTCTTTCAATAATTTTTCTAGTTTCCATACACTTTTTATATTCACCTTCTACATCTTCTCTAGGGCCATCTGCTACAACATATAAACGAGGCGGTTTAGCTTCTCTTATAGCTTCAAAAACTCTATTAGTTAACTCTTCTCTTTTAAAAATTATAAAAAGTACTGCTTTTTTCATAAAAATATCCTAATTTATTGCACTATCGAACAAATTATATAGCATATAATTAATTAGTCAATAAAAATATGAAATTTGACAAATACAATTATTAACATATAATAATCATAAAATTTTATGGAGTTATAAGTGGATAAGCAATTTCATAAATATTTAGATGATGTATTATGGTGGTGTCCTTTCAAAAAATTAAGATATTTAATAAGAGAATACTTAAAAAAAATAGAAAATATAGAAAAAGAAAATAAACAAATTATAAACCATTTAAATATCATCACGAATAAAATATTCCAAGAAAATAAAAATATTGCTGTTATTGCAGTAGATGGCGGATTTACAGATCAAATAAGAACATATGTAGTAGCTAAATCTTTAGAAAAATTTTACAATAAAAAAATTTTATTTGATATAAGTTGGTATGAAACCGATGGTATGGATTATGATAAAAAATACAAAAGATATTTTGAGTTTACAAATATTTTTAAAGATGTAGAATTTAATTTAGCTAATGAAGATGAAATATATTTAGCTAAACAATCTAACCATATAGATTTTTGGGGTGATTTTATAAATGAAAGAGCTTATAAATCTCTTGAATATCTTAATAAAGAAAAAATATCATATTTAGTTGGTATTATGGCATTAACTCAGACTTTTGTAGTAAGAGAGGATAAATTTAAATTAGAAATACCAAATATATTTAAATTATTAAATTATACAGATGTATTGAGACTAGACAAATATTTTATTCCTATGCTAGATGAAAAAAATAAAGAAGTTTATAATAACATAATTAATACTAAGAATACTGTAGCTTGTCATATAAGAAGAACTGATTATATAAAATTTCATTATTATGTAGAATTAAATTTCGATTACTATAAAAGAGCATTTGAAATTATAGAAAATAAAATAAATGATAAAATTAAAATTTTCTTTTTCTCAGATGATTTAGATTGGGTAAATGAAAATATAATATCTAATATAAAAAATATATATGACTATGAAATAGTTAATATTAATTCAAATGAAAAAGGTTGCTTTGATTTTTATTTAATAAGTAAATGTCAATATCAAATAGCTTCTTCTGGAAATTTTTGTAAAGTTTCTTATGAATTTAATGAGTTTTATGATAAAATTTTAATAACTCCTGAAAACATAAATCAATATAATAAAAAATAATTTAAAATATTTTGTAAAAACTAATTTTTGTTATATAATATAAATAATGGTATTATTTTAAATTCAAGGATTTTATATGACATTAGATAATGGAGTTATTGTATTAACACCTTCAGAATTCGAAAAGAAAATGCAAGAATTAGATGATTTTACAATTATTGATGTGAGAACAGAATTAGAACATAATTATGAAGGAATGATAGAAAATTCTTTGCTAATAGATTTTTTAAGACCTAGAGTATTTAAAAGAGAGATAGAGAAACTTGATAAAAATAATATTTATCTTATTTACTGTTCTGTTGGTAAATTAGGAATTGATGCTGCTTCATATATGAAAAGTGTAGGTTTTGAAAATTTATATGTACTTGAAGGCGGACTTAAAGCTTGGAATAAATATTTAGGAGATGATACTAAAGTTTCTAAATTCAGCAGAGAAGAAATTATAGAAAAAAGAAAAAAACTTATAATTAGATTAAATAGAATAGAAGGACAGATAAACGGCATGAAAAAAATGCTCATTAAAGGAGAGTATTGCGGGGATATACTTAATCAGGCTTTAGCTGTTAAGGCTGCTATGGCAAGTGTTAATCAAGAGATTATGGAAGTGTTTTTAAATACTTGTATGATTTCACCAAAAGAAAAAGAAGATTTCTTTAGATACATGAAAAAATTAATAAAATAAATTTTGAAACAAATTTTTTATAATAAAAAACCCTTCTGACATTTTCATCAGGAGGGCTTTTTTATAATCTTATAATATTAATTTAAGAATTTTCAGAAGCAGCTGTATCATTAGTATTAAACTTATTCATATCTACTTCCTTACAAATCTTTCCAGTAGCAGCAGCTGTAATCATACCATCATTAACATTAAGCAAAGTTCTGCCCATATCAATTAACGGCTCTATTCCTAAAAGTATAGCAACTAATTCAACAGGGAAGTTTAAAGCGGAAAGTGTGATAAGAGCAGCATTAGTAGCACCGCCTCCAACTCCAGCTATACCAAAACTTCCTATAGCTATTATTATTACAACCTTTATTAAAAATACAGGTTCAAAAACATTTATTCCCAAAGTAGGTGCTATCATAGCAACAACCATAGCAGGATATATTCCAGCACATCCATTTTGCCCTATAGTAACAGCAAGTGAAGCTGATAGGTTAGAAACTCCTTCAGATATACCCATTTTATTTTTTAAAGTATCTACTGTCATAGGCAAAGTACCAGCACTAGTTCTTGATGAAAAAGCAAAAGCTAATGTAGGTAATGCTTTAGAATAATATTTAACAGGATTATATCCAAATATTATAAGTATAACACTATGAACTATAAGCATGATAAATATTGCTATATATGAAGCCAATAAGAATTGACCTAATTGTGCAAAGGCTTTTAAATCACTAGTAGCCATAAACTTAGCCATTAAAGCTAATACACCATAAGGAGTTAATCTCATTACTATGCTAACTATTCTCATTACAATCTCATGTAAAGAGAACATTATCTTTCTAAAGAAATCAAAAACTTCAGGCTTTTTCTTTTTGATACCCAAGGCAGCCATTCCAACAAAAGCAGAGAAAAATACAACAGACAAAGTAGGTGAACCGCCGCCGCCTGCTAAAGCACTAAATGGATTTGTAGGTATAATCTCAAGTAATTGCTGAGGCACAGGTTTAGAATTAAATGCTTCTAATCTGTTTTCATAATTTAAAGCTCCTTGAGAATAATCTCCAACTATAGCTTGTATCTTTGAAGCGTCTAATCCGAATCCTTTAGAAATTAATATACCAACTAAAGCAGATATAGCTGTTGTTATCATTAGAATTGCTATTATTATCATAGTCATCTTTGCTATATTAGAATCGCCTTTTATATTTAATAACGCCATAGTGATAGAAATAAATATTAAAGGCATAACTAACATTTGTAATAATCTTACATAACCGCTTCCAACAACATTATACCAAATCATTGTATTAGTTATAACATCTGTATTTTGTGCATAAATGTTTCTTAATACAAAACCTAATAATAAACCTAATATTAATGCACTTAATACTCTAACTGTGAAATTTAAATGTTTTTTTTCCATGAAATATAATAGAAATATTATTAATAATAAAACTATTATATTAATGAGTGTATAAACCCACATATAAATTGACTCCTTATGATTTTTATATTAATGCGTAGATTATACTTAAATTTTTAAGTTTGTCAAAATTAATATTAATTTTTAAAGCATGTTAAATTACTTTATATTTTTGTTTAGTGTGCTGTATATAATAAAAAAATAATATATAAAACATCGAAAGGGTAGGGGATATAATTTAAATTTTAAAACTTATTTTAATTCACCGCCCTTTTAAATTTGATGTTTTCATTTAAAAAATTAATATTTTTTTTGTTTTACTAACTAATTAGAAATGTTAAAGCCCACCCAAGCTTTTATTAAATTTTTTATCTGTTTCACGCACGTTAAACAAATTAAAAAACATAATCAAAACTGCAAGCTAAAATTATTTTAATTTTTTTGTTTAGCTTACCGTGCGGTTATATAAACTATAATATTGAAAAACTGATATTTTTAATATATATTATAATTATGACTATCCTTAAAATGAAATTAAAAAACGATAAAATCTATATAAAAGTTTCCGGCGGAGCATATTTTACAATACCAAAAAACGGTACTTATGAGCTGGATATTTATGAAGGTATGGAATTAGAATATGATGAAATACCGCATATAAGAATGAGAGCTTATGAGGCTGCTGCTAAAAAATCTGCTGTTAATGCTTTGAGAAGAGGTTTTTTAAGCGAGGGTATGCTTAGAGATAAGCTGCTTAAAAAAGGGCATAAAAAAAGATTTATTAATTATGCTATAGCTTATTGCAAAGAATATGAACTTATAGATGATAAGAGATTTGCTAAAATTACTGTCAATAGCCTAAAATTAAAAGGCAAAAGTAAAAGATATATACTTGATGCTCTTAAAAAAGCTAAATTAAAAAACAAAACAATAGATAGAGTTTCTCATTTAATAACAGAAAAAAGCGAAGTAAGATCATTAAAAAATGCTATTAGAAAATATTATAAAATCTATGAAAACAAAGAAAAAATAAATGATTATATTATAAGAACCTTAATGAGAAAAGGTTTTAAATATGATTCTATAAAAAAGCTATTAGACAAATACAGACCTCATAAAAATTAATATAGTATAAATTTATACTGTATTGTTTTTAATATTTCATGTTTAAATAAAATTACTCTATAAAAGAATTTAATTATTTCAAAAGATATTTATATGATATATTGATAATTGTGTTAAAATGTACTATAATAATAAATAAATTAACATAATTTTGGGGCTGGCTTGATGAGAAAAATAGCATTATTTATATTATTATTTAACATTTTACTAATTTCTAATATCCATGCTCAAAACAATAATCAAAAATATGATATTGATAATAATGGATTATTTAACGCTTTAAAAGACGGAAAAACAGATATTGCTCTAAATATAATAAAGTTTGGAACTAATGTTAATATAAAAGATGAGTATGGCTGGAGTTTATTACATAGGGCTGTTGAATATAATAATATATCTGTAGTTAATGAATTATTAAAAAATAAAAAAATAGATATAGAAGTTAAGCTTCCAAAAGATACTATAATAACTAATGATAATGAAAAATGGTATGCTGATGGGGAGACTCCTCTTCTTCTTGCTTGTTATTATGGATATGGAGAAATAGTTGAGACACTTTTAAATTATGGGGCTAATCTTGAGGCAAGAGATAGTATAGATTCTGCTATGGCAATACATATAGCTGCATCAAGAGGATATTCAGATATAATAGAGATAATAATGCAATCCTTTGCTGCAAAAAAAATAAATAATCTTGTAGACATAGAAGATGATACAGGAACAACACCTTTAATGTGGGCATCTATGAACAATCAAATACCTGCAATAAATATATTATTAAAATATGGTGCTAATATTAATGCTCAGGATTATGATGGCTGGAGTGCTTTACATTTTGCAGCTGCTTCACAAAGTTATAAGGCAGTTGAGATATTATTAAAAAATAAGGCTGATGCTAATTTAGAAAATGTTAATGATGATAAACCTATTGATTTAACTACTGATACTGATATAGTTGAGTTGTTAAACAAATATACAAATAGATAAAAATATGGAATCAAAAAAGCTTCAAAGATTTAGCGAATATAGTATGTCCACATATTTACTTTGTCCTAGAAAGTATAGATACACTTATATAGAAAAACCTTTTAAGAAATATAAAAGGGGAGTAAATGTATATTTTATATTTGGTAATGCTATACATTTAGCATGTAAAGAATTTTATCAATTACGTGCTGAAGAGAGAACTTTAGATAGCTTGCACAATATATTTAGAGAAGTTTGGAAGAGAAGCGGCATAAGGTCTTTTTTTAACAGCAGAGAAGAAGAGAAGGAATTAGGAGAGAAGGGATTATATATGCTTTCAAATTTCTTTAATTCTTTTGGACAAAAAGTGCCTTATCAAATAGAAAGCTATAAAGAAACAAAGATAAAAGATTATATATTATTTGGACGTATAGACAGAATAGATTTATCTGCAGACGGTTCTTTACAGATAGTGGATTATAAAACAAATAAGTATTATGATTTGGGAGAAGATAATACAGAGAGAGAGAGAAAAACTCTTCAGCTTAAACTTTATGCTTTTATATTGGACTCATTAAATTTTAAAGTAACAAATGGTTCATATTATCATTTTGATGAAGACAAATTTGACACAATAGATTTTACAAAGGAATCCATACAATATATAGGTGAGTGGTTTGACGAAATAATAAATGACATAAGATATGACAGAGGTTTTGATAAAAGGGTAGGTACACACTGCGAATTTTGTGATTTCAATAAAATTTGCAACGGCACAAACAATACAGAAGAAATATTAATTGAAGATTAAAGGAATATTAATAAAAGATTAGAATAAGTTTCTTCTGCTATACTAATCATAGAGTGTATAGAATGAGGCTTAACTTTTATAACATCGCCTTCTTCTAAGTCAACTACTTCTTCTTCTACAACGTATCTAATTTTACCGCTTAATACAATAACCATTTCTTCGGAAGGGTGTTCATGGTAAGGTATAAGCTGATTAGTTTTTTGTTTAATAGAGTAGATATTATATCCTTTATTATTTAGTATATGTATTAATTTTTCGTCATTATTATCGCAATTAAATTCTTTTAGTGTATTAGATTTATAGTAAAATTTTTGCTCAGTCATTTTATCATCCTCACGGCTATAAATTTCGGATAAAAGGTTTTAAAAATTAGCAGGCAAAAACAAAATGTTTCACATGAAACATATTAAAACATAATTAATAAATATTTATATTGTTTTAATTTTTATATAAATATTTATATAACTAATATTTTTAAATACTAAAAAATAAAGCAAAATGTTTCATGTGAAACATATAAACTATTGCAAATTATATTTTATTAAATTAAAATGAATATATGGAAAATATTAACTTAAACGATAACATAAACATAGAAAACTCTGCTATATATGTAGTGGCTACTCCTATAGGAAATATGGAAGATATAACTATAAGAGCTTTGAAAATATTAACTAATGTTGACTTCATTTTGGCAGAAGATACTAGAGTAACACTCAAACTTTTAAACGCTTACAATATTAAAAAAACTGTTTATTCATATCATAGTCATTCAACAGAAAAAAAGATTGATGAGTATATAAAAAATATTATAAATGGAAGCTCTGTTGCTATTGTAAGCGATGCTGGTACTCCTTGTATAAGCGACCCTGGTGTAAGCATAATTACTAAGGCTATAGAAAATAATATTAAAATTATTCCTGTTGGTGGTATATCTGCTTTTACTACTTTGCTATCTGCTTCTGGTATTTCTGGCAATACTTTGTTTGTAGGATTTCTATCAAACAAATCTGGCAAAAGAAAAAATCAATTAAAAGAATTATACTCAAATGAAAAAAATATTATAGTATTATATGAATCTGTGCATAGAATAAAAGCATGCATAGAAGATATTGTTAACATATTTGGAGAAAATACTTACATTGTTATCGGAAGAGAACTTACCAAAAAATTCGAACAAATCATAAGAGATAAGGCTTCCAATATACTTGCTTTTTTTACTAATAATAGTATACTTGATAAAGGAGAATTTTGCATCATTATTGATAATAGAAAATCTAAAGTATGCAAAGCTAATGCCGAAAATATATTATGTAAGGAGTCAGATTATGACAATTGATAAAATAGGCGGCACACAAAATATACAATTTAATTCTAAAGTAAAATATTCAGATAAACCATCTCAATTAGGTTCTGATAGAATTGATATATCTAATGAATCTAAAATAGCTTTGCAAAATAAAAAATTAGTTGATATAGTTAAACAATCTCCTGATATTAGAGAAGAAAAAGTTGCTGAAGCTAAAAAAAGACTAGAAATGTATATGAAAGATGGTGCTTTAAGAAAAGAAGTATTAAACTCTTTGGCTAATTCTATTTTAGATGTTATGCCTATAGATGAGTAATAATAAATTTGTTATTAATTAAAAATTATTAAATAGTAAGCTTTATTGGCTTACTATTTTTTATGCAAAATTAATATGTTAATTAATACTTAGAAAACTTATTAACAAGTTCTACTCTGTTTTTTACCCCAGATTTATAATATATATTTGCTACATGGTTATTAACTGTATTTAATGATATATCAAAAATCAAAGATATTTCTTTATTAGTTTTTCCTGAAAGTAAATAAGATAATATTTGTTTCTCTCTTTTAGTTAAATTAAAATCATTAACCTCAATTTTCTCTTCTAATTTTATATTATTATCTGATTCATCATTTTTCTCACATAAACTATCAGAAATCCTATTATTATTAGACTTTATCATACTTATGAAATACCATAGCAAATAACCCAACATTACTAAATTCCACCATGTATAAAATAACATCAAAGTTACATCTATAGAGTTTATATTCATAAAGTCTTTTCTATAAATAATTAATTGATAAATTAAAACCGGATAAATTAATATAGTTATTATACCCAAAACTTTTACTATAAATTTAATAGTTTTATCTTCTATATTTTTATAATTCAAAAATCCTACTACTAGCAAATAAAATATAGATATATAAAATATCATACTAGATAATATATATATATTAAAAGATGTAAGTATTCCTATAATGCTTAATACAAAATAAAATACAGATAAAATCAAATAAGATAAATTAGTTTTTATGCTCCATTTTATTTTTAAAAACCTATATAAAAATGCAGGTATAAAATATAGCATTAATGCCATAGCCAAAGTTAATATAAAGAAATAAAGCATATTAAAAATATTATTAGAAGTAAAAGAAGGCAGAGTTAGAAGAGTTATCAGCTTTATAGTTCTTATAAAAATTAATATTCCAAATGTAAATAAAAATATTATATAATATTTAAGCCACAAAACCCTCTCTATTATATAATATACAATAGAATAAAATATTGTAGAAAAACCTATCACAAATGATAATAAGTAAAATATTAAAAGCAAATAATTAAATACATAATTCATAAAACTACTTTTTAATAGGAAATATAATATTTATTCTTGTTTTACTTCCTATACTATCAAACCAAATATTTCCCGAATGCCTATTAATAATATAATAAGCTGTATACAAAAATATATTATTAAAATGTCTGCCATTATAACTTATTAATGGAGTTTTGAAAAGCTTCCTTTTTATATCTTCAGGTATATTATTAGAATCAAAACTAATACTTATAAGAACATTATCCTTACTAAAATTTAATAAAGAACTTTTCTCATTAAAAAATAAAAATCTCTCATCTTCATAATTAACAAAACTATATGCCACATCTATAAAACTATTAGATTTTATTAAATTGTAAATAAACATAAAAACATAAAATATAGAATTGGCTATTTTATTTTTATCTACTAAAATATTAAAATTAGTGCTTATCTCTTCACCTAATTTTATTTTTACCCTTTTTGAAATAAATAAACTATAACAATTATCTATTACATTATTTATTAAAATATTTATATTTTCTATATTTTTATTCAATGATAAATTACCAAGTGTTATATCATTAAAATCATTAAAAGCTTTCATGGTTGTATCTATAAGAAATGATTGTCTTATAATAGAGTCTTTATCTTCATTTATATTATCAGTTTTATCAATATTTTCTGCGTATTTAGATATTGTGAAATTATAGTTTTGTATATCATATATAATGTTAGATATAAGTGATTTTATTTTCTTATTGGTATAAAGAGTTTTTCTCATATTTTTATTATAACATACAAATTTTAAAAAATCTAATTTTGAATTCAAAAAATGAATTTATAATATGAATTTATATTATAAATTTTAATAACAAATTCATAATATTTATTTAAACTTATCAACATTATAAACAACTTATCAACATGATTTATAAATGAATTCAATTATTAAATTTATAAAATTTGAATTCAATTTATAAAGTATTGGATATAGATACTATATTAATATAATATATTTTTAAATTTTAAAAATTTATTGTTATTATTACAGCGTTAATATGTTGATAAGTTTTGCATATAAGAAGAAACTAAAAAAAATCTTTTATAAGATGTTGATAAGTTATTCATTATAAACAAATATTTAATTAAGTAAATTTCATAAATTCAAAAATAAAATTTATAAAAAATTTATTTTAAAATTTAGTTAGCAAGTTGATAATTATTATACACTTATTAACAATTTATTAACATTTCTTATAATCACTTATATTTTATACATAGATTATATAAAAAATAACATATCTGGAGCTAATATGTCATATAATTTTAAGTTAATAGTTAGAAATGGGCATAATGAAGAGATTTTAGATTTAATAGATTTAAGTTCTCAGATAAAATTATCAGATATAAAATTAGACTTAAAGACAATAGAAGGCAATAAATTTACATCAATAAAATCTGGCATAGGAATAATATCATCAGGAAGAAAACTTGATTTTGCAATACCTATTTTTGAATATAAAGATAATTTAGGAAAATGGGTAAAAATAGAATCTCAATATACAAAATATACTACTATGATTCTTTCAAATAACTCAAATAGATATTTTATAAGAATAGAGTTTGAAAATGAGATTTATGAGGCAGAATATATAATGACTTCTGTTGGAGGATATACTGTAAAATACATAAACAATTTAGGCGTTATAAACATTTCTCTTGAATCATTGGACAAAACTTTTTTAAGGCAAAAAGAAGACACTTATAAATTAAACATCACGAATGATAGTAAACAGGATATATATTACAAATCTTTAAGTTTAGTGCCTACTGCTGTGTCATTTAGCTTAGAGTTTAACAATATAATTGGAGATGAATTATATTTCTTATTTGCAAACAAGCAGAATTTTGGAATAGAGGCAAACATAAAAAATATAAATTTTGAAAGATGCATAGTTGATTTTGACGGAGAAGTTTTAAAAGTAAATGGTGTTATATATGATTATAAAGGCATAAGGCCAGAACTTAATGTTGGAGATAATATATTTTATTTAGATACCAATCAAACTTGCACAAATGCCTATATAAGATACAGAAGGGGTGTTTTAATATGATGATGCCTTATCATTTTTTAAGCGGTATATACAAACTTCCTCCAAGTGAATATAAAAAATTTGAAGAAACTGGAAGCTATATAAAAATAATTCCCTACTATAACAATAAATATTATACAGAAAGAGAGATAATATATACAGAAAACTTTTATAAAGCCTATGAGTTTAATTTAAATAAAAGAGGCGGAAGCTCTGGAAAAATAAGTTTTAATATTCCTCTAGACAATATAAATATAAATGACAAAGTGGAATATTTTTTAAATGGCACTAAAAAGTTTGTTGGCTATATTGAAAGCATTGATAATTCTGGCTTAAATGTTACAGTTATTCCTATATGGGGAAGGCTTATCCATCAATATATACAAGGCGATTTAATTTTAGAATCTACAAAAGGAGTCCTTGATATAGTTTTATCACTCAGAGAAAAAATAGAAGAGATGGGTATAATTTTTGATGAGAAAAATATTGATTTAAATAATGACAAACAAATAACAATATCTTTTAGCGGGAAGAATGTTTCTGACATACTTGATGAGGTTGAAGAGAATATATCAAAAAGATACTCTTGGGGTGTTGATATTAACAATACATTTTATTTCAAAGAGTTTTCTAATATTTCAACTAAAAAGCTTAATTGGCATAATAATCATTTTTCAGAGAGTGAATATACAGAAGATTCTTCAGATTTGGTAAGCAGATATATAATAAAAATGAAAGACAGCATTACAGATGAAAACGGAGAGGTTAAAGAAGTTTATAGAGCTCTTCCAAAGATAGTTGGTGCAGATAAACTATATCCTGCCATACCATTAGAAAAAGAGATAGGAATAAAAACAGATATTTTTGAACTTAATTATAAACTTGAAAATTATGACCTTACCTATGAATATGCTTATCAGTTTTTAACCAATCAAGAGAAGAAAGAGAGCGTTCAGCTAAAAAACATAAATTACAACTTAACAGATATTAATATAAATGAATGTGTAGAGTGCATATTAAAGCCTACAAACAATTTTTATAAGATAATAGATTTCAATGATTTCACTATTATAGAAAGCCATTTAAATGATATTTATTCAAGCGATATAATAGACATTGATAATGCAATAGAGACAAGAAAATATCCAAACTACAAACAGCAAAACAGTGTGAAACTTTCTGATATAGATAAGTATTATAAAGATGTATGTAATCATGTTTATAATATTACAAAGATAGCTATATTTTTTTCTGATGGTTTGGAAGATAAAGAAAGTAATGTTAGTGCATTGTTTCAGGTTGAAGACGGAGAGCATACGCAAAGAAAATATTGTAAAAATGGTTTTGCTTTATTTGATGTTTCAGGATATGACAAAAGAAATATTATAATAACATCAGAGAGAAGCAATATACTTTATGAGAAGTTTATATGTTTTTTTGACTGTGGTTCTAAGACAGTAGAGATGAATGTAAGAAGTATTAATTATAAGTTTGAAAACAATCATTTAACAGTTGATGCGGAGTTATCAAAGATGAATGTAAAACGCACTAATTATTTGTATGATCAGGAAGAGCGAAGGAAGAAGTTGGAGAGTCTTTTAACCTATTCTGAGAGCTAATTTATAAATTATTAATTTTTTTAATTAATAAAATATTTCTGTATATTAATATGATATTCTTCAGATATATCATAATACCTAAATTTAAGCTAAATGCAGTCTTTTTGGTTCTTTGTGTCATACCCACAGGCACTTCCTTCGGTCGCCAAAAGAACTGGGGGTGTGCACCCTAAGGGCACGCTTCGCAGGGGGCTAGTCCCCGCGAGTAATCAATATTAATTATATTTTATTCTATTATTTCAAAATTTATCTTAAGGAAATTTTATGTCATCAGGAACTATATTAAATTATTTCGGGCTTGCAAACACATATAATCCATTTACAGATGAGAATGCATTACAAGAGGTTCATGATTTAGATTTTGATATACCTCTTTTAAGCCCATTCAAAAATGCTGATTATGTTGCAGTAAGCACAGGCCTTTTAACAACTTCACTTTCTTTTTTGAATGATTCTATACTTCAAGTAATAGACCCAAACACAAACAAAAAAATAGCAGATTTAAATCCAATTATTGGAGACATTGGAAATGATAAATACACGCCTAAAGAAAATGAAGTTTTTTGGTTTAATAAAGAAGGTTTAAGAGGTACTTATTTTTTAAGCTCAATCTATGCAGGCAAAAAATTTAGAATAGTAAGCGGAAGATATATAACAACTTCAATAACAAGTGATGTTCTTAATGATATGTTTGAAAGAACTATTGGAGTGCCTTCATATATTGAGGATATAAATAACAAAATAGAAGCTATTAAAAATAATTCTACTTTTGTATTAAAAGAAGTTATAACAAAAACAGGAGAAGGCAATCAAAATTGGGCATTAAATTGGAGGGAAGATTTAGAGTATTTACAAGTATGCGGAATAGTAGAAGGTGATACTAATGCTCTTATAAGCTTATCTTCATTTGGACTTTTTAGTGATATTTCTGATAGTACTCCTTTGATAGGTTATTTTGGAAGTTATGCGAGCTATAAATATTTTGGAGGTGAGTTTCAAAAAAATATAATAGGTAATTTTAGCGGGCTTCCAAATTTAATGAGCTTTCCTATTTTGGAAGATAAAAAACCAGTGTTGGCTTTAAAAAATAACGGCAGTAATAGTATAAAAGCCACATTATATTTTTTGGTACGCAGCAAATAAAAATTAAGTTTATCAAAATTTAATTTTTATATTTTATTGTTTTCGGGGACTAGCCCCCGAACTCCCACTTCTTTTATTGGTATAAAAGAAGCAAAAGAACTACTTTTATATTAATCTTTTCAATATGTTTTGAAACAAGTCTGTAAACAACAAACAATCATAATAAAAATATTTGGAGTAAATATATATGTTTCTTAATGAAAATAATTTACAAGCTCCTTTTCAATACAAGATAAGCGAGAATAGTTTTAAATTAGAAAAAATAAATAATTCATTGCAACTAAGTGAGGATAACAGTCAGATAAAAGTTTTTGAAGGTGAGAGATTATTTTGTGTTGATATAGGATACGGTATAAATGGTGCTTTGGAGGATATGGAGTTTATTTTAGATGGTGTTAGGGCCTATCCTCTCTTATTAGATGATATTAATTGTATTAGAGAATTGGAAGAGGTAGAAGAAAATAAAATATATTTAATAAAAAATGATATTAATTTTAAGAGTATAATTTTTTTGTCGGTAACTCATTTAAATAAAAAATTTGAATATTCCATTACCGCCTATAATACAACATTAAGCTCTTGGATGTTTGATTATATTGCAAAAAAGATTAACAGCCTTGATATAGATTACCCTATAAAAAATTATTATAATAAAACTAATTATAAAATAAATGATATTATAAAACATAATGGCTATTTGTATAAAGTAAATAAAGATTTTTTAAGTGATGATTCTGATTATTATTTAAAATCTAATTGCTCTCTTCTTACACCTTTTAAAAGTTTAGAAATTGGAAATAGTTATAATGTTGGAGATATTTTAGAGTATGAGAATAATTTTTTTTCGGTAAGTAAAAATTTTATTTATAGCGAAGAAAATGAGATTTATGATTTTATTAAACCTCTAATTGAAATAATAAATTGGTTTGATGGTATTAAAAAGATTTATAAAAATCAGATTATAATAAAGAATGGATTATTTTATTTGGTTTTAGATTATGCAGAAAATCCTATATGGAATGATTTATTAAGAGATAACAAAATAGAAATATTATCAAAAGCTTCTAATATATTTTATGATGATAATAATACTTCTTTTGGAGATAATACAAATAATATTCAGCTTGCTATAGAAAAATTAAAAAAAGAAATAGACAATAAAATTCCAACAGGAAATTTAAATTTAGCTAACAATATTTTATATGATAATTCTAAAACTAATTTAGTATATAAAACAGATGACTATGATTTTCCAAAATTTAAAAATGTTATATCAGAAAATATAAAATTATTGCTTAATGACGGCACAAATAATTATTCTGCATCTATTACAAAACAAGAAGACGGAAGCTATAGACTTAAATCTAATTTAAATAATATATCTCCTATGAATGGTATGATAATGATGCATATAACATCTATTGAAAGTGAAACAAAGCAGCATGGCATGTCAAATGTTTTATTACAATTCTTTGATAATATTAATATCATATCTAATAAAGATTTATCTAATATAAATTATACAAATTTAGAATTAGATGAATGCAGTATTTCTGAAATAGAGAGCTCTTTTAAATTTGCAATAGTTACTATGTTATCATCTATATATATTGTTATAAAAAGACAAGATGATAATCCAATTTCTCAATCTAATTATACAGTAAATATTAATATAAAAAATAGAGTATTAAGAAATCAAGATAGTAATTTATTTTGTTTGCCTATTATAAATTCAGCTAATATACAATATAAAACTTTATCTTTAGAAAAAAACAATAGTACTTCTGTAATAAAAGGCAGTATAAATAATTTGGCACAAGGAACAGAAACATCATTTTATATAATAAATAGTATCATACCAAATTATTTTATTTTAGATGGAGATTATATTAATACTTCAGATATACTATCAAGTTCTGGTAAGGCTTTAAAATATAAAATAAAAACAGTATCTACTTCTGAGGGTATAATTTATGCTTTTTTATTGGCCTATCAAGATGGAAGTGAGATTCAATCAGAAGATGTATTTACTTTTAATCTTATACCAAATAAAAACTCTTCACTCAATCCTATTTACAAGAATGTTAGCAATGTTCAAGAGCTTGGAGAGAGTTTAGCCTTAAGGTATATGATTAATCCTTATTATGTACAGTATGCAGATTTAAGCGGCAATTTTAACTCTAATGAAGAGCCTTCTGTGTGGTTCAAAAAGATGTATAACGTTAATACTACTTGGCAAATAATATTTAATTCGGAAAGTGTTTATTTTAGGACAGAGGGTAATTTAGCAAATGTTGAACGCAGTAATGGAATTCAAAATGATGCAGGCAGAAATGCTACTGGAACATTTGGACATAATTATGGTTCTGGTCTAATGTCAGATACAAATGGAGCTTATGGAGTTTTTTTTGGTGGTGATACTTTTGCTTATGGTGTAGGAGATGTGAAAGATACAAGGTATAATATTAGATTAGATTTATCACGTGCTTATGCTACTGCTAATGAGTTTAGAGTAAGAAACAGATTAATGAGAATATATAAACTGCTTACAATTAATGATAAATCAGTAAATGAGATAATGGAGGAGTTTTAATATGGTATTTGTTATATATGATAAAAATACTTATAAATGCTATTTTGTTGAGGGGCAAAGTATTAATGATTTTAAGTTAAAGCCTAATGAAGTTATAAAAGCGCATAATAGCAGTGATTTAAGTCAAACAGATATAAGAGCTTATAATGATGATGGTTCTGTAAAGACATTAGAAGAGCAATTGAAAGAAAAAATAATAGCTCTTAAAGATAATGAAATAATAGATAACGGTATAATTAGAGAATTAAATAAAAATTATGAAGATGATTATATTGTAATGATTGAAAGAGGGTTAGAGAATCTAGATAAAAGTAAAAAGATATCAGAAAAAAACGGTAAAAAATACATAATAGAAAAAACTATAGAAGAAAAATATAAAGAAAATCTAATAACAAAAGAAGAGTATAATAGCTGTATAATTAATCAAAGGCAAAGTGAATATTCTCAAAACCTAGACGGAGTTAGAGCAGAGCTTTTAGATAGTGTTCTTAATAGTTTAGCTTCTCAAGGATTATTGAATGAAAATCAAATTGAAGTACTTAAAACTATAGAAGATAACAGAGCCAAGATAAAAACTCAATACAAAAAAATATTATGAGGTAATAATATATGATTGATATAAAAAAATATTTATCTGCTCTTAATATAGATTCTTCTTGGGAGAGTATATTAAAAAAATATTTACTTGCATACAACATCACAAAAGAAAAAGATATAAAGATGTTTTTAGCTCAAACTAGTCATGAGAGTTTAAGTTATAAAAGACTTGAAGAGAGTTTCAAATATAGACCAGAAGTTTTAATAAAAGTCTTTCCAAAATATTTTAAAACTCTTGAAGAGGCAAAAGATATCTTATATAGAGGAGATGAGGCTCTTGCAAATAGAGTATACGGAGGAAGGCTTGGAAATAATTTTGATGAGGGGTATAAATACAGAGGAAGAGGAATAATACAGCTTACAGGAAAAAGCAATTATATTTATTATGGAAAACTTCTTAATATTGATTTGGTTAATAATCCTGATTGGCTTTTAGAGAGAAATGTTGCTGTTAATGTTGCTTGCTGTTATTGGATAAATAGAGGGCTTTTGAGTATTGATGATATAAGAAAGGCAACTAAAAAAATTAACGGCGGATACAATGGTTTAGAAGATAGAATTAAAAGATACAAAAAAATAGAAAATCTTTAAAAAGGCATTTTATGAATAATAGTTTGGATAAAAAAATATTTAACTACAATAAAACCTATAATAAAAAAAATAATTTTGAAAATAGATTAACTCAAATAGAAACAATAGTAGGCATAAATAATAACGGCACTCCAAATGGAAATGGAATTATTAATATGCTTGAATGTTTTAATAGAGATATGAATGAAAATAAAGAAAACTTAAAAGACATACAGAAAGATATTAATAACATAAAATTCAAACTAGGAGAATTGGAATACATATTAAAAGAGCATCAAAATACAAGAAACTTTATAGAAAAAGAAATCTCTTCAACTAAAACAGACATTAAAGAAATAAAATCTGCATTACAAGACAGCATTACAACAAAGAGCATAGTAAAGATAAAAAATATAATAATAGGTCTTGGAGCTGTAATAGTTGCACTTAGCACAATTATAGGAAGCATAGTTTTTTTTGCAAATAAGTTAGGGTGATAGTAAATGAATAGTAAAAATTTTAATAAAAAAGTAGATGAAATATTTTCTTCAAAAGGCATTGGAAAAAAATTAAGCCTCATTACAAAATTTATTACTTTTATAATTGGTATAATAATATATTGCTATGTTGTTTATTTTAATAAAACAATACCAAGCAAAGAAGCAAGTATATCTATAATAATATTTATGCTAGGCTGTTCTTCTGTAATGTATGGGGTAGATTTAAGTTTAATAATAAGGAATATTAAAGGTGATAGCATTAATAAAGATTCTCACAAATAAAAATACTTATATAATTTTGTTTGTATTAATTATTTGTTCTTATATTTTGTTTTTAAATTTAAGTTTGCAAAGTAAAAATAAAAAAATAGATGATTTAAAAATAGAAATAAAGTTTCTTAATAACAGCAATTCTTTTTTATATAAAGATTTAATGTTTAAAGAAAAGCAAATTGATGTAATAAAAAGTTTTTCAAACAGCACAGCACTTATTAATAAAATGACTAATGAGGTTTTGGATAATGAAACTAAATATATTGTTGATACAATTAAGAAAGATTTTTATAGTTCTTTTAATTAGTTTATTGATTAATTTATTTTTTTTGTTCTTGCAGCAGTGTGAGTAATAATGTTTGTGATTTAACGCCTCCTCCATCAATATATATTATAAAAGATGTTAAAACAAAAAAGGATTTATTAAAAAGCTATAAAGATGCCACTATAAAAATTTCCCATTGGCAAAACTGGTATAATATACAAGTAGGAAGCAATTATTTTTATTATAGCAATTCAAACTAATTGGGTGGCAGATGAAGATTAAATTTAAAAATAAGATTTGGGTGGGCAGTAAAAATATCAGTATAAAATTAAAAATAAAAATATTATAGAAATTACAGATAGCATAAAAAGTATATAGGGTGGGCAAGTGTAATTAAATTTTAAAACTTTATTTACATACCCCGCCCTTTATTTTTTATAGGATATTTTGAAATTTTAGTTTAAATTATTTTTATTGTTTTTTTAGAAATATTAACTCCCGCCCAAGCTTTTATTTGTTTTGCATACACTTTCCGCACGGTTAGAAATATTTTATTTATAATAAAAATTATAATTTTCATTTTATTAATATTTTTTATTTTGTTTAACGTGCTGTGAATATTTACTTATAATCACTTATATTTTTTATATATATTATAAAGTATTAAAAAACGGAGAATAAAAAAATGCTTGAGAATAATGAAACTCAAAACAATCAAACCGTAATAGAGAAAATAATAGAGAGCTATGATACAAAATTAAAAGATAAGACTTTAGAGATAGAAAAACTAAATGAAGAGCTTAATAAAATATCTACAAATAATTACTATAATGGGGTGCCCGATTTGCATTCTAATAGAGGAGATTTTGGCGATGATTTTTCTTTTCCAAATAAATGGGCTTTAACTTGTAAAAGAATGGAGAACTCTATTTATTTAGAGCCAATACTTCAATTTTATAGGGGGATTTTTAATTCTTTTAATTATGAATTAGAAAAGACAGATGAATATTTTGAGAGTGCGAAGGTAAGAAATGCTTATAACTTTATAGACAAACAATTTAAAAGAGCAGGCGGGCTTAAGAGTTTAATAGTTAATGCTGCTTATAATTCTTTAGTTTATGGCTTTTGTTTTTTTACTCCAAAGTTAGAAGTTTTGTCTGCAAAGAATTATGGATTTAAGGGTAAGCTTGACGGTTTAAGAGGTTTTAAATTTTATGATGTTTCTTCTATAAGCAGTTTTAATTTTTCAAAAGAAGATATTGATGAGATTGAGTCTATCAGCATAATAAATAAAAATAATTCTACTATTACAAATATAAATTTTGATTTGGCAATAGCGGGTTATTCTACTTATGGAGATATTACAGGCGATGTAATAGGTAAGCCTTTTTTGTATAGTGCTTATTCACTTTGGCAGGTGCTTGAATCTATGGACAATAGTTTTAATAGAAACTTAAAAAATATAGGCGAGCATAGTTTTAATTTTGTGTCAAATTGCGAGCTTAATGATAGTAAGAGGAAAGAGGTTGAGAGGGAGATAAGAAATTTTGTTAATAATGGCGGGGGAATATTTATTTCAAAATATGGAAAAATAGAAAAGATTGAGAGTATAGATGCTAATGAATGGTATAGCTTTAGAGATAGTATGCTTTCAACACTTTTTAAAAACAAAGGGGTAGACATTAAAGCGTTAGGGTTAAACAAAGGAGCAACAAAAAATTTAGCAGACCTCACTCAAGCAAACGCCTTACTTATGGCAAGCGATATTGTGGAAGGCATTATCAATAATATAAATGACAGTTTTATGAAGAGATACTTTGATTTGAATTTTAAAAGTTTAAGGCTATTAGGAGAATGCGATTATTTCAGGATTAAACATTCAGTAAATAAAGATTGATAATTCATAAACCTCTATATTTTATAAATATATTAAAGAGATTTAGGTTTTTTGCTTAATCTCTTTTTTATTTATTAAAAAAATCTGAATTAAAAATTATAAGAACTATGACAATTTTCAAAACTACAAAATTATAAAACTATAAAAAAGGAGAATTCCATATGCAAGAAAACAAAGTAAAAAAATATAAAATTCTTGGAGATAGCTTTAAACAATATATAGCTGTTTCCAAAAATACTTTCTCAGAAACTAAAACTAATAAGATTACTGAGAAGAATGTAGAAGAGATTATATCTTCATTTGAAAAGAGTAATGTAGAAATATTTGTTTATATGGGGCATAAAGAGGAAGAAGAGAGGGTTGCTATTGGTAAGGTATTGAAGTTAGAAAAAGATAATGAAGCTATTGGAATATACGCCACTATAGAATGGTTTGATGAAAGCATAACAGATAAAAAATCGTTTTATCCTTCTATAGAGATGGTTGGAAAAAAAGTTAAAGAAGATGATGAGTTTATTTATTGGGAGAATTGTGAGATTAAGGCTATTGCTGCTGTTGAATATCCTGCTAGTAAGAGTGTTGATTTATTATGTGCAAGCGGGGTTATTGAAGTTAATGAAGATTATATAAATAACATAAAAAATATTTTAAATAAACTTAATGATGAAGCTACAAAAGAAAAAGCAAAAGAAGAATTTTTGAATATATTTAGAAATGATGAAGTATTTCAAAACATGATAATAGATTTACTTTTAGAGAAGTTTAAGATTACTGAAAAGAGTTTATCAAAATCAAATTTATCTGCTATTACTTATGGTGATTGGTGTAATGAATATGCAGAAAGTCAGAATGCAGTAAGATGCTCTTCAAAATCTGAGAGTGATACTTATGTGAAGGCCAAAAAACTTTTCAAGGCTGGTTTAAGTAAAGAAGAAATAATGTCTATAGTGAGAGATGATTTAGTTCCTATTGGAGGTTATGAGAGAGTTAGTTTATCAGCTATGGGCAAGAATAAGTATGAAGAGATTTCAAGGATGTTTAAATAATTAAATAGACTTATCTCAAAACTAGTTGACAGAATTAGTTGTATAATTTTCGCTATAAAATTGCAGTCTTTTTGGTTCTTTGGGTCACGCCGCAAGGGCACTTCCTTCGGTCGCCAAAAGAACTGGGGTCTTACCCTACGGGTACGCTTCGCAGGGAGGCAAAGCCCCAGTTATAAATAAAAAACAGTGTAAATATTTATTAATTTGATTTTGATATAAGTCTAATAATTACTAAAAAATAAATAATATTAGGAGTTGCTATGATAATAAAATCTGGCATAGGTAATGATGAAGATAAATTACCAAAGAAAGGCTTTCCTGTATCCATTAAAAATAAAGATGGAAAAGGAGTTTATGCCTTATATGAAGAAGGGTTTACCTTTGTTGGGGTTGCCTTAGAAGATGCATATAGTTATGTGGATTTCGGACTTAAGTCTAATTGCATATCTGTGTGCTACACTGGAAATGTTAATTGCGTTGCGGCAGAGAGTTTAGCTGCAGGAGATGTAGTTGTGCCTTCAGTTGATGGATTTAAAAAGTCATTAGATGGTAATGGAGTTGGCATAGTTATTCGCGGAGGCAATGCTAATTCTCATATAGAAGTACTTTTAAAAACTATTTAATAATTTATTATAAGGAGTAATAATGAGCGTACCAAATTTTCAAAGTATACAAAATAAACTTTTTCCTATAATCAATCAAGAGCTTCCAAAATATATGGGGCAGACAAACTTTGTAAGTAAATATATACCAGAGATTTTTGTAGGAGTCTCTCAAGGTGCTATAGGCGGAGATTTAGACAACACTGCTTTTAATCTCAAAAATATGTACGGCGGAACTTCTTTGGGCGGGCTTAATATATTTAATGATTATCCAAGACATGAGTCAAGAGTTTTTAAGATGGAGCCTGAAGAATATTATATTGGCATAGACATAAATAGAATAGAGGAGATTAATGAACTTTATTCTAAAGATGAGAAAAAAGCTGGAGAAGAGATATTAAATTATATAGCACAAAAGTTAGTATCTAGGCTTGGACTTTTGAGAGAGAGAAATTTAGCTGCAAAAGTTACAGATGCTTCTTTGTATGGAAGTTCTAATACAGTAGATTTAACTGCTAAAGCTATAAGCTCTTGGACAGAAACTGATATTGATAATTTCTTTAGTTCTTTTATAGATTTGGCAAAGTATTTAAATTATGCTGTAGGCGGCAATTTGTTTAATGACCAGATGGAAGTGCAAAACAATGGACAGAAACTTTATATAGTGATACCTATAGATGTTTATGTAAAGCTTCAGGGATTATTTAGATTATTTTCTAATTATGTATCTATGATAGGCAATTCTAATGACGGCAAATATAAAGCATTTAAGCCGGATATATTTAATGCTGTAACAAGCGGTATAACAGTTGTAGGTACTGCTTTTAGGGTTGCTGATGATCATGAAGTTGAGCAAAAATATCAATTAGAAAACCTTACTGATATATGGACAGGTTCTTCTATTTATATGTTTACAACTTCATCTAATATTTTGGATATGGCTTCTATAAAAGAGGTTGTATATTTGAATCATGATATAAGAGAAGTTGATATATTGGGCAACAATTTGTGGAGAAGCAGAACAAAGAGATGCACAGTAGCTTCTAACCCTTATGGCTTCTGTAAGATAGATTTGAAATTGGCAGATGCTTAATTTAATGATGTTTTAAAAGTTCTTTATTAAATATTTATTTTTATTCAAGAGAGGAAAATTGTTTTTTCTTCTCTTGTTTTTTTATATATATGTTTTTTGGGAGAGATGATGAATAATAAAAAGTCTTTACTTCATTTTGTAGACGCTAGTATAGTTCATAAAGATATTAAGGCTAATGATTATGTTGTTGCTAAGGTGGGGTATTTTTTTAGAGATGTTCATGAGAGAAGGTGCAAGGTTTTGATAGAGAGTGATTTGAATATTTCTCTTACAGATTCTTTTGTAATAATAAGCAAAGAAGAGGCAGAGGAGCTTGTACGCGAGAAGATGAAGCCTAATGATGTGATAAATTATTTGAAAGAGGAAAATAAAAGCTTAAAGGAAAAGATAAAGTCGCTTGAGGCTTAGTGTATAGTTAAATAATTATGTTTTATCAAAAATGGTATTACCTTATATTTAATACATATTTCTAAAATATTAGCTATAATATTTGCGTTTTTTGCAACTTTTTTGAGCGACAAAAAAGTTGATAATAATTTATAAAAAATCAAATTAATAAAATATAATCATTTTAGTATGTAGTAAACTTTTTAAGTTCGTTAATTTTTAATTTGTTATTTGCGGGGACTACCCCCCCACTTCTTTTACGACCGAAGGAAGTGCCTGTGGTATTGGTATATAAAGAAGCAAAAGAACTGAATTGATATAAAATTAGAGCATTTGTATAAAATAGAACAACAAAAGATTGATAAAACATATTTGTTTCAATATTTAAAATAATAACGAAAGGAAGAAATATAAATGTATATATATGAACCAGATTTAAATTATTTTAAAAGCATATTTACAATGTTTGACTATGATAATATGGATTTAGATTTTATCGAAAGCCAATTAAAAAATTATACTTTACAATTTAGAAAAACAATTCTTAATATGAACTATACAGAGCCTACTGAAGAAAATAAGCTTCCATATATAGCTATAAAAAATTATATATGCTATGAGGTGGCTAGGCTTTTAACGGTTAATTTTGTATCAAACAGTGATTTAATAAACTTTATAAGAAATGAGAGCTTGAGACTAAAAGAACTTGCTATAAAAGATTTATCTGCATTTATTTCTGGTGATTTATCTTATGAGAGTGTGAGGCTTGATGGGGACATAAGAAAGCCTTAATTATTTTTTTTATTTTTAAATATTTTTTAAATAGGGTTTTATATATATGATACATTTTAAAAATAGCATTTTATATGTTTTAGATAATTTTATGAACTTTATGGCAGATGATTATATAGATTTTGCTGGAAATAAAGTTAAAGGTGATGGGGAGCTTAATAAACTTTTAGATGACAAATTAAAAATTGACTGTTTTAGTTTGGGCAATATTAAATCTATGAGTAAATCTTTTTTATGGGCTACTATATCTGAGGGCGAGAGCAAAGGAGGAAACTCATATATAGGAGATAGTGCAGGTTTTACTGATGATATATGTTTAAAAGCAGAAGTTTATAAAGAGCTTAAGGCTGGAGAATCTTTTTTAGCATACACTATGATACCTATTGCTTTGAATCAGGCTTCACGCTATTGGGTGTCAAAGCTAAATGATGAGGGTGAGAGAATTGCATTATCTCCTGTTATTAAATGGGATTCTCCTACTTTTGATGTGGAAAACAGTAAGAAACAGTTTAATGATTTCTCATCTATTAGGGGGGTGAGTTTTTCTCTTTATATAAATTTTAAAATAATGACTGGGAGTTATGAAGATGAAGTTTTTCAGAAATATTGAGAGAGTTAATCAAAAGGTAAAAGATTATTTAAGTTTAAGGGGTAATGTTTATAAGGTAAAGATTGTTTCTACTCCTTCAAATGCCGTTATAAAGATAGACGGAGAAGATAAATATTTTGATGCATATAAGAAAGGGGAAACTCTTCAATATGAGGTGAGTTTGGAAGGATATAACACAAAGCAAGGCACTATAACAGTTGAAGACAGAGATATATTAGAAAACGTTGTGCTTGAGGCAACTGCATAAAATTTTTTAACTAAAATTATAAAAGGTTCATTATATGAGTATATTTGATATAAAAGGAAATTTAATGAAAGATGAAGAGGGATTAAATATTATAAACGGCTCTTCATATAAAGTTAGAATTGCTAAAACAAGTAACAGAGATGAGAGGGTAGATTTTACTAGTGATGATGTTAAAGGAAAATATTTAATTTATCCTTCTTCTGTTGGTCTTACTCCTGCTACAGAGAGCTTAACAAAAGATTATATAGGCTCTCCTTCATCAGAATCCTATTTGGGAGCTACAACTTATGCGGGAGATATTTCTTTTGGGGCTTTTGTAAACTCTAATGCTTATTATATGAGTTTGATATGGGCTAATGTGCATACAAAAGAAAATACAGGAAACATTATTTGCATTAATTGTTTTAGTGATTTTTCTGTTAAGATGCATAAAAATGAAAACACTATAACTATGCTTGAGATTATTAGAGAAGATGAAAATAGTTTTTATAGCGATTTTATTGATATATATGACTCTATGACTCAGCAAGAATTAATTGATGCTATAAACAACATAAAAAATATAAAAGCGTTTTTAATTACAGGCGATAAGAATGACCAAGTAGATTTTAGTAATTTTTTAAAAGAGTTTGAAGAAGATAATTATTTAATTAGCTTTAAGAGAGTTGGGTTTATAGAGAGCGGAGTATTTAGTGAAGAAGCTAAAAAACTATATCCAAGATTTGTAAATATAATTTCGCCAAGATTCGGAGAGACGCAATATTATAACTTAGCATTATTTGACTCATCAAAAAATATTGAAGGCATTCAGTATATAGGCTGTGAAAGTAAGTCAATGAGTTTTAATTTTGCCAATAAAGCATTAACACAAATAACTTCTTCGCTATGGGCATCTGATGAACACACTTTAGATAAAGACACTATTCTTAAAGAAGAGAGAGCAGAAGAGAGAGATGTTGTAATGGCTCAAACTTCAAAATATCCAACAAAACTTTTTATTAACGGCACAGAGGCTACTTCTGTTTCTGATATTGCTATTGCTTTTGAATGGACTAAAGAAGAAAAATTTAATGTATCAGCAAAGAGATACAATTTCCCAAACAACAAATTTACTTTAACTTTTTCTGGAAATGCAGTTTTTAATACTCAGTCAAAAGAGCTTTTTTATAATCGTGTTTTAAATGGTGATAGACAGTCATTTGTAATATACAGTAAAACAAAATTTAGAGGCAAAGATTATCCATTTATATTTGTGAGTGCAGATGTTTCTGGAAGCCCTTCTTTTCCTACTATTGAGGCTAAAGATATTTCAGTTTCATTAAACAATTTTAAAGCTTCAGAAGATTCTATTGAGATGAAGAATAATTATTTGATAGCCTTCACAGACAGAGAGGAGTTATTTTAGTTTTGTAAGTATAATTTTTTCTATCAAATAATTACTAAAAGAAACAGTTTTTTATTTTTGTATTTGCAGAGACTAGCCCCCTGCGAAGCGTGCCCCTAGGGTACGACCACCACTTCTTTTACGACCGAAGGAAGTACCTTTAGGTATTGGTATAAAAGAAGCAAAAGAACTGCATTTAATTTAAAATATTGTATTACCTTATATTTTATTTATATCTTATATATACAAAGTGTAAATATTTGCACTTTTTGCAACTTTGACGAAGTCCGCACTGCGACCGAAGGAAGTGCCTGTGGGTGCGAAGGCGTGAAAAAGTTGAATAAAACAAAAACTTATATATCAAAATATAATTGTTTAGTTATATAATAATTAATTCCTACTTCTGAAAAACGAGTTGTATTTGTCTTTTTCTTTCATTATCATGTTTGATAAAAAAGTGCTGTTTGAATATTCGTAAGGTTGTTTATTGGGTTTATAATCAAAGTTAAAATAATTTTTTGATATTATAGAAGAGTTATAATAAATGCTTGATGTAATGTTGGTTTGATAAAGAAATAAATCCTTATATATGTTTTTAAAACAGCTTTGAAAATAGTTATTAAAATATAAATTATTATTAATAAAATTATTTGTATAATAGTTATTTAGCGGAAAGAATAAAAAATTATATGAGTATAATGTAATACTATAAAATATAAGTATTAATAAAAATTTTTTCATAATAAAAAACCTATTTAAATTATATCTTTATAATCAAATATATCAACTATAAAAAAGGAGTATATTAAATGCAAAAAAATACTTTTAAATGCAAAGAGTTTTTTAATAGATACATTGTAGAAGAGACTGTTTATAAAGAGTCTGATAATAATGAGCTTATACCAATTAAAATATATAGCCGCTCTACTTTGGGGGATAAGTTTAATGATGAAGACATTATAACAATTAGCAGACCAACTTTTAGAGAGAATCTTGATTATGTGAAGGCCAAAGAAAACAATAACACAGATGATGATATATTTGTTTGGCTTGATGTGAGGATTAATGATGAATTAGCTACAAGCTTACTTGATAAATGGAGCACAAAAGATATTAATGAGTTTGCTCAGGTGATAAAGAGTTTTTTGTTAGAGAGGCGAGCTTTATAAAAATAACTTCTATAGAGCAAGCCGAAATTAATAATTTGGTTACTTATGCTTTTAATAATAGAGATATAAAGGCAAATGATTTTTGTTATTTAGAAGATGGTATTTTGAGTTTGTATACCGCCTTTAATTTTTGGGGCAAGATAATAGTTGAGGCATGGTATCAGATAATAAGCGATAGATATGTTTTAACTAAATATGATGAAGATGATTATTTGAGGCTTGGGCTTAATTATGCTATTTACAAGTTTAAGAGTTTGATTCGTGAGAAGAGATGATATTGACATTAACAAAATATTATGTAAACTTTAATTCTTGGTATAAAAAATTATTCAGGAATTAAAGTTATGATAAATGTTAGATTTGAAAAATTAAAAGAAGCTGTAATAAAAAAGTTAGTACTAGCAGATGTTAGTGAGTCTGATGCTGAAATTGTTGCTGATGTTTTATGTTATGCTGATGTGAGGGGTATTCATTCTCATGGAGCTTTGAGACTTGAGCATTATATAAAGAGAATAAAAGCCGGAGGAATAAATTTAAAATCTAATTTTAATATAGAAGCAAAAAAGCTTTCATTTGCATTAATGGATGCAGATGGAGGTTTTGGCCATATTGCCATGAAGAAAGCTACAGAGTGGGCAATAGAAACTGCAGATAAACAAGGAATAGCTGTAATAGGTATAGAGAACAACAGTCATTGCGGTGCATTGTCGTACTACAATAAAATGGCAATAGATAAAAAAAAGGTATCTCTTATAATGGCAAATACTGACCCTGGAGTTATACCATATGGAGGCAAGAGAGCTTTTTTCGGCACTAATCCTATAAGTTACGGCTTTCCTGCTAAAAAGGACTTTTTGCTTGGAGACATGGCTACTAGTGAGGTTGCTTTAGGTAGAATATTTACTGCACGTGATAATAACGAAAAAGTGCCTATTAATTGGGGTGTTGATGAAAATGGAAACTCTACAGATGACCCTAAAAAAATAAAATATGTTACTCCTTTTGGAGGTGCTAAGGGTTATGTTATTATGACCATGATAGAGGCTTTTACTGGTCTTTTAATTGGTAATGTTTATTGTAATAATTTGGTTAAGATGTATGGAGATATGGATAAAAAAAGAAATCTTTCAACATTTATGCTTGTAGTTGATCCTTTTGTTTATAATGAATATTATTTGGATACAGTTCAATCATTTATAGATGATATAAGAAAAGAGCCTTCGTTAGATGAAAATAAACCTATAACAATACCGGGTGAGAGAAAAGAAGCTTGTTATAGAGATTATTTAAAAAACGGCATACCTTTATCTGAGAAAGTTTATAAATATGTTTTTGAAGATTGATTGAATATAACAAAATTTTTAGTGTATATTGAAATTTATCATAGTTATCTTACATTTAATATGTATTTTTAGAATATAAAAACTAAAATATTGGCACTTTTTGGTTCTTTTTGCTGCGGGAAAAAGAACAACAAAAAAATTAAATAAAAAATTATTATTTCAATATATACCAAAAATTTTTAACTCTTTTATTTATTTGCATGGCTTTGAGAAGCTAGCTTTATAACGGTTGCTGGTAGTATTTTATGCTCTTCTACCAATACCCTTTTTTGAAGTATTTCAGGAGTATCATCTTCTAATACATCTACTTTGTTTTGCATTATGATGTCGCCTCCATCTACCATCTCTGTTACATAATGCACAGTGCAGCCTGATTCTTTTTCTTTGTTTTTTATAACAGCTTCATGAACCTTCATTCCATACATTCCTTTACCTCCAAATTTAGGCAAAAGTGATGGGTGAATATTTATTATTTTGTTTTTCCATTTAGATATAAAATTACTGTCTACTATAGATAAATAACCAGCAAGAACTATTAAATCAATATTATATTTTTTAAGCTCTTCATCAATTTTTTTTGATAACTTTTCTCTATATTCTTTTCTGTCTATTAAAACAGCATCTATATTTGCTTCTCTAGCAATATTTAGCCCTCCGCAATCTCTATCAGCAATGACTACATTTATTTTGTAATATTCTTTTTGATTGTCTATTAACGATTTTAAATTGCTTCCGCCTCCGGAAATTAATACCGCTATATTAAACATATTCCGCTGCTTTCTCCATTATTTTTTTCTATATGTCCAATCTCATAAACAGTTTCTTTCATTTCTTTTAATTCATTTATAATATTATCTTTTTCATCTTTATCAACAATAATTACAAAACCAATACCCATATTAAAAGTATTATACATTTCTTCTTCTTTTATGTTTCCAAGATATTGAATATACTTAAATATTTCAGGCGTATTAAAACTATTTTTATTTATCACAGCCTTATAATCTTTTTTGAAAGCTCTAGGAACATTCTCTATTAATCCGCCTCCTGTAATATGAGCCATACCTTTAATATTGTATTTTTCTAGTAATTTAAGAATTGTTTTAACATATATTCTAGTAGGTGTAAGAAGTACTTCACCAATTTTTTTATCTTCAAATGTAGCATTATAATCTCTTACCAATTTTCTTATAAGAGAAAAACCATTGCTATGAAAACCAGAAGAAGCTATTCCTATTATAACATCATCTTCTTTAACCTTACTTCCGTCTATAATTTTATCTTTTTCAACAACGCCTACACAAAAACCAGCAATATCATAATCGCCTTCTTTGTAAAAACCAGGCATCTCAGCAGTTTCTCCCCCAATCAAAGCAGCACCAGCATCATAGCACCCATCAGCTATACCTTTTACTATAAGGGCAGCAGTTTCACTATTAAGTTTTCCGCAAGCAAGATAATCCAAAAAGAAAATAGGCTTAGCCCCATGACAAAGCACGTCATTAACACACATAGCTACCGCATCAATTCCAACAGTATCATATTTTTTCATTGAAAATGCAATTTCTAATTTAGTACCTACTCCGTCAGTACCAGATACTAAAACAGGGTTAGAGTATTTACCAAGTTCATACATAGCCCCAAAACTTCCAATGTTATTTAATACATTGTTGTTCATAGTTTTTGCAACTACTTCTTTCATGAGAGATACAGCTTTATAGCCTTCTTCTCTGCTTACACCGCTTTCTTCATAAGAAACAGACATAAATTTATTCCTTTTTTATAATAGGAGTTAATATGTTCTTTAGTATAACAAAAAATATTTTATAGTACAAGCATAATTTTTTATTTTGTTTATAATATTATTAATTTATGATATATTAAGAACTATATGAGGTATTATTTTATTGTATATTAATTTATTTTTAAATATATTAATGAAGATAAGCGTTGAATAAAAATCGAATTACCATTATCGGTATTTTTTTTAAAAAAATTAGTATTTACTTTTTTTAAAAAATATTATAATATATTTATATATTATGTTATTATTTTGTAGGGGATGACTAAATAATATATTAAAACATAATAAATTCGGAAATTATAATTTTTTAATGACTATTCATGGAGGGTAGTAACAATGATTATCAACAATAATGTTTCTGCATTAAATGCAAACAGGCAGTTAAATTTAACTGGCAATCAAATGACAAAAACAATTGCTCAACTTTCAAGTGGTATGAGAATCAATACTGCAGGAGACGATGCTTCTGGATTAGCAGTATCTGAAAAAATGCGTTCTCAATACCGTGGTTTACAACAAGCTACTAGAAATGCTCAAAACGGTATATCTTTCATTCAAACAACTGAAGGTTATTTAAATGAAACTACTAACATTATGCAAAGAATGAGAGAATTAGCTATTCAGTCTGCTAACGGTATATATTCTGATAGCGACAGAGCTTTAATTCAAGTAGAAGTTAATCAATTAGTAGCTGAAGTTGACAGAATCGCTTCTCAAGCTGAATTCAACAAAATGAACATGTTAACAGGTCGTTTTGCTGCTGATGCTCAAACTCCTATGACTTTCCACATTGGTGCTAATATGGATCAAAGAGTATCTGTAAATATCGGTGCTATGACTGCTGCTAACTTACAAGTTGGTGGTGATACTCCTATTTCTATTTCTTCTGTTGAAACTGCTAACCAAGCTTTAGGAAGAATAGATGAAGGTATTCAAATGGTAGTAGCTCAAAGAGCTGAATTAGGTGCTGTTCAAAACAGAATGGAATCTATGGTAAAAAGCTTAATGATAGCTACTGAAAACACTATCGCTTCTGAAAGTGTTATAAGAGACGCTGATATGGCTCAAGCTATGGTTGCTTATACTCGTGAACAAATCTTACAACAAACTGGTGCTGCTATGTTAGCTAATGCTAATATGAAAAATCAGTCTATAATGAGAATTATAGGATAATTTAGTCGTCTTATTACAAATATAGTTTAAGCTCATTGGTATTTTTATACTAATGGGTCTTTTTTTTTAAAAAAATTGCATAAAAATTTGATTTACTAACCCCTATTTATTAGACTATAATTATATAAGGTTATTTATGATAATACTAATATATTTTTTATATAATAAAATTAGGAGGTTTTTATGTATAAAAAATTATAGTTATTATTATTTTATCTTTCTTTTTTATATTATCTTGTGCCAAAAATAATCCCAATAATCCAAATAGTTCAGAAAGCGGTAATGTATCAGACGGAGGTGATACAGGAGGCAGCACAGGTGATGGAGGTAATACAGGCGACGGCGGTCAGACACAATCTCCATTAGCTAAATATGCAGGTGCTTGGAAAGATGGATATAAAGTTTATGTAATAGGAGAAGAAGGATACTTTATATATAGCGCATCAAGCAGTTCTGGTTCTGGACCTATTTTAATAGAAAGCGGTGAAAAATTATCTGATACTCAATATAAGTTTTTATATGATAAAGAGCCAAAAAAGAAAATAGATGCTACTATTACCTTTAATGATGAAAATAATGCTAGTATTGAAGGTGTACAATATAATTATTTTTCTAGTAAAGATATTCCTATAAATGGAACTCTCAAAAAAGAACAAAAAACAACAGGTATAGATAATAAATATGTTGGTACTTGGAAATGTAATGATACTAAAAGTTATACTTTAACAATTAAAGAAGATGGTTCTATAGAGCATAATAATTCCGGAGTAGTTTTTAGTATACCTGCTAGTAAAATATTAAAAAATACAGAAACATCTTATCAAGCTTATTGGTTTAAAACCACTTATAAAGATCAACAAGCTATATTAGAGATGACACTTGACTTTACAGATGAAAATAATTGTAAGTTTAATTTTAAATTTACATATACAGATGGTTCAGGTGGTTTTTATCCTGGTACTTTAGTAAATTATACAAAAAATAAATAATAATAAATTTTTAGTGTATTGTAATTCCTATTATAATGCCTTAATTTGTTTTTAAAATAAATAAATAAAATTTGACAATAGTTAGTTTTTGTTATATAATCTAGGCAAGTAATATTTTAAATAAAATCTATAAATAAAAAATCTAATAAAACAGAGGTGTAATATGTCAGGACACTCCAAGTGGGCTAGTATTAAACATAAAAAAGCCGCAAATGATTCAAAAAAAGGTAAGATTTGGTCAAAAATAGCAAAAGAAATTACAATCGCAGTAAAAGAAGGTGGTAGCCCAGACCCAGACCAAAATGCAAGATTAAGAATGGTTATAGTTAAAGCTAAAGGTACTAACATGCCTAATGATAATATAGACAGAGCCATTAAAAGAGGTGCTGGTGCTGGTGAAGGTGCTAATATAGAAGAAATGTCTTATGAGGGTTATGCTCCAGGCGGCGTTGCAATCATAGTAGATGTTGCTACAGATAATAAAAACAGAACTGCTGCTGAGATAAGATCAATATTCAGCAAAAACGGCGGAAACTTAGCAGAAAACGGTGCTGTTTCTTGGCAATTTAAGAAAAAAGCTGTTGTTATCATTCCTGCTGCTGGTAATACTGAAGAGAGCTTAATGGATATAGTTTTAGATGCTGGTGCTGAAGATATTGAACAAGATGAAGAAGTATTTACTATCACTGGACCTATGGAAGCTTTATCTTCTATAGTTGATGCTTTAAAAGCTAAAAATATTGAGCCTGAAAGTGCTGAAATAGTACGTATTGCTGATAATACTATGACTATAGCTGAAAATGATGCTAAAAAAGTTATGAAAATAATTTCTCTTTTTGAAGATCATGATGATGTTTCTGCTGTAGCTACTAATTTAGAGATTACAGATAACTTAATAGAAGAAGAATAATATTATTTAATGATAACTTTAGGTATAGACCCGGGATTTGCTAGATGCGGTTATGCTTTTGTAGAGTCTAAAAACTCGGAGTACAAAATAGTAAATTCTGGGCTTATCGAAACCTTTTCAAACGAAAAATATAATCAAAGACTTTCATTTATATATACTCAATTAGATTCACTTATTAAACAATACAAACCAGACAATGCTTCAATAGAAGAGCTTTTCTTTTCAAAGAATACTAAAACTGCAATAAAAGTTGCTGAGGCAAGAGGTGTTATAATATTAGCACTTACTTTAAATAATATAGAGTTTAGAGAATATAAGCCAAGAGAAATAAAATCACAAATAACAGGAAATGGAAACGCTAATAAAGATGCTGTTATAAAAATGGTTAATCTTTTTACAGGCTCGAATATTAAGCAAGATGACACTGCTGATGCTGTAGCTATTGCTTTGGCACATGCTTCAAGAAACAGAATTTTGAAATAATTTTTTTAACTTTGTAAAGTTTTTTGTTTATTTTTAATTTATATTAATTATTTTTATTTAAAATATTTAAATAGTTTTCTAATATTAAAACGGCAGCAATCAAATCATTAGCCTTTTTTTTAACACTTTTCTTTTTTCCTCTCAAAATAAAATCGGCCTCTTTTGAAGTGCCATATTCATCTACAAAAACAATATTTACTTTTACGCTTTTTAAAAGAAACTCAGAAAATCTTCTTATTTCGGCACACCACTCGCTTTCTTTTCCTTCATCAGATAAAGGAAGTCCAAAAACAACAGTATCAATTTTTTTCTCTTCTATTATGTCCATCAAAGCACGTTTTACTTTTCTTGCATTGCTTTCTTCTATTAGTTTGCATGGAAAAGGAATCTTTATGTTCATATCCATAAAAGCGGTTCCTGTTTTTTTGCGTCCGAAATCTACAGCTAATATCATCATATATTTATTTTTTCTATTCTCTTATTCCTATATTATTCTTCTATAGTGATAATGTCGTATTTCTTGAAATTATGAACACTTGATTTTATATAAGCATTATCTACGTTTCTAATATTATCAACTTCTATAAATTCATTTTCTTCTGTTTTTATAAATAGTTTAAATCTATTATCATTATGCTTTAAAAAATCTTTGCCTATATAAATTAATTCATCTCCATTTTTAATTGTGTTATAAACAGTTATTTTTGCATATTCTTCGCTGTCATCTGCAATCATACCCATAAGCCTTCTGCCTTTTAGATATCCTTTTAATGTTGGCTTTATGTTATCACGCCCAAAATAAAAACCTGTATCGCTTTCTCTTCTGCTTATTGTGTCTAACTCTTTTAAATAACTTGCAATAGGCTCTTTTTTTATAGCTTCATCGTAGGATTCATAGCCGATTTTTTCAAGTAAATCTAGTAATACTCTATAAACTCTCACAGTATTAGCAACATAATAAACACTCTTCATTCTGCCTTCAATTTTTATAGAATCAATTCCAGCCTTCTGAAGTAAATGCAAATATTCTGCCATTTGTAAATCTCTGCTGCTCAATATTGTAGAATGGTCATCACCCTCTTCTATCTCCATAAACTCGCCTGGTCTTGTTTTCTCTTCTATGTATGTTTTAAAATTCCATCTGCAAACTTGTGAGCATTCTCCGCCGTTTGCATCTCTGTTATTTAAAAAGTTTGAAAGTAAGCATCTTCCAGAATAAGACATACATACTGCCCCATGCACAAAACTCTCTAATTCCAAATCAGTATTATCTCTAATTTCTTTTATCTCATCAAGTGATAACTCTCTTGCTAATATTATTCTGCTTGCTCCAAGGCTTTCATATATTTTGCAAGAATAACTATTTGTAACTGATGCTTGTGTGCTTATGTGAATAGTGGCATCTGGCATAACTTCTTTAACTGCTGCCAACACTCCTAAGTCAGAAACTATAAAAGCATCTATATTTAAACTTGATATTTCTTTTAAATAATCTTTTAAATTATTTTTATCATATTCATGTAGGAAAGCATTTAATGTAAGGTATATTTTTTTGTTTAGGCTTTTAGCAATATCTGAACATTGAGCAAGTTCTTCTATGGTTGTGTTTTTGCTTTGATGTCTTAAATTAAATAAAGCACCTCCTATATAAGCTGCATCTGCTCCATAATGATATGCTACTTCCAATTTTTCTTTATTGCCTGCTGGTGCTAGTAATTCCATTTTTATTTATCTCCATTTATTGTTATGTTCTTTTAATTGTTTTGTTATTTTAAATTTTTATAAAGTCAATAATTTTTTATGTTATAATGTTATTTAAGTAAAAAAGTTAAACATCAGTATATTTTAATAAGTTAAATATTTCAATAACTTCGCTTTACAGTTTTTTATTTTATTATATTATAGAACCAATATGAATGATGAGTTGTTTCAAAAATTAAAAGAATTAGAAAGATATTGCAAAGAAGACTTTCTTATATCCCTTACAAATAAAGGCATATACAACAGAGCTTTAAAAGATTTTGAAAAGATTAAAGATATTATAAATATAAAATTTGATGATGATAATATAAAAGTCTCTTTTGAAGATGTAGAAGTAATATTTAAAAATGATGAAATAAAAAACTCAGTATGTTCCTGCCCATCAAAAACTATTTGTAAGCATGTAATAATATCAATTCTATATATAAAAGATTATCTCTCTAAAATAGATTATAATTCTAAAGAAGAAGAGTCTTTTAATAAAAATAATTTTGACTACATAATAAATATTTCAGTAGATGAATTAAAAAAAATCTCAAGCAAAAAAAACTTTGAATATGCATTGGATATTTTTAAAAATACTCCAGAAATAAATATAAAAGAAGATAAAATATTAGAAATAAAATTAAAAGAAGCTGTAATTTATTTTGAAAAAAACAGCCGTATAGAAAAATCAATCTGCTCTATCTGTAAGGATAATAATTTATGCTATCATAAAATAGCAGCCATATTAAAATACAAAGAGTTTTATAATAATCTTGAAGATATAAAAGAAGAATATAAACAAATAGATTATAATTTAATTTCATTTTCAAAAATGTTTGTAGAAGATATTTTTAAAAAGGGAATATACTCCTGCAATGAAAATGATTTTGATAAGGCAGAATATATTGCTACACAATTATTAATAAAAGATATACCATCACTTTCAAAACTTTTTAGAAGTGTTGCTAATGGAATTGATGCTATGATTAATAAAAAAGCTTATTTTAATAAATTATTGATGTTTAATACGATTGCCAAAATTTATAATTTAATAAGATATATAGAGGCTTCAGATAATGAAACATTAAATAAACTAATAGGAGAGAAAAAAAGCAAATATGTAGAAAATAGATATTCTGAGTTTATTGGAATAGGTGCTTATCCATTTGTTTTTTCAAGCGGATATATGGGTTCTACTTCTTATGTTTATAATTTGAATAATAAAGAAATATATTCTATATCAAATATAATGCCTACTTTTTATGAAAGCAATAATAATTTTAGTATTTATGACAATATAAAATTAAATTACACAAAAAAGAATATTAATAATTTATCAATAGAAGATTTATCAAAAAATAAAAGCAGTATTGAAAATTTTAGAACCAATAATGACAATAAAATCTCATTAAATAAAAGTACTAATTTTCAATTAAAAGAACGTGTTAATTTTAAGTTTATTGATTCTATAAAAAAAGATTTAGAAGATATTTTTTTTGAAAGCTATGAGAAAATAAAAAATATTAGTTTTGATTATGGTTATTTTTTTAAAAAAGAAAATTATAAAATAATTATCACAGAGTTTGAAAGAATTGAAAATATAAGATTTGATAAGATTAATCAGATATTTTATTTTGATATATTAAACAGCAAAAAAGAAACTCTAACGCTTAGTATAAAATATAATAATATAAACAAGCATGGAATAAAGTTTATAAAAAATTATAAGAACTCAAAGATTGACAAAGATAAATTTATAGTTCTTAAAAAGAGTAATTTTGCAATAAAGCCAATTAGTATAATAAATATTAATGCAGTTATAAATATATATTTTTAAAACGCTTTTAGTATATATTGAAAACGAATATATTTTGTTGATTTTTATCTTTATTAATAAATATATTATCAACTTTTTTGTCGCTCTCGCGGTGCGAACTTCGTCAAAAAGTTTTTACCCTACGGGTACGCTTCGCGAAAAACGCAAATACTAAAGTTTTATATTAATAGAATATTTATTAAATATATTATAAATTATTTATTTTGATTAAAAATGCAGTCCTTTTGCTCTTTGGGTCACCACCGAGTAGGTGCCTAATCGGCAAAAGAAGTGGGGGTGTGTACCCTAAGGGCACGCTTCACAGGGGGCTAGTCCCCACAAATAAAAAACTTAAATAAAACAGAAAATTGTGTAATAAAATATAATTACCTAAGTATATCTCAATAATATGAGTTTAGTATCAAATATCTGTCTTTGCCTTTAGCATTAACATCTGGATTATAAACCACATAAACATTGTTGCCAAGCTCAACATATCTAAGAAGTTTGTCATCAGAGAAAAAATCTCCCTGTACATATATTGCAGCTCCCGGAGACATTGGGAAGTTGGCAGATGCTGTTATCACTTTTGGTTTTGTGTTTATTATTCCTTTATATCCATATAAACCGCTTGTTTCATTTTTATAATTAGCTTCAAGCCAAGTAGCATATAGTTCGCTCCAATCTTTAAACTGCTTTATGTTTTTATTTGCAGCATATAGAATTGCTTTGTAAGTGTGTTTATATTCTTCTGGTGCGTTTGCTATGTCTTTATATATTTCAAAGCCGTTTTTTGAATGTATAGCTAGCCAATACATAAAAAGTGAAACAGTTGCATATTTATGCACAGTGTATCCGCTAGACCAATTAACAAAATAATCTCCTTTGGTTATAAGATACATAGAATCACTGTTATAGTATTGAAGACGATTTTCTGGTAAATATCCTCTGTATGCTATTACTGCTGCTTCGGATAATGCTTCGTCCACCCACACATCAAAATCTGTTTTTTTGCTTTCTCTCAAATTGCTGTAATGAATTATATGCTGAAGTTCATGAATTATTGTGTTTAATACAGAATCAACATTATCCCAGCCGTTTATATAATCTAAAAATATTATATTTTTGTTTTCGTTTTCTATTTCATTATAATTACCTTCAAATATGGAGTAGCCTTGCATATATGGTTTAGCTCCTGTGTGTCCGCCGTTTATATCCATTATAAGAAGTATTAATTTCGTTTTTATATTTCCGTATAAATATTTTTCTAATTCATATGCTTTCATTGTTTGAGATAATATTTCTTTTAATATTTTTTCATCTACTGTTAGTCCATTTTCTAAATACACATCTATACTTGAAGTTGAGTATATATTTTTTGCTTTTATTTTATCTTTTGAATAATTGTTATTAATATATCTTACAGCATTAAATGTTTTTTCTTTATAATCAGCTTTATATATTTCGTAGGTTTTATTTTGATTTAATATGCTATTGATGTTTGCATTTAGTATTAATGTGTTTAATGATATTAAGATTAATACAAAGATTTTTTTCATCATAATAGCACCTCAATTATTTTTATATTTTTTAGTATTTTCGGGGACTAGTCCCCGAACCCCTACTTCTTTTGCCGAATAGGCACCTACTCGGTGGTGGCCCAAAGAAGCAAAAGGACTGCATTTTTACTTCAATTTTGCATCGTAATATTTTAAATATATATTTTCAATATAAATTCTCGGCAAATAATGTTTTTATCAAAGCATATAAAATGGATTTCTTTCAAAATGATATTTATAAATATTTCTATTGTTTTTGATTTAATATTTAGTATCTAAAATACAATTAGTATTACTTTCTTAACTTGCACTTTTTGCAACTTTGACGAAGTCCACACCGTGTAGCGGCGGGAAAAAGTTGAATAAAATAAAAACTTAGATGACAATTATAAAACAAAAATGCTTTACAAAAATTATTATTATATTATGATTTATATAAATCTTATAAGGGGATTTATTTATGGAATATAAACAAATAGTTAATGAAGATTATATAGCTAAAGAAGAAAACCCAATCAAACAAAGCGATATATATAAATTGGCAGAAGAGTTTGCTAAAAGCAGCGATAATAAAAAATCAGAAAATAATTATGCAATGCTTATAGTTGATGCTCAGAGAGATTTTATAGAT